>JBOHTW010000363.1:0-19853 GCA_050733835.1 Vulcanimicrobiaceae bacterium | reverse complement strand
CGCGTGCACGGCGTTATCAACCAGGCGATCGAGGATATGGCTCGACAATCCGGCGTGCCTGACGCTTGGGAGTTGATTAAGCGGCGCGCCGGCGTCGACATTCCGGCGTTCATCGGCATGGACGCTTACCCGGATTGCATCACGTATCAGCTCATCGCCGCCGCCGGTGAGGTTCTCGGCTTAGACCATTCCGCGGTCCTCGAAGCGTTCGGCGAACACTGGTTGCTCTTCACGCAAAATTCGGGCTACGCCCCGTTCTTGGCGATGGCCGGTCAGAATTTTCCGGAGCTGTTGCAGAATCTCGAGGGACTGCACGCACGGATGCGCTTAGTGATGCCGGGAATTCGGCCGCCGGTCATCCGGTGCACGGTCCTCGAATCGTCCGCAGACGGTAGCGGCGCGTTGCGGCTCGCGTATCATTCCGAGCGCGCGGGCCTCGCGCCGATGGTCGTCGGGCTAATTCGCGGCCTCGGACGCCGGTTCGGGTTAGCGGTCGAGATCACGCACTCGCTCGTCCGGGGCGCCGGCGCCGATCACGACGAGTTTGACGTCGCCTATCGGGCCGGCTAAAGCCGATTTTGAATACGACATCGGCGCTGAGTTTCGACCTTGGCTTCACCCCACGGATGGTGCAAGCCGCGTTTCCGTTCCATTTCGCCGTGGATGGCGAGTTGCGATTACTCCAGGTCGGCGACGCGTTGCGGCGCGTCTATCCCGGGCTCGCGCCGGGCGACGATCTGAGCGCACGATTTGCGCTCCTCGCGCCCGACTGCGAGCTTCGCTCTGAAAGCCTCATCGAGCGCTCGCGTTCGCTGTTTTTGCTGACGGCACTCGATGCCGAGCTCACCCTGCGCGGGCAGATGCTCGCCAACGACGACTGCGGTCAGATATTTTTTCTGGGTTTCCCATGGGTTACCGATACCGACCAAGTCGCTAAACTCGGCATCTCGGTCAGCGATTTTCCCATCCACAACCCAATCGTCGACTATCTGGTGCTGCTGCAAGCAAAGTCGGCGGCATTGACGGACGCCAAAGTCTTAGCGGAGCGGCTCTCGGCGGCAGCTCACGAGCAAGCGCGACTCGCCGAGGCGGAGCGCCACCTCGCGCGCGAGTTGCGCGCGATTCCCGGTCTGATGCTGCGAATCGACCGGCAGGGGAAGATCCTCGAGCTGCGGCCCGACCCGGAGATGGAGGCAACCGGGAATAGCTCAGAACTGCTCGGATCGAACGCATACGAGACGTTTCCGCGGTTGGGCGAGCCACTCCGGCACACGGTTGAAAGCGTCTTGGCGACGCGGGTCGCCCAATCGTTCGAATACGGCGAACGCCGGGCCGATCACGAGCGCCGGTTCGAAGCGCGCGTCGTCGCAAGCGAGTTCAACGAAGCGGTGGTGCTCGTTCGCGACGTAACCGAACGGTTTGCACTGGAACGCCAACTCGCACATCACGCCTTCCACGATCCGCTGACCGGCTTGCCCAACCGCGGTCTTCTGCGGATGCACGTCGAGGAAGCGCTCGCGTGCAATCGTGATGAGCCCGGCGAAGTCGCGGTGCTGTTTGTGGACCTCGACAATTTTAAATTGACCAACGATCTCTACGGGCATATCTGCGGCGACGAGTTGCTCGTGGTCGTCTCCGAGCGCATGCGAGCCGGCGCGCGGCCGGGTGACACCGTCGCACGGCTGGGCGGCGACGAGTTCGGGATATTGCTTGCCGGAGGCGGAGTCGAGGGCGCGCGAATCGTCGCCCGCCGGCTACTCGAGACGCTCGGCAAACCGGTCGCACTCGGCGGCAAACCCGTGCGCGTCAGCGTCAGCATTGGAATCGCCACGGCCGCCGATGCAGCCGGCGTCGACGGAATCCTCGCCGACGCCGACGTCGCGATGTATGCGGCGAAAGCGGCCGGCAAAGGTCGTTACCAAGTTTTCCAACCCGAGATGCACGAGCGCCGCAGCGAACGGCACGACGATGAGGCCGAGCTTCGGCGCGGCGTCGACCTCGGCCAGTTGCGATTGGTCTATCAACCGATCGTCGACTTGAAAACCGAGATGCCGGTTGGTTTCGAGGCTTTCATCCGTTGGCAGCATCCGACCAAGGGTGTCATTCCGCCGCAGCGTTTTCTACCGCTCGCCGAAAAGGCGGGTCTGATCGGTCCGATCGGCGAGTGGGTGTTGAGCACCGCCTGCCGGCAGTTGCGCGCGTGGCGCGACGCGTACCCGGATCTCGCGCCGGATTCGATGACGGTCAACTTGTCGGCGCGTCAGCTTAGCGACCCGCGAATCGTCGGCCAAGTCGAACACGCGCTGCACGAATCGTCGATTCCGGCCGGCCGCCTCATCTTAGATATTCCCGAGGGCGTGTTTTTAGCCAACGAACCGTGGCTCGGCGACCGGCTTCACCAACTCCGTGGTCTCGGCGTGCGGATCGCGCTCGACGATTTCGGCACCGCCTACGCGAGCCTCGCCGGACTCGGTCGCCGCGTCGTCGATCTCGTTAAAGTCGACACCGCCCTCGTCGCCGGGACGACCGCCGGGCCGAACGACCCGGCGATCGCGGCCGCGGTGATCGAATTCTGCCGCGCGCTCGGCGTTGAAACGATCGCCGAATCCGTCGAGTTTGAAAGCCAGCTCGCGCCGCTGCGCGCGTTGAACTGCACGTTCGGGCAAGGCTACAAACTCGGTCCACCGCTCGCGGCGGACGCCATCGAGGCCGAGTTCAGCCGGCGCGGATCGGCGCCGGCCTAGCCGGTCAGAGCCCGAGAGCCACGCCGTCAGCGCGCGGATCGGACCCGCCGGCGAGCGTGCCGCGGGCACGATCGATCGAAATTGCATGCGCGTGGCCGAGCGCGTTTTCGTAGGGACCCAACACCTCGACGACGTGACCGCGCGCGCGCAGGCCCGCAACGACGCGCGGATCGAACCGCGATTCGACGAGGACCGCGTCGGCGAGCGCGCGTTCGCTATCGCGGCCGTAGCAAAAGCGTGGGGCGTCGATGGCTTGTTGCACCGAGAGTCCGCGTTCGTAGACGCCATGAATCAGTTGCGCGTGCGTCTGCGGCTGCCCGTCGCCGCCCATCGAGCCGTAGACGAACTCCGGCACGCCGTCGCGCAACAGCATTCCGGGCGCAAGCGTGTGAAGCGGGCGCTTTCCGCCGGCGAGTTCGTTTGGATGACCGGGCTCGAGCGAGAAGTAGGCGCCGCGATTCTGTAGAAAAATGCCGGTCCCGCGCGCGATGATGCCCGAACCGAAGTTCATATAGAGGCTTTCGATCAGCGAGACCGCGCGGCCGTCGGCGTCGACGGCGGTGATGCCGATCGTTCCGCCGCGATCGGGAACATGCCGGCGTGGACGCGTGCGGGCCGAGTCGATGCGCGCCCGGAGTGCGGCGAGCGCCGCCGGCGTGAGCAAATCGTCGATCGGCCGCGCCATCGCGGTCGGATCTGCGAATCGCGCATTGCGCGCGTCGAACGCGAGCTTCACTGCCTCGATCGCTAAGTGCGTCCACTCGAGGTCGCCGGCGGCGCCGTCGTTGACGAGTGCCCCCAGCACGATCAGCGCGACCGCCGACTGCGAATTCGGCGGATGCGCGAATATCTCGGCGCCGTTCCAACCGATCGACAACGGGGTTGCGCGCTCGGTGTGGTGGCCCGCGAGATCGCCGGGGGTCATCGGGTTGCCGAGTGCCGCGAGCGTGCTTGCAATCGACTCGGCAATCGGCCCGGTGTAGACCGCGTCGGCCCCGCGTTGTCGGATCGCCGCGAGCGAATCCGCCAGCGGATAGTTCACGAGCACGTCGCCGGCCCGCGGCGTGCCGTTTTCGAAGAACAACGCAACGGCTTCGGCGTCGGCGCGCAGCACCGCCTGGTTGATCGCGAAGTAGTTCGCGACGACGTCGGTCGCGACGAACCCGTCGCGGGCGCAGGCTTCGGCGGGTGCGAGCAACTCGTCGAGCCCGAAGCGCCCATGCGCCCGCAGCGCATCTTCCCACGAGCGAACGGCGCCCGGGACGGTTACGCTCAACCCGCCGCGTATCGGCATCTCGGAGAGCCCGCGCTCGCGAAGCTGCGCGCCGTGGAGCGCGGCGGCCGCGCGACCACTGCCGTTGTACGCGACGACTTCGCGCGTCCGCGGCTCGTAGATCAGCCAGAAGGCATCGCCGCCGATGCCGCAGCTCGCCGGATAGACGACCGCCAGCACCGCGTTCGCGGCGACCGCTGCGTCGACCGCCGTTCCGCCGCGACGGAGCACGTCAAGCCCGGCGATCGACGCCGCCGGATGGGGCGTGCAAATCATTCCGGCGGCCGACCGAGCGACCCCGCGCGTCGGGTGCTCGCCCACGCGCGGATTCACCGCGATCGCGGGTCGAGCACGTCGCGCAAGCCGTCGCCGAAGATGTTGACGCCGAGCACCGCCAGCATGATCGCGAGCCCGGGGAACAGGCCGAGCCACCACGACGTATCGAGATACTGGCGACCGTCGGCGAGCATCGAGCCCCACGACGGCACGTTCGGCGGAACGCCAAGCCCTAAGAACGAGAGCGCGCTCTCATTGATCACGGTCCGCGCGATCTCGAAGGTCGCGATGACGGTAATCGACGACGCGACGTTCGGTAGCACGTGTTTGAGCATGATGCGAAACTGCGACGAGCCGCTCGCGATCGCCGCCTGAACGAACTCGCGCTCGCGCAAGGTCAGGGTCTCAGCGCGGACGACCCGAACGTACTGCACCCAGCTCGTGACGCCGAGCGTCGCGATGATCGTCACCAGGCTCGGGCCGATGACGCCGATGACGGCGATCGCGAGCAGCACCGATGGAAACGCCAGTTGGACGTCGACGATGCGCGCGACGACGTCGTCGATCCAGCCGCCGACGTAACCGGCGATCATGCCGAGAACGACGCCGATCACGCCGCCGATCACGACGACCGAGAGGCCGACGATCGCGGCGACCCGCGAGCCCCAGATGATGCGCGAGAGCATGTCGCGCCCGAGGTTGTCGGTCCCGAGCAGATGGCCGGGAATGTGGCCGGCCAGCCAAATCGGCGGCTTCTGGGCGAGATCGAGGTGTTGGGCATTGGGGTCGAACGGGGCGATCCACGGCGCGAAGATCGCGCAGATGGCGACGACGACGATGATCGCCGCGCCGAAGCTGGTGGCCGGCGCGTCGAACAGCCGCGCAACGACCGAACGCCGTTTGCTGGGAACGTCGAGTGAACCGGCTTGGATGCCGACCGCTGCGGTCGCCATTACTCGTACCGAATCCGTGGATCGAGGACGGCGTATGCCAAGTCGACCATCAAGTTCAAGATCACGAACGCGAGGGCGGTCAAGATGACGATGACTTCGACGACCGGATAGTCGCGGTCGTAGATCGCTTGAACCGCCAACCGCGCGATGCCCGGCCACGCGAAGACGGTTTCGGTGATGATCGCTTGCGAGAATAGCCCGCCGAGCTCGACGCCGATCGTGGTTACGATCGGCAGCCACGCGTTGCGCAGCGCATGGTGCAATATCAACCGAATCGGTTGCACGCCTTTGGCCGCCGCGGTTCGCAGGAAGTCGCTGCTCAAAATGTCGAGCATCGAAGCGCGCGTCAAGCGCATCAACTTCGCCGCCGTGAACATCCCAAGGGTGATCGCGGGTAAGATGAGATGAGAAAGCCCGCCCTTACCGCTGACCGGCAGCCACCCGAGTTGCACGCCGAAGATCAGGATAAACATAATGCCGAGCCAATACACCGGCGCGCTTTGGCCGACCAGTGCAAAGATGCGGGCGACGAAGTCGAGCACCGAGTTACGGTAGATCGCCGCCAGGATGCCGGTCGGGAGCGAGATCGCCAGCGCAATGATCATGCCGGTGAGCGCAAGTTCGGCCGACGCCGGCAGCCGCTGGAGTGCAAGCTTCAGCGCTGGTTCGTCGTGCCGCAGCGACATGCCGAAGTCGCCGTGAATTGCACCGACCGCAAACGTTGCGAACTGGACAGGCAGCGGCCGGTCGAAGCCGTGTTCGTGCCGGAACTGCGCGATCTCGCTTTGGGTGGCGTACTCCGGCAACATGACGGTTGCCGGATCGCCCGTGAGATGAAGGATGACGAAGACGACGACCGCCACGCCCACCATTACGATGAACGCGCCGGCCGCTCGTCTTGCGAGGAAAGCGGTCAACCCGCCAGTTTCATGTCGTTGACGAAGAACAACTCATCGCCACGAGCACGCCAGATCAGCCGTTTGCTGGTGCCGTAGACGTCCTGGTACTGCAGTAGGAATATCCATGGTGCGTCGGTTTCGATGATGTGGAGGGCCTTCGAGTAGTCCTCGAGCCGTTTGCGCGTGTCGAGCTCGAACCGCGCGTCGGTGAGGATTTTATCGAGTTCGGGCGTGCCGTAGGTCGATATCCGCGAGTTGGTCGTGAACAGGCTCGAAAGCGTATTATCCGCATCGAAGCTGTCGTTGCCCCAGCCGAGTTCGTACATCGGTTCGAGCGCGCGCTGGCCGACCAATCCTACGTAGTTGGTCCACTCTTGAATCTTGACTTGGGCGTTGATGCCGACGGCTTGCAGTTGACCGGCAACCGCCTCGCCGATCTCCTTGTCCTTGTTGTAACGGCCGATCGGCGCATTGACGACGAGACTCAAGCCCTTGCCGTCGGGGTAACCCGCCTTGGCGAGCAGTTCCTTGGCTTTGGCCGGATTGTAGCGGTACGCCGGGATGCTCGGATCGTAGCCGAAGAAGGTCGACGGAATCGGACCGACGACCGGATAGCCGTGGCCGCCGAGCACGTCTTTGATGATCTCGGGAACGTTGACGGCATAGTTCAACGCTTGACGAACCAGGCGATTATCTTGGGGGCCCGGCTTGAACGTGTTGAACGCGAAGAACAGCACGCGATCGCTCTTAGCCTGTTCGGTCTTCGTGTTCTTGCCGGCTTCGATCTGCGGGATGTCCTGGGCCGGGACGTTGGTGATCAGGTCGGTCTCGCCGGTGCGCAGCGCCGCGACCCGTGCGGCAGCTTCGGGAATCGGTTTGAATATGACGTGTTTGACCGGCGCCGGCTTGCCGTTCCAACCCCACCAATTCGGGTTGACGTCCATATCGAGTTCGTCGTCTTTGACCCAGCGCTTGAGCATATACGCGCCGCTGCCCATCGGGTGATCGGCCATGTACGCGTCACCGTGGGCCTGCCAGTACTTCGCATCGACGATCATCGTCAACCACGGAAAGCCGGGGATCAGGGGGGTGGGTTTGGTCGTAACAAAGTCGACCGTGTACGGATCGGGGGTGACGACCTGCGCGATCGTGTTGACGCGCGGCGTCTGCTGCGAGGCGAACTTCGGGTCCTTGACCTTTTCGATCGTGAACTTGACGTCGGCGCTGGTCAGCGGATCGCCGTTCCAGAACTTGACGTTATGGCGGAGCTTGAACTCCCAGACGTCGGGCTTGACGTGCGCAAACGATGTTGCCAGCCACGGCATGATCTTGCCGGTGCGGTCGTGCCGGACGAGGGTGTCGAACAACTGGAGCTGGACGTTGTCGGACGGCGTGACCGTCGTCGCCAGCGGGTCGAGGGTATCGGTGTCGACCCCTTGGGAGATCGTGACGGTCGACGAGTCGGCCGCGGCGACCGGGGCGGCCGACGGGGCAAAAATTCCGAGGAAGAATGAGCCGACCGCGATAGCGGTCAGCGGGCGGACGCGCATGGCGAACCTCCAAACGACGAAGACGAGGGCTCGGAGAGCCCATCGGGAGCTTGGAAGCCCGGCGGAACCTTCCTTCTCGCCTGCGACTTTTTCATCAGGCGGAGACGGAACCGCTTGCCCGGCTGTCAAAGTCGGGCAGCCCTTACCTAACCTCCACCCCTCCCGGAGTGTTTCGCATGACGCAAAACGCAACGAAATTGCCCAATCGTTGGGCGATCGCCATCTCGGGCGTGATCGTGATGATCTGCCTTGGGACCGTCTACTCGTGGAGCATCTTCACGCAGCCGTTGCTCGCGAGCTTTGGCTGGTCGAACTCAACAACGACGACTGCATTCGAACTAGCCATCTTTTTCCTCGGGGTCGGCGCCGTCATCGGCGGCCGGCTCCAAGACCGCATGAACCCGCGGACGATTACGATCGCCGGCGTGGTCATGTGGGGCGTTGGCAACCTGCTCGCCGGCCTCGGAACGCCGAGTCTGGGCGCCCCGTGGCTGTATCTGACCTACGGCGTCCTCGGTGGGCTTGGCCTTGGGTTCGGCTACATCTCGCCGGTGTCGATGGTCACCAAATGGTTCCCCGATAAGCGCGGCCTCGCCAGCGGCATGGTCGTCATGGGCTTCGGCTTGGCGACGATCATCTACAACTCGATCGTCAAGGGGATCCCGTCGTTTGCGGCCGCGGCACGAAAAGCGTCGGCCTACGCCGATGCCAAAGCGACGGCCGTCAAGAACGGCACGACGTTTGACCCGACCCAATACACGATGGCGCCGGCCGACGTTCACGCCATCATGATGATCTTCATCATCTCGGGCATCGTGTTCCTGATCATCGGCGGCATCGCGTCGATCATCTTGCGCAACCCGCCGGCCGGCTACACCGTCCCCGGCGCCGTCGCGGCGGCTGCGCTCGGCGGCCGGAACTACGGTCCGGGCGAAATTCTCAAGATGCCGCAGTTCTATCTGCTGTGGCTGATGCTGTTCCTCAACGTCACCGCAGGCATCTTGATCATCTCCAACGCCGTGCCGATCATGCGCGATCTGACCGGCGCGACGGCTGGAGTCGCCGCCGGCGCCTATGGTTTGGTGGCGATCTTCAACGGCCTCGGGCGGTTCTTCTGGGGCGCCGTCTCCGATCGAATCGGCCGCAACTATGCGTACGTGCTGATCTACGGGATTCAGGTCGTGATCTTCCTGATTCTCGGCGGCCTGCACACCGTCACGCTGACGGCGCTGGCGTTCGCGGTCGTGCTGCTCTGCTACGGCGGCGGCTTCGGCACGATGCCGTCGTTCAACGCCGACTACTTCGGCACCAAGTTCATGGGCGTCAATTACGGCATGATCCTGACGGCATGGGGCTTCGGCGGCGTCGTCGGTCCGTCGATCGCAGCGGCGGTCAAAGACGCGACCGGCGGCTTCTCGAAGGCGCTGGTTCCGGTCGCGATCATGCTCCTGGTCGCGGCGATCCTGCCGTTCATCACGCGCAAACCAACCGAACAACCCGCCGCAGTAACCGCGGCGACTTAACCGCCCGCAACGGGCATCGTCAAACTCAGAACAACCGTGTTGGGAGCGAGGCCGGCCGGACGTTACGTCGGCCGGCCTCGTCGTTTGGCGGCGACGAACGCGAGCACGTCGGCGAGCGGGCGGGCGTTGAGCACACGGGCCGGTTCGATCCAGGCGCGCCGCGCTTGGCCGACGGCGAACGCGATGTTGTCCATCTCGCTTGCATCGTGGGCATCGCTGTCGACGCTGAACGTCACGCCGAGATCGCGCGCACGGCGCGCGAGCGGGCTCGGTAAATCGAGCCGGTTCGGCTGACCGTCGATCTCGAGCGCGGTTCCGGTCCGCGCGGCGGCCGCGAATACCGCGTCGTGATCGAAGTCGTAGCCGGGGAAGCTCTCTATCTGGCGCCCCGTCGGATGGCCGATGATCGACACGAACGGATTTTCGCAGGCGCGAATCAGCCGCGCAGTCATCGCCTCGCGCGATAAGTTCATCGCTGAATGAATGCTGGCGACGACGATGTCGAGTTCGGCGAGGACCGCGTCGTCGTAATCGAGCGCGCCATCCGGCAAAATGTCGACCTCGCAGCTTGCCAGGGTATGGACATTGTGACGTGCGCCGAGCTCGCGAATCAACCCGCGCTGCTTGCGCAGTTCGGCCGGATCGAGCCCCCACTTGCCACGGCCCCATGAATGGTCGGAGATGGAATGATACTCGTACCCGAGCGCAGCCGCCCGCGCGATCATCGCTTCGAGCGTGTCGCGGCCGTCGCTCCAGGTGCAGTGTAGGTGAAAGTCGCCGCGCAGGTCTTCGCGCGCGACCGGGGCCGGTAGGGTTCCATCGGCCGCCGCCTCGATCTCACCGGCGCCCAGGCGCATCTCGGGCGGAATGAAACTCAAGCCGAGCGCGGCGTAGACTTCGGCCTCGGTGCGACAGGTCAGGTTCCGGCCGCTCGCGAGATCGAGGACGCCGTTCTCGCTGACGCGCAGGCCCCGGCGTACCGCCAGCTCGCGCAATTGGATGTTGTGATCGCGGCTGCCGGTAAAGTGCTGAAGCAAGTTGCCGAAGACGTGCTCGGGCAAGACGCGCAGGTCGATTTGAAACCCGCCGGCGAGCCAGATGCTGACTTTGGTCGAGCCCTCGGCGAGCACCGCCTCGGCGCGTTCCCAGGCGGCAAACCGTCGAATCACGGCGTCGGGCTCATCCGACGTGCAGATGACGTCGATGTCGCCGACGGTTACTTCTTGCCGGCGTAGGCTGCCGGCGTAGATCACGTTGCGGGCCGCCGGATCGGCTTCGAGATACGCGACGATCTCGCGCGCGAGCGGGAGCGCGCGCCCGATCGGCCAGCGCCGCCCGCGGCCGGCGGCGGCCAACACCCCGCGCTTGAGGTTGTCGATCGTCTTGGCGCCCATGCGCGGCAACTCGGCGATCCGGCCGTCGCGCAGCGCCGCTTCGAGGTCGGCGAGCGAGCCGATGCCCAACCGCTCGAACAATTGTTGCGCCGTCTTCATTCCGACGCCCGGCACCTCGAGCAGCTCGAAGATCGTCGGCGGATAGCGCTGCAGCAGTTCGTCACGGAACGTCGATCTGCCGGTCTGGACGATCTCGGCGATGCGCGCCGCGATCGTCTTGCCGACGCCGGGAATCGTGGTCAGTTCGCCGGTCGCCGCCAGCTGCCCGAGCGGAGCCGCATTTTCAACTGCGGTCGCCGCGCGTTCGTAGGCCATGACCTCGTAGTACGGCTTGCCCGCAAACTCCATCAGGGTCCGAATCTCACGCAGGATCTTGGCGACTTCGGAGTTGGTCGGAATGGGCAAGAGCACCTCAGTTCGGTGTCGGCGATTCGCCGGCTTTACCGCAACCCATGGGCTGACCGTTCTTGATTTTATAGGCGAATATCGCATACTCAATCGTTCCTGTTTCTACGCGGCTGGTTTCACGGCGGTCTGTTGACCGCCGTCAGAGCCGTCCGCTCCACAGGCTGACGCGGGTGAACTCTCCGCGTATCGTGCGAGATTGCGCGCCGCGTTGCGATCGCGGTCGTGAGACGTGCCGCACGACGCACACGTCCAGGCACGCTCTCCGAGCGTGAGGTTCTCGTTCTTGGTATCGCATACAGAGCACCGCTTCGAGGAGGCAAACCACCGATCGGCAACAAGCACGATCGATCCGGCCATCGCGGCTTTGTATTCCAACTGACGCCGAAACTCGAAGAACCCAACATCGGCAATCGCCCGCGCGAGACACCGATTCCTCAACATCCCCGACACGTTGAGATCTTCGATCACGACCGTTCGGTAGCGTACCAGAGAGGTCGTGAGCTTGTGCAGCACGTCGGTGCGAACGTCGTGGATGCGCCGATGCAAGCGTGCCAGCTTGGTTTTCGCTTTTGCACGATTGCGCGAGCCGCGCTGCTTGCGCGAAAGGGCACGACAAAGACGTTTGAGTTTGTGTAGGTACCTCCGTAAGGGTTTGGGGGCCGAGGTCTTGGGCGTATCGTCACTCAAGGTTGCAAGTGCAATGATCCCGAGATCGACACCAACGGTTGTCTGGTCTGAACGCACGAGAGTCTCGTGCTCGATCTCGATCGATAAACTCGCAAACCAGGCGTTGGCTTGACGCGAGATCGCCACCGAGAGGATACGGCCGGCAAAGCGCACCTCTTCGCGCATCTTCACCCACCCGATAACCGCCAACTTCACGCGCTTGCCGTCGATCTGCACGGCATCGGGATGCCCCTTGTCCGGTCCGTTGTCCGCACGGAAGCCGTCGTGCTGGCCCTTTCGCTTGAATCTCGGCGAGCGAACGCGCTTCCAAGGAATCTCGCCCCGACGGTACTTCTTGAGATCGTCGAAGAAGTTCCCATACGCGCGGCCGAGATTCTTGATCGCCTGCTGGGGAGCGTTCTTGGTTACCTCCAGCATCCACGGGAACTGCTCGTGCTTGATGGTGTTGAGATGCTTGCGCAGCGCAACCTCGGAGGGCTTCTGGCCTGCAGCGTCCTGCCGTCTCCACTCCGCCAGCGCCCAATTATAGGCAAAACGCGCGACGCCACAGGCGCGCGTGAAATACACCTCCTGGGCGACTGTGGGCACCAGCCGAATGCGATGCGCGAGGATCACGTCGGCTCTCGCGCTAAGGCTCGCTCGATACTGATGGCACGATTACGAGCCGAACGACGTCCGTAGAGCCGGGCACAGAAACTCGTGAGCACCACGATCATGTCTTGCACCAAATCGTCGTTCATCTCCGAGGAGTCAACCACGATTAGGCGACGTCCCGACGCCGCGAGCGTGGCTTCGAGATATTCTGAACCAAACCGCGCAAAACGATCTCGGTGTTCGACCACCACGGCGCCGATCTTCGCATCGGAAAGCAGCCGAAGAAGTTTGCGGCGCTTGCCGTCGAGGCCGGAACCCACTTCGGCTACCGATTCGACGACGTGCAGCCGGTGATCGGCGGCGTAGGCCGAGAGCCGCGCCAACTGGCGGTCCAGATCGCTGCGCTGGTCATGGCTGCTCACCCGCGCGTAGAGTGCAGCCGTGCTCGGATGCTCGTCTTGGGCGGCATCCACGAGGATGGTTCCACTGGCAGTCTGATGCCAGGCGACCGGCATCGCATCGTCTTTGACCCAGCGCCACGCGGTTGTGTACGAGATGCCTTGGCGACGCGCCCAATCGGCGAGCTTCACGGCTCAAACGTATCATACGAACGTACGTTTGTCTAGATTCGCTCACTAATCGGGGAGCAGTTCTCAACCCTGGTCAGGCAGGTGGACGTCTGGCACGCGAGCGACTCTTCTCGATGCGCTTGGGCGTTGCGCGCGGCATCATCGTAACGGTCGTGACGGCGGCCGCAGTCCTCGCCGTCGGCCTCGATCTGCGCTATCTCATCGGTGGTGGGAGCTTCGGGCTGCGGATCGGTTACAACGGCTACGTGCGCTCGGTCGCGGCCGGCTCGCCGGCGGCGCGAGCCGGCGTCGCGATCGGCGACCGGGTCGGCTTTGCGGCGATCTCCCCCAAAGATCGCGCCCGCGCGCTGTATGCCGATCCGGCGGTTCCCGGCGCACGGCTCGTCGCCCGGTTCGTCCGCGGTGGCAAGAATTACGACGTGACTTTGGTCGCCGACCGGCGCCCGATCGCCGGAGCGACGCTCGGACTTGGCGTTGCGCGCGAAGTCGCGCTGCTGGCGGCAATCGCTATCGGCACGAGTCTGCTCGTGCTGCGCCCGTCGCCGGCGACCTGGGTTTTCTACGCGTACTGCGCCGCACTCACGTTCGGCGGCGCGCGGTCCCTTTATGCGATGCGGTTCCCCTGGTGGATCGGCGGCATCGTCATCTTCGACATTGCGAACGCGGCGGCGCCGATCGCGCTGACGATCTTCGCGCTGCGGTTTCTGCGGCGAGAGCCAACCGCGCGGCGCGACCGGGCCGAGGTTGCGGCCATCGCGGCCTTCGTCGTGCTGGCGGGGCTGAACATCGAACCGGACCTCGCCGTGGTCTTGGCCGCCCAGCCGTCGCAAGCCGTCGAAAACGCGGCTTATCTGTTCATTCCGCTGGCCTACGTCGCGGCGGCCCTCGCGTTCGCGCTGTCGTACCTCGAGAGTGCCGCCGCCGCGCGCGGCCGCCTCCTGTGGGCAATCGGCGGTCTGTGCTTTCAACCGATCGCGATCGGCGCGTACTACGTCATGACGCTGACGGCGCTCGGCAACCGCATCGCGACGATCACCGACTTCAACGTGACGTTGGCGCTCGAGACAATTGCGACGATTTTCGGCCCCGGTATCGTGGCCTACGCGATCGTCAAACGGCGGGTGGTCGACATTCGCTTCATCATCAGCCGCGCGCTGGTCTATTCGGTGCTTACCGCCGGCATCATTACGACGTTCGGGCTCGTCGAATGGTGGGTCGGCCAGTTACTTGAGAAAACGCGGCTCGCGCTGGTCCTCAATCTCGGCATCGCAATCGCGGTCGGGTTTTGGCTCAACGGGCTTCACGCCGGGCTCGATCGACTGATCGATAAGCTGCTGTTTCGCCGCCGGCATCGTGCCGAGGCGCGGCTTGTGCGCGTGACCGCCGGCCTGCCGCACGCGGAGTCGCTCGCTGGGCTCGACGAGATCGTCGTCTGCGAGCCGTTCGAAGCCCTCGAACTGACGTCGTCGGCGGTCTTTCGGCGCGATTCCGAAGTGCCGTTTCACCGCACCGCGAGCCGCGGGTGGACCGACGCGGACGTCGTCACGCTGACGTCCGAGCATCGGTGGTTCGTACATCTTCAAGGTCAACAAGGGCCGCTGCGCTTGCGCGAGCTGCCTGCCGACCAGGGTTTCCCGCACGGCGATCTGGCGCCGGTCCTCGCGGTTCCGCTCGTGCTGCGCCGCGTTCTCATCGCGATCGCGTTTTACGGGCCGCATCGCAGCGGCGAGGATCTCGACGCCGACGAGGTCGCGGCGATCGCCCGCATGGGAACGGCGGCGGCGCTGGCTTACGATGCGGTGGCTCACGATGCGGTGCGTACGCGGGTGCGACCGCGAGACCAGGCGCTCGACGAGCTTGCCGAAGCGGTCGAGGCGCAGGCGCGAACCATTGAGGCGCAGCAGCGGACGATTGCCGATCTGAGGCGCGAACGGGTTGCCGGCGCCGAGTCGTAACAGGACCCGTTCGAGCGCGGTCCGTACCAGCCGGGATGGTTCGCCTCGAGCGCCTGGACCCACGGATTTTCAATCTGCCGGTCGAGAAGATGCAGGCGGGGTACTATTCGGACACTTATTTTAACCGGACGCGCGAGATTCTCGAGCGCGACGGCTACCATCCGCGCGCTCGAATGCAGGTGTTTCAACGCAGCAGCGCCGTGTTGTGCGGCATCGACGAGGCGCTCGCGATTCTCAAGCTGTGCAGCGGGCGGCGGGACCCGCAGGCCGAGACGTGGATCGACGGCTGGTCGGAACTGATCGTGCGGGCGCTTCACGACGGTGATGAAATTGCACCGTTCGAAACGGTCCTGACGGTTGAAGGCGACTACGGATTGTTCGCGCATTTGGAGACCTGTTATCTGGGCGTGCTTTCGCGCCGCACGCGAATCGCGACCAATGCGCGTGAAATCCTTGCTGCCGCCGGCGGCAAAGACGTGCTATTCTTTCCGGCGCGGTACGACCATCACTTGGTGCAGACCGGCGACGGTTATGCGGCCTATATCTCGGGCGCCCTCGGTGTCTCGACCGATGCAAATGCCGAGTGGTGGGGCTCGCGCGGAATGGGGACGGTTCCGCACGCGTTGATCGCCGCTTACGGCGGCGACACGGTCCTGGCGACCCGCAAGTTCGCCGACTACATCGATCCGAGCGTTGCGGTCATCTCGCTGGTCGACTTCGAGAACGACTGCGTTCGAACGAGCCTCGAAGTTGCCCGCGCGCTCGGCCGGCGGCTGTGGGGCGTGCGGCTCGATACCGCCGGCACGCTCGTCGACCGCTCGCTCTGGCCGCAGATGGGAACGTTTTCGCCAACCGGAGTCGTTCCGGAGTTGGTCGAAAACGTCCGGCGTGGGCTCGACCGCGAGGGTTTCAACGACGTGAAGATCGTGGTTAGCGGAGGCTTCAACCCGGCACGCATCCGCGCGTTCGAGGAACGAAACGTGCGGGTCGACGCGTACGCCGTCGGCAGCGCGTTCTTCGACGGGATCGGAAAGTTCGACTTCACATCGGACATCGTTGCCGTCGAACGCGGTGGCGAATGGGTCGAGTGCCACAAAGCCGGTCGCCCCGAACGTTCCAACCCGCGTTTGGAAATCGTAAGATGAGCGCTATCGGCACATCCTGTGCGGGGCGACAGGCGCACGTCGTGCGCGCACGCCGCCCCGAGCGTTCCAACCCGCGTTTGGAAATCGTAAGATGAGCGGCATTGGGTCGAGCTATGTGTTTCGGGCGGAGGCGGTGCGGTTCGAGCGTGACGGCATCGTTTTTGCGCCGCCATTTACGATGGCGCTGCGGGCCGGTGATACGATCGCGGTCGACGTTCCCGATGCCGGTGCGGCGCGCGTCGTGGCGCGGTTGGCCGGCGGAATCGTCAAGGCGACCGGCGGGACGATCTTTATCGGCGACTACAATCCGCGGCTTCAGCCGATCCAAGCCAAACGATTGGTCGCGTTTGTCGACGGCGACTGCGGGCTCGCTCCGGCCGACCGGTTCGAGTGCGAGTTAAGCCTGCGGGCGGACCTGTGGCGGGTTGAACGATCGCTCGCGGCCGCTCGCGCGCAACGGGTGCGAGCGGCGCTCGGCGACGGCGGCTACGCGCGCGGCGTTGCGCTGGCCTGCGTGGCCGGGGCGCCCCTGTTCGTCTTGGATCGTCCGCCCGAACCCGTCGTCGCGCGGCTCGCCGCGGTATTTCCGACTGCGGCGATCTTCGCGACGCGCGTCGGCGTGCGCGCGGCGCTCGACGCGCCGGAGGCGCGGATCGGCGCGCCGATTCCGGGTTGATGCGCTCGACGATCGCGATTCTTCGCAACGAACTCGACGCGAGCTGGATTCGGGAAACGCTCGCGGCGGTGTTGGTCGCTGCGATCGCGGCCCGCTTCTCATTTCCCAACACCGACGGCAATGCGATTTGGCTTGCGACCCTATTCGGCGGTCTCGTCGGGCTGCACGTGCGGCGCTCGCGCGCGCCGCGAGTCGCTTACCTGGCGGCACCGATCTACGGACGCGAATTGGCCCGCGCGCTCGCGCTGCCGGCGATCCTCGCCGCGCTCATCGCGGCCTGGGTACTGTGCGCGATCGCGGCCGTCCGCGGCGTCGAATTGAACGCCGCATTCGTCGCGCTTCCGTCAGCGGCCGCGGTCGTTGCGGCGCTTACTGCGCAGGCGGCGATGCTGCGCAGCGGTCAAGCGCGGTTGCTCTACCTCGCGCTCGGTTACACCGCGGTCGGGGCGATTGCGGCCGCGGCGGGCTTGCTCCCGGCGCCGATCGCGCTGTTGCTCGCCTGCGGGCTTGGCTACGCCGCGCTCCGGTCGCTGGCGGAGACGCTCGCGCGTTACGACGCGATCGGCAGCTGACGGCGGCTTAGATCGGCGCCGCGATCGTCGCTGCGAGCTTGTCGAGTACCGCCCGCTGGAACAGCGGCGTGTCGGCGGCCGTTCGCGAACTCGTCCAGTTGCCGTCCTGAACGACGGGTTGGTCGCGATACAGCGCGCCGGAGTTGCGGATGTCGTCGCCGATCGACGGCGTACCGGTCAAGGTCCGGCCGCGAACCACTTGCGCTGAGATCAAGACTTGCGCGCCCTGACCCATCGAAAAGATCGGCTTTTTCGCGGTATCGAACTCGCGAACGAACCGCTGGACCTCGCGGTTGGTGCGTAGCCGGTCGGGCGACATCCCGCCCGGAATGAACAGCGCGTCGAAATCCTCGGCCGTACAGTCGACGACGATCTCCTCGGCCTTGAGCGTGGCGCCGTCGTCCAGGCCGCGCTTGCCGCGGATCCGTTGGCGAGCTTTTTCGTCGACGCCGACGATCGTAACGATCGCGCCGGCCTCCTCGAGCATCCGCCGCGGCTCGGTCAACTCGGCCTCCTCGAAGCCGTCGGCGACCAGCGCCGCGATCCGTTTACCATCGATACCTTGCATGCCGCTCTCGTTCACGGGCTCCCGAGGCCATTCCCTTTCCGCTCGCTCTGCCCGCGGCGTGGCGCTAGAGGGTGCCGCCGGTCTGCTGGACGGCGACGCGCAGGAGATAGGTTAACTCGACCTCCAGCCGGCCCAGTGGGTCGAGCAGTTCGTCGGCCATCAGCGCTTTGAGCGCCGGGTTTCGGACGAGCATGTCGCGTTCGGGGACCGCGTGGCGCGGGTTGATCTCGCGCATGTAGATCCGGGCGTCCTTGCGGATTTGGCCCTCGGGCAGAAAATAGAGCGGGTCGAGCCCGGCGGCATAGACGGTGAGGGAGAGGAGGCCGGTCGCCTGCATGAACTCGATCGCCTTGAGGCGCAGCCCCTGCGCCAGCCGCGCGAGTTGGGCGACGGTCAATCGGACGTCGCCGGCAAACGCGCCCGCCAGGACCTCGTCCGGCAGCCCGGCGGCGGCCGCAAGCGCCGGCGGTTCGAGCTGGTGCTCCGCGGCGGCGCGGCGCAGGGCGCTGCCAAAATCCGGCCCACCGGCGGTGCCGGCCGCCCCGTCCCAAGCCGGAGATGTGATCGCGCCCATCGTACGCAAGCTTTCGACGTGGAAACGCTGCCGTCCGCGCGGGCGACCGAGGCCCGCAAGTTGCGCCATCTGGACATCTGTCTTGAGGACGACGTCGACTCGACGCGTGACGCCGGTTTCGCGCGCGTGCGGTTACGGCACGAGGCCCTGCCCGAGCTGGCGCTCGCGGACGTCGATTGCAGCACGGTCGTCGTCGGCAAGCAGCTGGCGGCGCCGATCCTGATCTCGTCGATGACCGGCGGCACGCCGCGGGCCGCGGCGATCAATCGCAACCTCGCACGCGCGGCCGAACGCGTCGGCGTCGCGCTCGCGCTCGGCAGCCAGCGTGCGGCGCTCGAGAATCCAAAGTTGCTCGCGACGTTTCGCGTTCGCGAGGTGGCCCCGCACGTCGTGCTGTTCGCCAATCTCGGGGCTGTCCAACTCAACTACGGCGTGTCGGTTGACGATGCTCGGCGCGCGGTCGAAAGCATCGCCGCCGACGGGCTCTATCTCCATCTCAATCCGCTGCAAGAGGCGTTGCAACCCGGCGGCGATACGAATTTTGGTGGACTGCTCGCAAAGATCGCGGAGGTCTGCGCGCGCGTTGACGCACCGGTCATCGCCAAGAGCGTCGGTTCGGGCATCTCGGTCGCGACCGCGCGCCGGTTGCTCGACGCGGGCGTCGCGGCGATCGATGTCGCCGGCGCCGGCGGAACGTCGTGGGCGCGCGTTGAGGGCCGCCGCGCCGACGATCCGCAACGGGAGTCGCTCGCGGAGACGTTTGCCGATTGGGGCTACCCGACGGTCGAAGCGACGCAGGCCTTGCGCGCGGCGTTTCCGCAGGCTACGATCGTTGCCAGCGGCGGCGTGCGCAGCGGCGTCGATGTCGCGAAATCGCTAGCGATTGGCGCCGACTGCGCTGGAATCGCGCGGCCGCTGCTCGCGCCCGCGACCGAATCGGCCGATGCCGTCGCCGCGGCGCTTTCGGAGATCGTCGCCGGGCTGCGGATTGCAATGTTCGCCAGCGGATGCAGCCACGTCGGCGATTTGCGCGATGCGCTCGTCCGGTCCGCGAGCTGAAAACAAAGACTCGGTCGAATGCGGCGCGAAAACGTACCGCGATGACTGTGGCAACTCGAACCGTCGGCGACGGCGTCTATCGCTTCGCACACCGGATGCAGCGACTCAAAGCAAGCGCAATTCGAGAGTTGCTCAAGCTGACGGTACAGCCCGACATCATTTCGTTCGCCGGTGGGCTGCCTGCGCCCGAACTCTTTCCGGTTGCGGAGTTTGCGGATGCCTGCCGCGAAGTGCTGCAGACCGATGGTCCGGCCGCGTTACAGTACAGCACGACTGAGGGCTATCTCCCGCTGCGAACCTGGGTTGCCGAACATCTCCGCGAGACGGTCGGAATCGCGTGTGCGCCCGAGCGGATCTTAATTACCAGTGGCTCGCAGCAGGGGCTCGATCTGGTCGCCAAAGTGCTGCTCGAC
>JBOHTW010000362.1:0-2310 GCA_050733835.1 Vulcanimicrobiaceae bacterium | reverse complement strand
CGTCATCACGTTGCCATGATGGGTGATCTATCATTCACGTTCTGATCACCGGCGGAGCCGGCTATATCGGCGTCGAGCTTGTGCGGGCGCTCCTCGAGCGCGGCGATCGCGTCACGGTCGTCGACCGCTTGTATTTCGGCCGCGAACCGCTCGCGCCGTTCCTCGACCGCATCCGGTTGATCCACGGCGACGTCCGTGCGTTCGACTCGGCGTGGCTCGACGGCGTCGACGCGGTCTCGCATCTCGCGGGCCTCTCTAACGATCCGACAGCCGAGTACAATCCCGACGCGAACTGGCAGATGAACGCGGTCGCGACCGAACGGCTCGCGCAGATTTGCGCGACCGCCGGCGTCGCGCGGCTGGTGTTCGGTTCGAGCGCCTCGGTCTACGATGGCATCGGGCCGGGGATGTTCGATGAATTGACCGCGGTCAAGCCCCGCGGCGCGTATTCGATCTCCAAAAAATATGGCGAAGATGCGCTGATCGCGGCGGCCAACGGACGGTTCTCGCCGGTGATCCTGCGGCAGGGGACGGTCTACGGCTATAGCCCACGGATGCGGTTCGATTTGGTTGTCAACACGTTTCTCAAAGACGCGTTGCTCTATCGTAAGCTATTTCTTCACGGCGGCGGCTGGCAGTGGCGGCCGCTGGTCGATGTGACCGACGTCGCCCGCGCGCACATCCTCTGCCTGGGCGCCGCCCGCGACATCGTTCACGCCGAGATATTCAACGTGATGCAGGAAAATTATCAGGTGCGCCAACTCGCGATGCTGGTCGCCGGTTCGTTGTTGTTGCTCGGGAAGCCGGTGGAGTTGGTCGACGCGCCGTTGCCGCCCCTGGTGCGCGATTATCGCGCCGCAAACCTGAAGCTGACGCAGCGGCTCGGGTTCACGCCGGCGGTGACCGTGCTCGAATCGATCGACACCATGCTCAAGCGGTTGCCGCTGGAGACGTACGGCGAGTTCGCGCACCCACGCCACTACAACATCGCCTGGATGACATTGTTGGAGCGCATGCACGCCGAGCACCGCGAATTTGCCGCGATCTATTGATCCGATGAACGATCCTGAAGTTCGCATCGACTATGCCCGGTTGGAACGGACCGGGTTGCCGGAGGTGATCCTCGGCGGCGGCAAATCGCGCGCGCAGATCGAACGGATCGCGCGCGCGCTCTACGAGCGGCAAGCGTTCGCGCTGGCGACCCGGATCGAACCCGGCGACGGCGCGGCGCTGGCGGCCGCGCTGCCGGCCGCGCACTACGACGAAACGGCCCGCATCCTGCGCTGCGGCCGGCTTGCGCCGACCGGCGCGACGATCGGCGTGCTTTGCGCGGGAACCTCGGACCTGGCGGTCGCGCGCGAGGCGGCAGCGACCCTCGATGCGTTCGGGCACACCGTCGTCGAGCGGTACGACGTCGGCGTCGCCGGCATTCACCGGCTGCTCGACATTCGCGCCGATCTCGACCGGTGCGCCGCGCTCATCGTCGTTGCGGGAATGGAGGGCGCGCTGCCGAGCGTGGTCGCCGGCCTCGTGCGCGCGCCGGTCGTCGCGGTTCCGACCAGCGTCGGCTACGGTGCGGCGTTCGGTGGAATCGCCGCGCTGCTCGCAATGCTAAATGCCTGCGCTCCCGGCGTCGCCGTCGTCAACATCGACAACGGCTTCGGCGGCGCCGCCGTCGCCCACAAAATCGCGCTCGGTTCGCAGGCCGTCGCGAGGGATGACGGATGAAAATCAAGACCAACCGAATTCAAGGTAATGCGTCGACTTTCTCAAGCGTCTGCGATCCATTTCAGCTCCTCGGTGAGGTCCGTCGCGGTATTCGCACGGAGCTTGTGTTCGAGCTTGCGCGGACGGCGGAACTTGCGCCCGAGGCGATCTTCGCCGTGGCGGGCGTTTCCGAGCGCACCGTCCAGCGCCGTCGAGACGGTCTTTTGACTCCGGGTCAGTCGGATCGCGTCGCGCGAATCGCGCGGATCGTCACGCTGACAGTCGAGATCATCGGCGACCGCGCTCGCGCGGCGCGCTGGTTGCAGCGCCCAAACCGTTCGCTTCGGGGCGTCCAGCCACTCGAATTGCTCGACACCGACGCCGGTTCGTGGGTGGTCGAACGTGTTCTCGGGCAGTTGCGAGAAGGCGTGTTTTCTTAGGGCAAATTGCCCGCTCATCGGCGAGATGCGCTCGGTTAGTTTAGGTCGGCCCAGCGGGCGACGTGGTCGTCGACGGTGACGCTGGCGCGCATTTCGAGCAGGCGGGGCGTCAAAAGGCTGCCGTTGCGGTCGCGCTCGACCGATGCCAAGCTGCCGCGGGTGA
>JBOHTW010000361.1:0-4498 GCA_050733835.1 Vulcanimicrobiaceae bacterium | reverse complement strand
ATCAAGCTGATTGTTTGCATGCTTGCAATAGATGGAATCTATGAAACGCCGGAACCTCCGATGATTTGCTCAAGAATCCGCATCACTCCAAGCTACGCCTAGCCGCGAAATCGGTTTGTAGGCCCACCCCGCAATGCTCGAAGCGTACCTTTGAGCGAGACGCGAGACAACTTAAACAAACGTCCGGTAGGGACAAATCGCTGCTTACCCAGTGTCATGGTAAAATTTCCATTTTTGCGGCTTTGCGGATTTTCGTAAGTGGCGCGCCATCTCGCCGACCGGGAATGCTAGATCCAAAACCTGCAGGTGGTTAAACAAAGCCCGCGCTCGATCGCGCGAAAGACTTGAACTAGCGCAATCAACAAACTTAGCTCCCAACTCGACGGACGAGATGGGGTTCTCTAAGCAGCCCTTCGGGAAGCAAACGACCGCATTGAGGTGCTCGCCGCTTTTGAAAAAAATGTCGACGGAACAATCCCCACCCCATGGCAGAGCCTGGCTGCTTGGGGCGCTGACGCGGGGCACGACTTCGACCCGATCGAGCAATGCCATGACGGCGTCATCAGCGAGAGCCGCATCGACAAAATGGGTCAGCTTGGGGCAGCCATGAACGATGGCCACGGCCCCGCAGTACTGCATGCTGAAC
The DNA here is from genome assembly GCA_050733835.1 of Vulcanimicrobiaceae bacterium. Classification (GTDB taxonomy): domain Bacteria; phylum Vulcanimicrobiota; class Vulcanimicrobiia; order Vulcanimicrobiales; family Vulcanimicrobiaceae; genus JBOHTW01. The sequence goes on along the minus strand of JBOHTW010000361.1, from coordinate 3,852 downwards.
CTCGCCTCCAACTCGTTTCGCGGCCGGCTAAATCGCAAGTTTTCGAGCATGAACGGCGGCATCGCGATAAGGATTCGGCCAACCTCGTCCGCCCGAAAGGGACGCTGCTTCTGTAGCGCGAGCAGGCCATCGATCCCCAGATGGCTTGACATACACGAGGGGTAAAGCTTGGCGACGAGTCCGTACTTCTCGATTGCCAGGGCGCGCGGCCCGGGCGGCGGCCAGCCGCCGTTTCGCCAATCAGTTTTGCCGGCGTACAGATCGAAGAAACCCCACTTTCCCTCCAGTGGGTCGGACTGCGCTGACAACGCGGCCGCTGCGAGTCGCGCTGCGAGAACCGCGTTCATCGCCGCAAAACCGGCGTGCACGGGTTTGGTCATTGAACCGAATTGGCGTTTACTGCCCCCCGCGAGGCTTACGCCGATGCTCAGAGCGTTGGCGGTGCGCTCGGGATCGAGTCGAAGGAGGTTCGCGCAAGCAACGGCAGCTCCGATTGTGCCGAGCGTCGACGTCGCATGCCAGCCGAGCTCGTAGTGTACCGGATTGGCGATCTCCCCAAGCGTCGCCTGAATCTCAAGGCCGACCACGTACGCTCGCAGCACCTCGGAAAGGGTCGCTCCGACTTCTTCTCCCAATGCAAACAGCGCCGGCACGAGGACGGCGCTTGCGTGGCTAATTGCCGGGAAGAAATTGTCATCGAAATCGAGAGCGTGCGCCGCCACCCCGTTCGCGAGCGCCGCCCAGGGAGCACTGAACGTATCCTCTGAGCCGACAACCGAACAATCCCCCGAAGTTGCGCCATTTATCGCCGCCATGGTGCACTGCGCGGCGGCATCTCGCGCGCCTGCGAGCATGCACGCAACGGTGTCGATGAAGGCGGCGCGGCCTCGCTCGATCGCAATCCCGGGCAGTGGATCGCTGAACGTGCAGGCCCAATTGCTCAACTCGACCGACAGACTCGAAGGTGGCGCCACAGTTGCCTTCTTGGTATACACCGGCGAGCGACCGCTCTTGGCCCGTCGGCTGGGCGAGAGTCAACGGGTCGCAAATCCGGCGCAACTCGAGCGGCTGCCATGCGGCCCTTTGGTGAGTGATTTTGCCGAATTAGCATGCCATAGCCCTAGTAACGTCGCAAGTGGATGGCTAGTCTACCTGCGATAGGTGATGTCTATGGAACTCCGTCATCTTCGTTATTTTGTCACCGTCGCGCGCCTGCGACACTTCACCCGAGCGGCGGAGGAGCTCAATATCGCCCAACCGTCGCTTTCGCATCAAATTTCACAGCTTGAAACAGAACTCAAGGTCAAGCTTTTCGACCGATCGAGCCGCCGCGTCGAGCTGACGGACGCGGGCGTTGCGTTCTTGCGAAGTGCCGAGCGAATTCTCGCCGACGTCGCGAGCGCACACGGCGAAATCCAAGAATTTATTGGTGAAGTGCGCGGCCGAGTCGTCCTGGGAACTCTCCAATCAGTTGCGCAGCTAAAGCTACCGAGAGTTCTGGCGCAATTTTTTCGACGCTACCCGCGGATCGAGGTTGCACTTCGCAACGATATGACCGAGGCGCATTTGAAAGCGATTCACCAAGGGACGATTGATGTGGCGCTCGTTCACATCAGCGACCAGCAGCCGCGCCATGACATTTCCACCGAACCGCTCTTCGTTGAGGAACTCGCGATAGCGGCGTCGCCCGATCATCGCCTCGCAAAAAGACGCTCGGTCCGCCTTGAGGAACTTCGAGATGAAGTTTTCGTGCTTAGCAAACATGGCTCCGGGCTCGTCGAGTTACTCGAACAATCCACCCGAAAGCAGGGGTGGACGCCTCGGTGCGTTTACGAAAGCGGGGACTTTGTGACTATCAGAGCGCTGATTTCCGAGCGAATGGGAATTGCACTGTTCCCTCGTTACGTGGCTGACATGGCCGGGGCGCCGATCGTTACGATCCCACTTGCAAAGCCAAAAATGAGCCGGACGGTTTCGCTGGCATGGTCGGCCACTCGCAAACCGAATCCGGCGGCGAATCTGCTCATGCGGTTCCTGCGCGAACACTTGGCAACGCCAAACGTCACCTGAGGGTCACTTGGTGCCAGTCAGCCAAGGCTCGTCCTGCGCCACCTTTCAACGAACTCGCTCAACCAAAGCACGCTGAGAGTCTGCCACTTGAAAAAAGTCCGCGGCTACGTGATTAGGGAAGGTGAGCCTCTTTGTCGGCGGTTAAAATGGAGGACGATCTTGAGCAGCACTGCGGTCCATGCCCCGACCCAGGCCCCTTTCCATTCGGCTCCTCCGGCGGTCCATGCTCCGAAGCTCAAGAGTAACCGGAGGGAGGCTCAGGGTACGGCGGCGATCCCGCAGATAAAGCCGGACCGGACGACGTTGCTTTCGACCAGGCCGGACGTTCGTGCGCTGTCTGACTTCCATGCGACGCAGCCTACTCCCCAAAGGCTCGATCCATGGCCCCCGCCGCCGCCCAATCCGCCGAAGACGCCGGGCAATCCGCAGGGGACCATCAGCGGCAAGGTGGTTGGGCCGCCGAGCGAGTCCGACTTCAACCTGCACAGACCCGGTCTGGCCGACCCGCGCGTCCCCAAAACAGTAACGACGCTCACCAACCTGTATGGCCCGGCGGCAGTATCCGTAGAGCAGAAGCAGTCACAGACCGTGTCGTTGCCGCGAGGCAGCTATAGAAAATCGTTCCCATTACCCGGGGGCGATCGACTTGACGTCACCGCATCCTCGAACGGAGATTCGCTTTATAGATTTACTCTCGATCAAAGTCCCAAGCGGGCCGGTGCATCAATTTTGAGCTTCGATGCCGGGAACTCCGACAAGACAGTGGCCGATTGGAACAAACCGCCGCCGACGGTGCATGTCTCGGGCAGCGAGCTGAACCCCAATGACTCTCGCGCGCTCCGCGTAAAAAACAATACCTTAAGCGTGAGGCGTAGTACAGACGGTCAGACCGTCGACATGAGCGCGTTCGCTGGCGTGAAGCCTGGGGAGAAGGGCCAGCCCGCGCTTCCACAGGGCGTGCCCCCACTTGCAATGCAATGGCGAAACGTCCCAGGTAAGGGTGTCGACTTTACCGCTACGGGACGGGGCTCGTCCTCTGTTGACCTAGGACCCTTCAAGCCGCTACGGTCGGGTGACTCCTCCCTGCCGCGCCTTCAGGCTCCTAACTTCAGGGACGAGGCCACCAATGTGGGTACCGATTTTTCCAATATGGGAAAATTTGGCACCGGCATAAGAGGCACTTTGGACGCCGCTAAGGGCTTTGCGAAACTTATCTTCGGCGGGGATGGTTATTCGTTCGCGCGCGACGCATATCGGAAGATGTCAAGCGTTTTGGCACCGGGGTCGGCATAGAGTAGCATCGCGGGCTCGCAAGCGCTGTTCTCGACGCCCGGCACGCCGTTATGAGCATGGCTTATAAGGCTAATCCCAAACGCTTCATCGCGGGCGCACCGAGGCTGCAAGAACTCCCACAAGCCGTCTGGATCAATCAACCGACCGAAAGCGACGTCGCAGCGTAGTTGCATCCTTGGCGGCCGAAGAGGCTGAGCATTTCGACGGGTCTGTCGCCAGCCGGGGCCTCTGGTCGTATTTTCTCGACGTCACAGGAGCATGTGGAACGGCGCAACGCTCGACGAAACGCGTGCGTCGTCGAGCGGGAGCATCCGGCTTGCACGCCGCCCGCAGCGCGAGCGCGGTGCGCCAGATCTACGGTGTGGGGACTCCGGCGATGAGGTCGGCGAGGATTGCTTCGGGGTCGACGCGTTCGGTGACCATTCGATAGCCGAACGCGACGCGATGGCGCAACACCGCCCGCGCGACGGCGCGCACGTCGTCGGGAAC
>JBOHTW010000360.1:0-5165 GCA_050733835.1 Vulcanimicrobiaceae bacterium | reverse complement strand
TCGCCGCCGGCGCGCAGCGGGTTCGGCCGGGCGGCCGGCTCGTCTATAGCGTCTGCTCGACCGATCCGCGCGAGGGCCGCGAAGTCGTCGACGATTTTCTCGCCGCGACGCCGGCGTTTGCACGGATAGAGCCGCCGGCGCGCTATGCGGCGTTCGGGCGCGATGGTGCCTTGCTGGTCGCACCAGGTATCGACGGCCGCGACGGATTCTTCATCGCGCTGCTGGCACGCGTGGAATGAATCCGCTGGACGCGCTGGAGGCGGGCTGCGCGCGCATCCTCGAAGGCGCATTTGCGCGCGCCTTCCCAACGCCGCTCGAGCCGGTGCAGATCGCGCGCAAGCTGGTCGCGAGTTTCGAGCAGCTACCCGCGGATGCGCCGGTCGCCGAATTGGTCGTTGCCGTCGGCGCGCGCGATGCGGCCCGGCTGGCGAACGAACGCGGTTACCTCGAAGAACGCTGGAATGCGATGCTCGCCGACCTCGCGCGCGAACGCGGCCGGCTCGACGCGCCGCCGACGGTCGCGGTCGAAGTCGATCGGACCTTGGCGCCGGGAATCGTGCGCATCGACGTTCGCCGCGCCGACGAGACTGCGCCGGCGCGCGGCTGGGTCGTCGCGATCCGATCGGGGCTCCCGGCCGAAGGGCAGGTCCGACTCGATTCCGCGGACTCCGCTGAGCTGACCGTCGGTCGCGACGCGAGCTGCGATCTCGTGCTGCTCGATCCGCGCGTCTCGCGCCGGCATGCGGCGCTGGCGATCGTGGACGGCGCGCTCGGGGTGCGCGATCTGGGCTCGACCAATGGAGTCACCGTCAATGGCGTGCGCGTCGACGCGAGCGCACTTGCGGCCGGCGACTTGGTGCGCATCGGCGACACGGAGTTGGTCGTGCGTGCCGGCTAACCCGCGCTTGGGGAGCCTCGTTCTGATGGTGGCGCTGGCGGCGCTGGTCGTCCTGGTCGCTGTGTTGCGGCGGACCCGACCGCCGGCCGACGATCCGATCGTGCGCCTGCAGGCGCTCGAACTGGAGGTTCACGAAGAGGGGGAGACGCGCACGGTGCGCGCGTCGGTCCCGATCCTCATCGGCCGCCAGCCGAGTGCGACGATCGTGGTCCGAGATCTCCACGTTAGCCGCCAGCACGCGAGGATCGACCGCATGGATGGAGCGCTCGTCATCCGCGATCTCGACAGTCGGAACGGAACGATCGTCAACGGCAAACCGCTCGCACGGATGACGCCGCTCGTGGATGGCGACCGCATCGACGTTGGGAACACCCGGGTCGTTTTGGTTGGGACGGTGCCGTGGAACTAGCGGTCGGCGCCGAACCCGGCGCGCGCCACGAACCGACCGACGCACACTTGCGCGAAACGCTGGCGGCCGGGATCTCGCTGCTCGGCGTCGCCGACGGCTTCGGCGCTCCCGGCCGCGACAGCGCGAATGCCGCGCTCGCGCTCGCTTCGGTTCGCGACTATCTGCGCCGCCGCCAGCGCCTCGGGATGCTCGTCGGAAAGGCCAACTCGCCAAGCGCGGTGCGCACGTTTTTGCTGCACGCGCTCGAACAAGCCAACGAGCGTCTGTTCAGTGCGAGCGGAAGCACCGACGACTTCGTTGCCGGCGGCGTGTCGCTAACGGCCGCGTTGGTTGCCGGCCACCACGTTTTCATCGGGCACGTCGGCGATTCACGGGCCTATGTGCTGCGGCTCGGGCGACTCGAAGCACTGACCGCCGACGACGCGATCTTTACCAACGCCGTTGCGAGTTCCAAGAGTTCGTTGCCCGCAAAGCCGGCGTTGCGTGGACTGTTGTGGCGGAGCCTCGGCACGCAGTCGCGGTTAGAGGCTTCGATCGCGCACGTCGAGTTGCTGCCCGGCGATCAATTGCTGCTGTGCACCGACGGAGTGCACCGCGCCGTCTTCGTCGACGAGATTGAAAGCGCGTTGACCGAGAGCGATTCGGCGGCCGAAGTCGCCTCGCGGCTGCTCTTGATGACCAAAGTGCGTGGAATCGCGGACTCGGCGACGGTGCTCGTCGGCCGCGATCTGCTGACGCCCGAGATGCCGACCGCCGATCCCCACGGGGGCGCCGCGCTGATGGCGCGCGTCTGGTTGATCGCGGCGCTCCTCAGCTCGATCGCCGCGGCGAGCTGGTTCGCGCTCCACCATCTTTAAGCGGCTTTGGCCGATGGCCGGCGCGATCGCGGTCGCTGCGCTGGCGTTGCGGTTGGCACCGGCGCATGCGCTCGGCCCACTCTGGTTGACCCTGCTGCTCGCGGTGCTCGCGATCGGCTGGATCCTACGTCAGCCGCGCGCCGGCCGGCGCGACGATGCGCTACCGGCGCTGGCGATCGCGGTCTCGGCCGTCGGCCTCGTCGTCGTCGCCCGGTTGTCGCTGCCGCTCGGCCGGCTCCAGGAGATCTGGCTGGCGGTTTCGCTCGGCTTGACGATCGCGGCGACGCCGTTCTTCGACCGGATTCGGCGGGTTGCGGCGTACAAGTATCTGTGGGTCCTGGCATCGCTCGTGCTGTTCTTGCTGCTCGCGTTGTTCGGTGAAGAAGTGAACGGTGCGCGGCTGTGGATCCGCATCGGTTCGGTGCACTACGAACCGATCGAGTTGATCAAGTTGTTCATCGTGTTTTTCATGGCCGCCTACTTGGCGGAGACGGCCGACGTCATCGCGGCGGCCAAGCCGTGGTCGTTGCGCGCGAATGCAAAATATCTCGGTCCGCTGATCATCGGCTGGGGAAGCTCGCTGTTGATCCTTGTCTTCGAACACGATCTCGGGATGGCGATCCTGCTGTTCGCAATTTTCGCGAGCATGCTCTACGTCGCGACCCGGCGCACCGATCTGGTCGTCGGTGCGGCCGGGGTGCTCGGCCTCGCGGTCCTGTGGGCGGCGCACCACTATCCGTACATCGCAACGCGGATCGCGGTCTGGCAGAACCCGTCGGCCGATCCTCTCGGTCACGGCTATCAGGCGCTCCAGGGAACGTTCGCGATCGCCGCCGGCGGCTTTTTCGGGACCGGCTATGGCCTCGGTCACCCGAACTTCATCCCCGACGTTGCGACCGATTACGTCCATGCCGCGTTCAGCGAGGAGTTCGGGTTCGTCGGCGCGCTGGTATTGCTGATCGTCTACTTCACGATCGTCGCGCGGGCGCTCGCGATCGCGCAAGCGCGGTCGGATCTGTACACCAAGTTGGTTGCGACGGGTCTCGGCGCAACGCTCGGTTTTCAGGTCATCATCATCGTCGGTGGGGTGCTGGGGCTGTTTCCGCTCACCGGCATCACGCTGCCGTTCTTTTCGTACGGCGGTAGCTCGCTGGTCGCCAACTACCTCGCGATCGGCTTGCTGTGGTCGATCAGCGATATTCGGAGGCCGGCGACGGCTCGGTCGCAAACCGCCGCCGGCTCGATCGGCTGATTTTGTAAGCCGGCTTGCCGGCGACCGCGGATAGCTGTGATACGATGCCGAGGACTCGCATCGCCGAGCCGACTACTAGCCCATGACTTCGAAGGGAACGATATGAGGAAGCGCCTGTTCGATTCCGCCCGGTCGGTCGTCACCGCGCTCGTGCTGGCACAACTGGTGCTGTTCGGCGTGAACGCGACCCAGGCGCGCGCGCAAGTTGCCGCGGCGCCCGCGGGCAGCGAACGGGTCGTCCTCGCCGGCGGTTGCTTTTGGGGAATGCAGGCGGTCTTCGCATCGCTCAAGGGCGTGACCGATGTCGTCGCGGGCTACGCGGGCGGTAGCGCACAGACGGCGCATTATGCGATCGTCAGCACGGGCTTGACCGGTCATGCGGAGTCCGTCGAGATCACGTTCGATCCCAAGCAAATCTCGTTCGACAAACTCCTCAAAGCCTATTTTTTGGTCGCGCACGATCCGACCGAGCTCGACCGTCAAGGCCCCGACAGCGGGACGCAGTACCGGTCGGAGATCTTCTACACGAGCGATGCACAGCGCCGCGAGGCCGAGCAGGTCATGCACCAGCTGGGTTCTGCGAAAACGTTCCCCGCCCCGATCGTGACGCAGCTCGCGCCGCTGCACGCGTTCTATCCGGCTGAGTCGTATCATCAGAACTTCGTCAAGCTGCATCCCAGCGATCCGTATGTTGTCGAAAACGACATTCCGAAGCTGGCGCAACTGCGCGACCGGTTCCCCAAGCTGTACGAGCCGACGCGCTTGGTCAGCCGCTAGCGCCGGCGAGCCTCATGCCGTCAAGTCGGCGGCAAAGACGGCGGTGACGATCGCGCTCATCAACGGATCGATCCGCGCGAGCCGGGCGCGGGTGGCTTTCGGCCACGGCGAGAGCGCGTCGTTCACCTCGACGTAGGCGCGGATCGATTCCGCAAAGTACTCGTCGATGCCGGTCGCCGCATACGGCGTGACATGCTCGCGCGCGGCCGCGAACGCGGCTCGGATCTGCGCGTCGTGCGACGACCGGTAGACCCCGCCGCCGAGCGCACAATCCAACGCGTGACCGAATTCGTGCGCGACCGTCATCGGCGTCGCGGACCGCAGGTAGACCGTCCGTTCTTCGACCACGAACAGGCCGGCCGGCGGAACGGGCCACGCGTCGACGTCGACACCGAGGCGCCGTAACGCGTTCGATGCGTCGCGATAGCGCTGTCCCCGGGCGAGCGGCAGAATGCGGATGCCGGCGGCCCGTGCGAAGTCCAACGCGGGCTCGCCGAAGCGAGCCAAGGTCTTGGCGATCGCGGCGGCATCGGGCGCCGCCGGCTCGCCGACCAGAAGCGCCGGCGGCGCGTCGATGGTGCACACGGACCGAGTCTGTCACACCGAGATGAGCGTGCCATATCCGCAAGGTGTCGCGCGGATGTTCGGGGCGTGCCACGAACCGTTCAGGAAACGACCGCGCCGCTTGGAGCTAAGGCCTGCGACCGCCGTGACCAGTCGCGAAGAACGCTCGCGCCTTGACCGCCGAAATCGCGCGAAAAACGGACCCAAACAAGCTCCCAGGAGCGCGTTCAGCTCGGTTGGATGGCCCCCAGATCACCCCGGTCGCCGAACCCGCGCATTGTCGGGTACGAACGCCGCCCGCAACATCGGTAAACGCGATCGAACACCGACCCGGATGTCCGGGAAAAGCCGAACCCCGCGCCGATAGATGAAGCAAGGCGCTCCGCAGCGAGCGACGGAGGTTATGCA
>JBOHTW010000359.1:0-2155 GCA_050733835.1 Vulcanimicrobiaceae bacterium | reverse complement strand
GAGCACCAGCGGCGCAATCGTCAACGACGGAACCAGCGAGAGCGGGTTGTAGCCGAACACAAGGCCAACGATGCCTTCGAGAAACATGAACAAACCAAGGGTGACGACTACTTGCGTCATCGCCGACGCTTCGATCAGCCGGTGCAAGAAAAGCGCCTGGACGACCACGCCGAGCACGAACGCAAAGCCGAGCGCGCCTACGAACGCGAGCGCATACGGAAGGTGCAGGTTGTTCAGGACAACCCAGGCGACGTACGTCGCGGCCATGCCCATCGCACCTTGCGCAAAGTTCACGACATAGCTGGCGTTGTAGATGACGACCAAGCCAAGTGCGGCTAGCGCATACAAGCTTCCTTGAGCAAGACCGGCCACGACAATCTGCAGGATGAATCCAAAATCCATCAGTGTTGGCCGACGATTACTTCGCCGTGAGCCCGTCGAACGGTTTATCGGGCAGCACCGTCCAGTGGTCACCCTTTGCTTGCCATATGATCTGACAGCAGATGCCGTCGTGCGCCTCGGCCGAATACGTCAGGCGCCCGCCGATTGTTTCGAAATTCTTGAGCTTGTCGAGCTGCGCCACGAATTTGTCGCGCGTGATCGGTCCACTGATGCCGCGCAGGCCGGCAACAGCAACTTCGCCGGCAAGCCAGCCCCATGCGGCATAGACGTCGGCGGCATGGCCGGGCGCATATTGCTCCATGCCCTTACTGAACGCGACCCAGCGCGGGTCGCTGCTGCCAGGTGCCGGGAGGAACGCGCTGCAATACGTACCATCGAGCGACGCGATCGACTTGAAGATGCCGGTATAGCCGCAGGCTGAAGCGGTGAGAACGCGAGCGGGATGATAGTTGAGGTTCGCCATCTGATTGAGGATCTGCGCCCCCGGTGTTGCGATCGTAGCCAGAATGACGACCTTGACGTTGGCCGACTTGAGCTTGATCACGTCGCTGCTGAAATCGACTTGCGACGGAACGTATGGGATCATCATGGCGGCGGGGGCCCCCAGCTCGCTGAGAATACCATCGCGAATGGGCTTGCCGAACGCGTCGTCCTGGTAAATGATGCCCACTGAATCGTTCGGGAAGTGTCGCTTCACGAACGCGCCCATCGTTTTCCCGTCGGTACTGTAGAGAGGCCATGACGGGAACACGAACTTGCGGGTCGGCTGGTAGAAGATCGGACTGCCAGACGCCATGCCAACGAGCGGAACGCCGCTTTCGTTGAGTGACTCATACACCGAGGCGGTCGTCGGCGAGCCGACGCTGCCGACGATGGCAAAGACGTGGTCCTCGTAGACCAACTTCTTGACTAACGCCGTCGTTTGTGCGGGTTGATAGCCGTCGTCGTAGCTGATGAGCCGGAGTTTCTTGCCCGCGACGCCGCCGTGGGCGTTGGTGTAATCGAGGTACGCCTGCAGTCCCCACTTCGCTTCGCCCGTCGGCGCATTGGGCCCCGATTGCGCGGCGGTCTGGCCGAGGACGATCGTGTCGCCGGTGACCTCCGCTCCCGGAGCAGTTCCAACTGAAGTTTGACCAAGCGAGCTTTGCGCAGTCAGCGCCATCGCGAACGCGCTTAACGACGCGATCGAAGCTAGTCGGTGGAGAAACATGCGTCGAACCTCCAAGACAAATTGTAAAGTCCCATTATATGAGAATAAGCCTCGTAAAATGAGTATAACACCTCATCGCGCGGCCGTCGCAAGAGGAATCCGCACCTAACTGCTGGATGCCGATACGTCCATCTTGTGTCGGGGACTTTGCATCGCTCCGTATGAAACGCTTCGCCATGTCCGAGAAACCGAACACTGACCACGCCCCGCCAATCGTGGTCGACCGGAGCGATGCAGTCGTTCGAGTGACGCTTAGTCGATTACGAAGCGCAAATGCGCTCGACGGCTCAATGGTCGACGCGCTTTTGGGCGTGCTCGACCGCAGTCGAGACTCGCCGGTCGCTGGCTCGCGCGCGCTCGTCATCGCCGGCGACGGCAACAATTTTTGCGGCGGATTCGATCTCTCGGACATCGCGTCGCTCAGTGAAGGCGAGATCATTCTTCGCTTTCTGCGAATCGAGTCGCTGCTGCAGCGCCTCTATCACGCTCCGTTTCTCACCATCGCATGCGCGCAAGGCAACGCAGTCGGCGCCGGCGCCGATA
>JBOHTW010000358.1:0-1695 GCA_050733835.1 Vulcanimicrobiaceae bacterium | reverse complement strand
GGCGTGTTGTTGCCGACGAGGTCGTAGTTGCCGTCATCGGTATAAAACTTAACGGCGAAGCCACGGGGGTCGCGGTCGGCGTCGGCCGAGCCTTTCTCACCGGCAACCGTCGAAAAGCGCGCGAGCGATTCGGTCCGCTTTCCGACCGTGTTCAAGAACGCCGCCTTCGTATATGCGCTTACGTCGTCGGTGACTTCGAAGTAGCCGAACGCGCCGGCGCCTTTGGCATGGACGACGCGCTCGGGCACGCGCTCGCGATTGAAGTGGGCATTCTTTTCGAGCAGATGGACGTCTGCGAGCAGAAGCGGGCCGGGGTTACCGGCCGACAGCGAATTCTGATTGTCGGCGATCGGCGCGCCGAAGTCGTTGGTGAGCACTTCGGGAGTAGGTTTACCGTTTTTCTCGGTCATCGGACCCTCCGCAACGAGGAAACGACGCTCTGCGGCCGCCCGAGTGCTGGTCGACCGCGAAGCTGTCGCGTCACTGAAGTGATAGTGACTGTCATTATCACCGATGAGATGCTAGCACCGCAAAATCGATGGGTCAAGCCCCGGCCGCGGCACCAGCGATCGAGGCTGTGGGCCTCCCGAGGCTTCGCGGCGGACGCCGGCATCACTCCGGTTGCCGCTAGCGAACTGCACGGCAGCGACCGATACCTGGAATATAGGGCCGGATGCGACCCGGCCGGGCGGAGCCACGATCTCTCTTGGAACTCATGGATTCGAGTGTTCTTCGAAGTGTCCCGATCTTCACCGAGTTCGACGACGATCAACTCGTCGAGCTTGCGGCGCGCTATACCGTTCGCGCCTATCCCAAGGGCAGCGTCGTCGTCCGCGAAGGCGACCGCGGTGGCTCACTGCACGTGATCCTCGCGGGCTCGGTGGCGGTCGTCCGTACGAACGGCGACGGTCGCGAAACGATCCTCTCGATCCTCAAACACCGCGAGTTCTTCGGCGAGATGAGCCTGTTCGACGAGGCCGCTCGATCGGCGACCGTCCGCACCGTCGAGTTCTCGCGGATCGCGTCGATCGAACGGCCGGATATCGTTGCTTTGATCGGGGCGAGTCCCGAGATCGGACGGTCGCTGATCGTCGCGCTCTCGCGGCGCCTGCGCGACGCTAACGAACTGATCACGGCGGCCACGCTTCACGACGTTCCCAGCCGCGTGGCGACCCTGCTCCTGCGGCTGATGCAAGGCTTCGGCCAACCGGTCACCGGCGGAACCAAGATCGGTTTGAAGCTGACCAACCTCGAGATGGCCAACATGGTCGGCTCGACGCGCGAGAGCGTGAACCGCGCGCTGAACCGCTTCTGGGACGAGCACCTGATCGACATGCGCTCCAGCCACATCGTCGTCGTAGAACCGGAGAAGCTACGTGCTCTCATACCGTGAGTTTTCGTTTCAAGCGCTGCCGGACGACCAGGCCGGCAGCGTCGTGCTGATGATGCGGCTTCTACCGGTCGCCGACGAACCCGCGCCGAATTCCGAACCAGCCGACTAAGCCGCGCCAAGGATTCGCGCAAGGCTACGATTAATTGCCGTAGCAATGCAGCGGGTGTTGATTGCCGAAGACGAGACGCGGATCGCCTCGTTCGTGAAGCGCGGTCTCGAAGAAGAAGGCTTTCGGGTCGACAGCGTGAGCGACGGGCGAAGCGCTTTCGAGTTTGCCACGAGCGGCGACTACGATCTCGTAC
>JBOHTW010000357.1:0-3930 GCA_050733835.1 Vulcanimicrobiaceae bacterium | reverse complement strand
CCCCGATGTTGCGATGGCGGCGATGCGCTCGTTGGAAATGCCGATATCCGCGACGTAGTCGGCGCCCGGCGCGTGGACGGTGCCGTTGACAATCACCATATCATACGGAGCATCGGAGTTCAGTATGGCGGCGCCTTCCTAAGCCAAGACGAAGTCCCAGCGAATGGCAAACGTTTGCTGGCATAATACTACGCTTGCATAAGCGGGTCAAGCATTTTGTAGGAAAACGTTTGCAGGAGCGACTGGGCAGCAAGGGCGTATATGTCCGATCAGTGGCAACCTTGGGTGAAGTCGCACGCAGCGCGGGGGTTTCCGTAGCGACGGCGTCCCGCGTGCTAAACGGCGGCAACCACGACGTATCGCCAAACTTAAGAAAACGCGTACTCGCGGCGGCAGAAGCCTTGCATTACGTTCCGAACGCGCACGCGCAAGCGCTCGTGCGCGCCAACACCTCGTCGGTCGGGGTGATCGTCCACGACGTTAGTGAACCATACTTCTCCGAAATTTGTCGCGGCGCGTTGAAAATGGCGGCGGCCCGTGGGATGCTCGCAACGATCTGCAATACGTATCACGAGCCGGAACGCGACCTTGCGTACGTGCGGCTTTTACGCTCGCAACGCGTGCAGGTGATGCTCTTGACGGGAACCGGATGGGATGACCGCAAGCTGGCACAAAACCTCGCCACCGAGATTGAGGCGTTTGAAGCGACGGGTGGCCGTGCTGCCCTTATCGGGCGGCACCTAATCCCCGCGGATGCGGTCATGCCAGACAATGTTGGGGGCGCACGAGCGCTCGGTCAGGCAATCGCCAGCTTGGGGCACCGAGCCCTCGGGGTCCTCGCCGGGCCTTTGTCATCCACGACGAGCCAAGATCGACTGGCCGGACTCCGTTCGGCATTGCACGAGCGGCAGATCGGACTGAGCGACGACCGCGTGATCGCTTGTGACTTCACTCGCGAAGGCGGCGTGCAGGGAACGATTGAGCTGTTAGCGCGCTTCCCGGACGTGACAGCGGTCTGCGCCTTCAGCGATTCAATGGCTGTTGGAGCCCTTGCTGTTTTGAGGGACCGTGGAGTCCGCGTGCCGGAAGACGTATCCGTTACTGGATTCGATGATATCCCAACCTTGCGGGATGTGCAGCCCGCTCTTTCAACCGTTCGCGTTCCAATGGAAGCACTTGGCATGCGAGCATTTGAACTTGCGCTCTCGCCGCGCACCGTCGACTTGCGACTGGAAACGCTTCCTACCGAACTTGTTCTGCGTAGCAGCACTGCACGATTGAAGCGATGGCTCTGATTTCCAATTCAGGCGCACCCATGCGCTTTTCCGCAGCCTGCTAGACGTCGTAGTCGACGATCAGCGGCGCGTGATCGGAGAAGCGTTCGTCGCGGAAGATCTCGGCGCGCGCGATCGTCGTGCCGAGCGCAGGCGACACGAGCTGGTAGTCGAGCCGCCAGCCCAAGTTGCGCTCGAATGCATTGACCCGGCTCGACCACCACGTGTACTGCTGCGCCCGCCGATCGAAGCGCCGGAACGCGTCACACCAACCAACGTCGTCGACGATCGTGTCCAACCACTTGCGCTCGGCCGGAAGAAATCCGGTCAGCCGGCTGCAGTTCTTGGGATCGTGAACGTCGATCTCGCGGTGTGCGATGTTGAAGTCGCCGCAGACGATGTAGCGCCGACGCTCCCGGCGCATCGCCGCGAGCCGCGGCAAAAACCGTTCCATGAAGCTATACTTGACGGCCTGGCGCGCGAGGCCGCTCGTGCCCGACGGAATGTAAAGTGAGACGACGCTGAGCGGCCCAAAGTCATACCGTACGAATCGCCCCTCGGCGTCCATATCGGGCATGCCGAGTTCGCGGACGATGCGGTCGGGAGCGCGCCGGCTCAACAGCGCGACCCCGCTGTAGCCCTTCTTCTGCGCAGCAACGTAGGTGGCATGGTAGTCGCCGAGGCCCTGGATCTCCGGCGGCACCTGGCGTTCGTGCGCCTTCAACTCCTGAATCGCGATCACGTCGGGGGCGATGCGGCGCAACCAATCGGCGACGCCCTTACGCGCCGACGATCGAATCCCGTTGGCATTGAGCGTAGCGACCCGCAGCATGCTATTCCTCGCGACGGTAAGCGTCGGGCGTCTGCACGTGCTCCGGCCGAACTCCGACGCCGACAAAAAGCGCAGGAAGCCGGCGCAAGACCGGCGCGATTTCCAGCAGCCGCACAAACGGCAGCGCAGTCAAATGACGCGGCTTGCCGAGCAACCGCGCGATGATCTGACTTTGAACGAAGACCTGGATTCGTTGCGTGACGCGGGTCGGGAACTCGCGGCGCTGCTGAACTGCGCGCAGTTCAACCGTGGAGACGGTCGACCGGCGAACCGGTTGCGCGAGGATGTTGGCAGCGGCGACGGCATCTTGAACGGCGAGATTGATGCCGACTCCCCCGATCGGCGACATCGCGTGGGCGGCATCGCCAACGCAGATCAGCCCCGGCCGGTACCACGTCGTCAATCGGTCGACTTTGACCGTCAGCAGTTTTACGTCGTTCCAGTCGCGCAGCTCATCAAGCCGCCCGCGCAAAAACGGCGCGACCGCCGCAACGTCGTCGCGAAACGCCGCCAAACCGCGCTCCTGCAACCGCTCGAGCGAACCTTTGCCGATCACGAAGCCGCACTGCCAGTAGTCGCGGCGGTCGAGCATCACTAAAATCTTGCCGAAGTCGACCCGGCCGAGCGATTGCCCGGGATCGTCAGGCTTGCGCGAAACCCGAAACCAAACAACGTCCATCGGCGCACCGAGATCGATGACGGCCAGGCCGGCGCGTTCGCGCACGACCGAGTTGCGGCCGTCGGCGCCGACCGTCAAATGCGCGCGGACTTCGATCTCGCCTCCTGGAGTCGTCGCGCGAACGCCGCTGACGCGCCCATCCTCGGTCAGCAGTTCGGAGACTTCCGCCGACATCCGCAACTTGAACCCCGGATAGCGCCGGGCTTTTTCGGCGATGAAGTCCAGGAAATCCCACTGCGGCATGAACGCGAGGAACTTGCAGCGCGTCGGCAGATGCGTGAAGTTCGCGATGGTCACGAACGAGGCGCCGAACTGCCCGCCGAACTCACGAACTTCTTGGTGCGGACGCCGCAAGAACTCATCGAGGAGCCCGAGTTCGTACATGATTTCGAGGGTTGACGGGTGGAGCGTATCGCCACGAAAGTCCCGGAAGAAGTCGGCGTGCTTCTCGAGGACGACGACGTCAACACCGGCGCGCGCAAGCAGGAAGCCGAGCATCATTCCGGCCGGGCCGCCGCCGACGACGCAGCACTGGACGGTCAGCCGTTGCGGTGATTCGGCCGGAACGGTCACGCTTGAGCGAACTCTAGAGCGCGCGCTGCAGCGCCGGCGAGAGGAAGCTCGGCTCGCGCGGCGCGACGACGCCCGGCAGATGCAGCGGATCGATCGACGCAACGCCGACCGGCTCATCCGTTACACCGGTCCGGCGAATCGCGCGCAGCGCGTCGAGCGCTTCGGGCAATGCGAACTGTTCGCCGATGAACGCGGCGACGAATCGACCGCCGCGAATCTCCCCTTGTGCTTCCATCCGGCGCAGAACCGGCAACACCTCGCGCCACGGCGGCGCAAGGTCTTCGCGGGCGACGAGATCGCGAAACAGCACTCCGTAGCGCGCCAGCAGGCGGCGCGCAAACGCGTCGACGTCCGGCTTCTCGCGGTCGGCGGCGAGCAAGGTCCAGCGGCCACTCGAGGCGCGCGGGCGGCGCGCGCGCGACTTCTCGCCAAGCCGGCGTTTGGCGTCGGCCAGCGAGCGGAGCGCATCGAAGCCGTCAGCGGTAACGAGGCCCGCCGCGACCAGCTCCCACAGCGCTTCTTCGACTTCGGCGGGCAGCCGGCGCGTGTCGCGGACGAGGTCGGCGAAGAAC
>JBOHTW010000356.1:0-1929 GCA_050733835.1 Vulcanimicrobiaceae bacterium | reverse complement strand
CGTGCGGGCCGTCGATCTTGACCGGCGCCCCGTCGATGCGGATCTCGCCGGCGTCGGCTGGCTGCGCGCCGGCCAGGATCTTCATCAGCGTCGACTTACCCGCACCGTTCTCGCCGACGAGCGCGTGGACTTCACCGGCCGCGACTTCGAACGAAACGCCATCGAGCGCGCGCACGCCCGGAAAGCTCTTGGCAATCCCGCGCATCTCCAGCAGGGGGGCCGGCAACCGGTCCGCTACTTGGTATCCGCCTTCGTAAAGGTGCCGACCGGTACGGCGATCTTCGCCGGCGGCGGCTTGCCCGTGAAGTAGTCGTGGATCGCGTCGATCGTCAGTGATCCGATCTGGTCGGGATGCTGGATCGCGTCGCCGTACATCTTGCCGGCTTTGATCGCGGTCCGTGCCTCGGGCGTTGCGTCGTAGCCGACGATCGCGATCTTGCCACTGAGCCCGGCGGCCGAAACCGCGGTCGCCGCGCCGAGCGCCGAGTCGTCGTTGATCCCAAAGATGCCCTTGAGATCCTTGTGGGATTGCAGCAAATCCTCGGCGACCGAACTGGCCTTCGCGCGCTCGCCGCCGCCGTCGGCATCCTGGACGATCTTCGCGCCGGGACAGCCGGCTGCCAGCGCTTGTTTGAAACCCTTGACGCGGTCTTGGACGCTCGTCACCTCGGGCTCGTCGATGATCGCAACCGCGCCCGCGTGATTCGGCAGCCCCGCGCACATGAGCTTGCCCGCCTGCGCGCCCCCCTGAACGTTGTCGGAGGCGATGTGGGCGACGACCTTCCCTTGATTGGACTGATTGGCGATGTCGGCGGTGAAGACCGGGATGCCGGCCTTGTTCGCCTCGACGATCGCGCTGCCGATCGCCTTCGAGTCGTACGGCGTCAGGACGATCGCCGCAACTTTTTGGGTAATGAAGTCTTCGACTTGCGACTGCTGGCGCGTGTTGTCACGGTTGGCGTCGACCACGACGAGCGAATAGCCGTACTTTTGCGCCTCCGCGCGCATGCCGGCTTCCATCTCCTGGTAGAACTGCGCCTCGCGGTTCTGGATCGAGACACCGATGGTCTTCCCACCCGACGCAGCCGCCACCGGGGCGCTGGTGGCCGATGACGACGCCGTCTCGGACTTGGCACAGCCAACGACGGCAACGGCAAGCGCGGCCGCAGTCAACGACAGAACAATTTTCCGCAAGGCAAACCTCCGCCGCCCTCTTGCGCGGGCGCGGCCGCAAAGCCCTGCGCCGGGGGACGGCCGAGTTATCCACCGCCGATGGGGACGGCTTGTGGGCGATGTGGACAGCCCCGGTCGCAGCGTTAAATCTGCTGGGTGACCGAGAGCTGCACCTGAGTCGGCGGCAGGCCAAACCGTTCGGACGCCTGATCGAATGCGTTACGGTCGGTGCCGAACTGGTTTTCCGGGTGGAACTGGCCGAGCCCAATGCGGCCGTATTGGTCGCTGGCCTGATTGAACAGGTTGAAGACGCCGAGGTTCAGTAGCGTGCGGCGGCCGAGCTGTTGGCTGACCGACGCGTTCGTGTACGTGTACGCCGGCCGATTGTAGCCGTTGTTGTCACCGATGAACGCGGTGTCGAACCGCGCATCGAACCCGTGGTGGCTGCTGTACGCGAAACCCAGCGTCGCCTTGTTCAGCGGGATTCCGAGGATCTGCGAACCGTTGACGATCGTCGGATTGGTCTTCAAGAAACTGTCGGGCACGCCGTTGAGGACGGCCGACTGCACGTCGTAGCCGTAGTCGAGGAAGAAGTTCGGATTGAGCCGGGCCCGGCCGGCGAGCTCGAACCCCGAAAAGATCCCTGACGCGATGTTGACCGGCGTCGTCACCGAAAGCAGCGCCAGCGTCTGGGCCGGCGTCAGTCCCGAATAGTTCGGGCAGAACTGCTGGAGGCGCTGAACGTAACCGGCCAAC
>JBOHTW010000355.1:0-11961 GCA_050733835.1 Vulcanimicrobiaceae bacterium | reverse complement strand
GTCTTCCGTTCCGATCGCCGAGGTGAAGTCGGCGAGCATCTGGGTTCCGAACGCATAGTTCGGGACGATCCCGTACCAGGTCTTCGCATCTTTTTCGCTGGCGACCGCGATGCCGGTCGAATGGGCCAGCGAGTAGGTGTCGTAGGCATAGTGGTACGAGTACTTGTTGCAGGCCGAGCCGGTCAGCGCGGAACTCGCCGCACCGGTCGCGATCGCGAGCTTGTGTTTCTCTTTGGCGACCGCGGCGACCGCCAGGGCGACGGCCGAGTTGGTCATGTCGAGCGCCAGATCGGCGCCGCCGTCAAACGCTTCGCGCGCCTTGACCGCGGCTTCGGGACCGTTGTTGCGGTGGTCGATCGTGTCGACTTCGATCGTTCGACCGAGAACTTTGCCGCCGAAATCTTCGGCGGCCATCTTGGTCGCTTCGACGGCGCCGGGGCCGGCGAGCGCCGCGTAAACGCCCGACATGTCGGTGATCACGGCGATCTTGATCGGACCGTTATCGGCGGCGCGGGTTCGCAGCGGCGACCCAATGGATAAGAGTATCGCGGCGATGACGGCCAGCGATACGGGCAGACGGAGAATCCTCACGCGACGTCCTCCTCGACGGAACAATGAAGCAGTAAGCAAATAAGGAAGTGCTGCCCGGCATCTTAAGACGGCGAGCGAAAACGCTTTTCACCGCATGGGCTCGCCTCTCCCGCAGGGGCCGCGCGCGCGGCCCGCTAGACGTTGACCGGCTCGCGCTCCTGGGCGGGAATTGCAACGCCGTTAGGAGCGCCGTTCGCTTTCGGCGGCCGGATCCGCTCGCGGAGGCTGACGACGAGCACGTAGATCACCGGGGTGATAAAGAGATTCAAAATCGTCGAGACGACCATGCCGCCGAAGACCGTGGTTCCGATCGAATGGCGCGCCCCGCTGCCCGCGCCGGTGGCGAAGACCAGCGGCACGACGGCGAGCACGAACGCGAGCGATGTCATGATGATCGGCCGGAACCGCGTCTCGGCGGCCTGGCGCGCCGCGGCGATCGTGTCCAGCCCGCTCGCCCGGAGCTGATTGGCGAACTCGACGATCAGAATTGCGCTCTTGCTCGCCAAGCCGATCAGCATGAGGAAACCGACCTGCGCGTAGGCGTCGCTGGCGATGTGCCGGATGCCCAGCGCCGCGAGCGCCCCGAAGATTGCCAGCGGAACCGCGAGCAGGACGATCAGCGGATCGGTGAAGCTCTCGTACTGCGCGGCGAGCACGAGGAAGACGAAGACGATGCCCAACAGGAAGATCAGCGCCGATTGACCGCCGGATTGGATCTCTTCGAGCGAGATGCCCGTCCACTCGTAGTCGACGCCGGGCGGATCGACTTTCTTGGCTAACGCCTCCATCGCCGCGATCGACTGGCCCGAGCCGTAGCCCGCCGGCGTCTGCCCGCTGATCTCGATCGAGCGGAACAAGTTGTAGTGGGTGATGATCGGCGCCGTCTTGACCTCGTGCACGGAGATGAACGAGTCGATCGGCATGATCGCCCCGCTGGTCGAGCGCACGTAGATCTGTTGCAGGTCGTTGATCCGGTTGCGGTACGGCGTGTCGGCCTGGACGTAGACGCGGTACGACCGGTTCAGGTAGTCGAAATTATTGACGAACTCCGAGCCCAAGTAGACCTGCATCGTCGAAAAGATGTTCGTCAGCGGCACGCCGAGCGACGCGGCTTTGTCGCGGTTGACGTCGACTTGCAACTGCGGCGAGTCGTTGCGGAACGTCGTGAAGACGCTGCTCAGCGCTGGGTCACGGTTGCCGAGCGCCTCGTATTTTCGCGCGACGTCGACGAGCGCGGGGATGCCGATGTTGGCCCGGTCTTCGAGTTCGAACTGAAAGCCGCCGAACCGTCCGATGCCTTGAATCGCCGGCGGATTGAAGGCGAACACCTGGACGCCGGGAAGCCGGTAGAGCGGGCCGCCGATTCGGCCAAGGATCGCATTGATCGAGTGGTCGTAGCCCGGCCGTTCGCTCCACGGTTTGAGCCGCACGAAGAACAACCCGAGATTCGGCGCCGCGCCCGAGAAACTGAATCCGCCGACGTTGAAGACGCCGACGACCTCGGGCTGCTTGGCGATGATCGCTTCAGCTTCGCCAGCGACCTTCGTTTCGTAGTTGAGCGAGGTTCCCTCGGGCGCCTGAACGGTGACGATGAAGTAGCCTTGGTCTTCGCTCGGAATGAACGCCGTCGGCGTCGCCCGGTAGAGGACGCCGGTCGCTACTAGCCCGGCCACGAACACCGCGGCCACCAGCCAGCGCGCGCGCAGCGCGTGTACCATGCCGCCGTGATAGTACTTGCGTGACGCCGCGATCGCGCGGTTGACCTGGCGGAAAAAGCCGCCGTGTTCGATCTCTTCGCGGCCGAGCAGCAACGCCGACAGCGTCGGCGTCAACGTCAGCGCGTTGAACAGCGAGATGCTGATCGCGGCCGCAATCGTCAGCGCGAACTGGCGGTATAGCTGGCCGGTCGTTCCCGGGAAGAACGCGACCGGAACGAAGATCGCCAGCAGGACCAGCGACGACGCCACGACCGCGCTGCGGATCTCGTCCATCGCTTGCGCCGCGCCCTCGATGGATTCCATCTTCTTCTCTTGGATGAAGCGCGCGATGTTTTCTATGACGACGATCGCATCGTCGACCACGAGCCCGGTTGCCAACGTCAACCCGAACAGAGTGATCGTGTTGATCGTGAATCCGAACGCCTTCATCACGGCAAACGTGCCGATCAGCGAGACCGGAATCGTGATCGCCGGGATCAGCGTCGTCCGCCAATCCTGAAGGAAGAGAAAGATGACCAAGATGACGAGCAGGATCGCGATGAACAGGGTGATGACGACTTCTTTGATCGACTCGTAGACGAAGGTCGTCGAATCGAACGCGACTTCGTAATGAACGCCGGCCGGAAACTTCGTGGCGAGCTTCGCCATCTCGGCTTTGACGTCGTTGGCGACGGTCAGCGCATTGGCAGCCGGAAGCTGCAGAACGCCGAGGCCCGTCGCCGTCTTGCCGTTGTATTTCAGGTACGATGCGTAATTTTCGGCCCCGAGCTCGACTCGGCCGACGTCGCGAACCCGCACGAGCCCGCCGTCGGGATTCGCCTTGAGGACCATGTTCCCGAACTGTTGCGGGGTCGCGAGCCGGCCTTCCGCATGGACGCTGATCTGATACGGCTGGTGGACCGGCGTCGGCGGCGAGCCGATCGCACCGGCGGCGACCTGGACGTTTTGCTGCTGGAGCGCGGTGACGACGTCGGTTGCCGCCAATCCGTGGTTCGCAAGCTTGCGCGGGTCGAGCCAAATCCGCATCGCGTATTTGCGCTCGCCGAAGACGTGAACGTCGCTGACGCCGGGGATCCGCTTGAGCGTATCTTTGATGTTCAGCTCGGCATAGTTGCTGAGCTGGATCTGGTCGATCGCCGGGTTGTCCGACGTCATCGCGATCGCCATGACGAACGTGCCGGAGTTCTTGGCGACGGTGACCCCGGTCTGAACGACCTCGGCCGGCAACTGCCCCTGCGCCGACTGGACCGCATTTTGGACGTCGGCGGTTGCGCGGTCGAGGTCGCGCGACAAGTCGAACGTGCATGTGATCGAACTCGTACCGTCGTTGGTGCTCGTCGAGCTCATGTAGCGCAAGCCCTCGACGCCGTTGATCGCCTCTTCGAGCGGGGTCGTCACCGACGTCTCGACCGCTTGCGCGCTCGCGCCGATGTAGTTCGCCGAGACGGTAACGACCGGCGGAGCGATGCGCGGATACTGCGCGATCGGCAAGGTCGGCAAGACGATCGCGCCCGCAATCAAGATGACGAGCGAGCAGACCGCAGCGAAGATCGGCCGGCTGAGGAAGAATCGGGTCAAATCGGGACTTCCTGACGGAGCGGGTGGCGGTCGGTCGTCAGCCGGCCGACGAGCCGGCCGGCGACGTTGTGGAGTTCGGGCGCGGCGAACGGCGCGAGCTGCGCGCGCGCACCGTCGTCCAACGCGTTGAGTGCGTTCAACAACGCTACCGCCGCCGGCGGGGTTGCGCGCCGGTTGCCGTCGACGACCTTGAGGACGAGGCCCAAACCCAACTGCACGAGGGCGTCGCCGTGGACCCCCTCGGCGCCGGCCTTGCCGACGACCCGTCCACCGGTCGCGGCGATCAGCGCGCTATCGAACCGCTCGGTCCCGCCGACGAAGAACGGCTCGGCGATCATCGCCGCGCGAACGGT
Source organism: Vulcanimicrobiaceae bacterium (assembly GCA_050733835.1). Lineage (GTDB taxonomy): Bacteria > Vulcanimicrobiota > Vulcanimicrobiia > Vulcanimicrobiales > Vulcanimicrobiaceae > JBOHTW01. Next base: position 7,721 of record JBOHTW010000355.1, on the reverse strand, counting down.
CCCGAGCGCTTCGGCATCGGCGGCGGCGCCGCCGTCGAGGGTCGCCAGCCGAGCGAACGCGCGCGCGGCGCGCCGCAGCGAGCTCGCGAAGACCGGGATGCCACAGCCGTCGACCCCCAGCGGAAACGTGGTTGGATCGTCGCCGGTCAGGCGGGCGCAGAACGCCAGGATCAGCGCCTGCGCGGGGTGCTGCGGTTCGAGGTACCCGTCGAGATCGGCGCCGAGAAATTTGGCGAGCGCGAGAATCCCAGCGTGCTTGCCCGAACAGTTGTTATGGATCGCCGAAAACGGCAGCCCGCGAGCCGCGAGCGCGGCGGCCGCCGGCTCATACGCCGGCGGGTGCGCTCCACAGCGCAGCGCGCGCTCGTCGATCGCGGCCTTTCGCAAGATCGAACGCGCCGCTTCCACGTGCGGCGGTTCGCCGTTGTGCGAACCGGCGATGACGGCAATCTCGCGCGATTCGAGCCCGAACGCGCGGGCGGCGCCGGCCGCAACGATGGCCGCCGCAATGAACGGCTTCGCCGCCGACCGGAGGTAGACGGGAACGTCGACGTCGCCGAGCGCAATCGTCGCGTTACCGTCGACATCGACCGCGCACGCGGCGACCGCGTGAACGGACTCGACGAGCTCGCCGCGCCATACTTCGACGAACGGCACGCCGCTGGGCCCCTTGCGCTGCATATCGCCGGTGCCGATTCGCGCTACTTCGGAGCCGGCCCCTCCGTCACTTGAACGAACCGCGCAGGATCGATCCATTTTGCAAATGCCGCCCGCACGTCGGCGGCGTCGAGGCCAACGATCTCGCGCACCGCCCGGATGAATTGATCGGGCGGCAACCCTTGCAGCGCGTAGCCGAGCTGTTCGCCGGCGACCGCGCCGAGGCTCGCGCCCGACAGCGCGAGATCGCGAACGATCGTCGTCTTCGCCAGCCGGAGTTCGGCCGGCGTCGCATCGGTCTGCGCCATCGAGCGCAGATCGCCGTCGATGATTGCCCGCGCTTTGGGAACGTTCTGCGGATCGCTCCCGAAGGTCACGGTGTAGGTCGCGCGCGTCTTGGTCGCCGCGATGTGCGCACCGACGAAATACACGAGGCCGGCCTTTTCGCGGAGGTCGCGATAGAACCGCGTCGCGTAGAATCCGCCGCCCAGGACCGAGTTGCCGAGTTCGAGCGCATGATAGTCGCGACCGGCCAGCTTGACGCCCAAGGTCTCTTCCAGCGTGACCGATGCTTGCAGACGGCCGGTCGCCGGCACGTCGACCGCCGCCGGCCCGTTGGACGGCACGGGCGGGAGCTCGACGGTTGGCTTGGGACCGGTGGCGTGCCAATCGCCGAACCATTTCTCGACCACCGCACGGGCCCGTTCGGGCGTTACGTCGCCGGCGACGACGATCGTCGTGAGATCGGGCCGGAAGACCGTGGCGTAGTAGGCGCGGACGGCCTGCTCGGTCAGCGCGCCGACCGTCTGGGGCGTCGCTTGGCGGAGTTCAGCATCGTTCGGCGGCAGCAGCGCATGCAACAGCGCCCGGTGCGCCAAATAGCCCGGGCTCGTCGCTTCGCCCGCCAACGACTGCGCCGTTTGCTTTTGAACGATCTTGAACGCCGCCGCCGGCAGCGCCGGGTGCAGCAGATTGTCCGCCAGCAACTGCATTCCGCGATCGAATCGGCCGGCGGGGACGTCGAGCGAGAACGAACTGCCCGCCGACTCGTTCGCGGCAATCGTATCGAGCGCGGTTTGGAACGCGATCCGGTTCAAATCGGTCGTGCCATACGCGAACATTCCGTCAAGCACGCCGTCGACGCCGGCCTGGCCGGCCGGCTCCTGCAGATCGGGTCGATGGAGGATCCCGCCGCGCACGAGGACGGTCGGGCTGATCGTCGTCGGAATGACGATCAGCCGGATTCCGTTGGCGAGCGTTTGATCGACCGGGTGCAGTTCCGGCGCCACGATCTTGGGCTGCTCGAGCAGCGGCTGCGCCCACCCGGGCAACGCCACCGCGGTCGTCTTGGACGGCGCGAACGACTCTTGGCCGCCGAAACCGCGCGACGGCGAGGCTGCGCCCGCGCCTTTGGGAACGAGCACGCCGACGACGGCGCTGCGGTCGTCGAAGTACGTCCGAATCACGCGCTTTACGTCGGCCGTCGTGACGGCCGAAAGGCGCGCGACCCGGGCGGACGGCGAACCGATCCCTTCGAGCGCCAGCGCCTGCGACCAATCGAACGCAACCTCGGAGATCGAGTTTCGCGTGAACTGCGCCTGCGCGATCTCCTGGCGCTTGGCCGCCGCGACGAGATCGGCCGCAACGCCGTCGCGGCGATACGCGGCGAGCGTCGACTCGAGCAGCCGCTGCGCCGCCGCCGTGTCGGAACCGGGAGCCGTCGCGATATAGGCCGTCGCAATCCCAGCCTTTGGAAGGATGTCCAACTGCACGCCGGTTCCAAGCGCCTTTCCGTCGGCCTGGAGCGCGAACAACGCACCTCGCTCGCTGTTGAGGACGTCCGCGGCAATCGTCAGCGCGGGCGCATCCGGGCTGTCGTAGCCCGGCGTGCGATACGCGATCACGACGAACGGAACCGCGTAGGCGCTCGCGAGCGTGATCTGCTTTGGCGTCACCGGCCCAAAGTCGAACTTCGGTCGCGGCGGCAGCGGGCGCGCCGGAATCTTGCCGAACAGTGCCTTCACGCGCTCGAGCGTCGCCGGCGGATCGACGTTGCCGACGATGACCAAGATCGCGTTGTTGGGAGCGTACCAGCGGTCGTGAAATCGCTTGAGCAACGCGCCGGTCGTTTTGTCGAACGACGGCCGCGTACCGAGCGCGTCGTGCGCGTACGGCGTGCCCGCAAACAGATCGGCCAGGACGGCGACGTGAAACCGGTACATCGCGCCCGACAGGTCGTTCGAAACCTCTTGCTCGATTGCGCCGCGCTCCGTCGCCCACTCTGCCTGCGAATCGAGCACACCGCTCATCCGAGTCGCTTCGACGTGGAGCGCGATATCGAGATACTGAGCGGGAACGGTAAAGAAGTACTGGGTGACCGACTGCTGCGTATCCGCGTCGAAGTCGCCCCCGAGCAACGCCGAAATGTCGGCGAGTTGGGCGGTCGACAAGCCGGTCGAGCTGCGGAACATCATATGTTCCTGCGCGTGCGCCGTCCCCGGGAACCCGGCCGGCGCCTCGTTTGAACCGACGAGGTAGTTGAGCACGGTCGTGACGACCGGCGCCAGCGGATTGCGCACCACGACCACGCGCATCCCGTTGTCGAGCGTCGCCCGCACAACGTCGGCCGGCGTAGCGGCGCGCGCCGCGCGCAACGGCACGACCAGAAGCGCAGCGCAGAGCGCAGCGACGAACAGACGACGAATCGAAACGAGCATGTCCGTAAGACGACGCGTAACCGCCGATGGTTTCCTGCTTGAGAAGGCGGGCCACGCTGCGCGGCGCCCGGCGGCGCGCAGCATGGCCCGGAGCTACGCCGTCTTTTCGATTGGGGCGCCGATGACGTTGCCCCACTCGGTCCACGAACCGTCGTAATTCTTGACGTTCTTGTAGCCGAGCAGATACGTCAACACGAACCACGTGTGCGACGAACGCTCGCCGATTCGGCAGTAGGCGATCGTGTCGTTTTCCGGCTTGACGCCCGCACCTTCGTATAAGGCTTTGAGCGCTTCGAGGCCCTTGAAGGTTCCGTCGTCCTGCACGGCCAGCGACCACGGAATGTTCTTTGCCCCGGGAATATGACCGGCGCGCTGCGCCGTCTCGTTGAGCCCCGGCGGCGCGATGACCTTGCCGGTGAATTCATCGGGCGAGCGGACGTCGACGAGGTTGACGCCGTTGTTCGCAACGTGACCGGCGACTTCGTCGCGAAATGCGCGGAGCGCGTTGTCGGCCGCGCTCGCCGTGTACTTGGCCGCGGCGGGCTTGGGCATGTCGGTCGTGTACGGACGGCCTTCCAGCTCCCACTTCTTGCGACCGCCGTCCATCAGGCGGACGTCGTGGTGGCCGTAGACCTTGAACTGCCACAACGCCCAAGCTGCGAACCAGTTGTTGGCGTCGCCATAGAGCACGACCGTCGAGTCGTTCGAGATTCCGGCGGCGCCGGCGAGTCGTTCGATTTGGTCCTTGTCGAGAATGTCGCGGCGCGTCTGGTCGGCCAGCTGCGTCGTCCAATTCCAGCCGACGGCGCCGGCGATATGGCCCTTCTCATACAACGAGAAGTCGACGTCGACTTCGACCAACCGCATCTTTGGATCGTTCGCGTGATCGGCGACCCACTGGGTCGTTACCAAGACTTCAGGGTGGGCGTATTGTGCCAATTTTCTCTCCTTACGATTTAGCGGCAGTGGGTTTCGCCGCCGGAGGCCGGAAATTGGCCGTTGGCAGCGAGTACGTCAACGCAACTGTGCGAAAGATATTCGTTGAGATCGCGCGTCGAGAATTGACAGAAGTTACACCACCATGTTTCCTCGCGCGCTTGGGCCTGGTCGGCAACATTTGCCACCGTTCCGTCCTCCTTTCGTTCGGGATGGAGTGGGCAGGCCGGGGCGATTTGACGCCCGCGGTCGATTTCTTCTAACCGCAGCCGGCGTCCGATGTTTTCACCGTTCGACCCGGCCGAGCGGTTCGCGTTTGCGCCGTTTGCTGCGATACATCTCGGCGTCGGCGTGGGCAAGCAGTTCGCCGACGTGCAACCCGTCGTCGGGATAGAGCCCCAGGCCCAAAGTGATGCCGATCGAAACGCGCGCGTCGCCGATGTCGAACGGCGCGGCGAATGCCCGCTCGATCTTGCCGGCGATCGCCCGTGCTTCCCGCCGGTCGCGGATCGGTTCGACGACGATCGCGAACTCGTCGCCGCCGATGCGTGCGACCGCGTCGGTCGCGCGAATCGCGTTGATCAAACGGTTCGCCGCCAGCGTCAGCACGATGTCGCCGACCGCGTGTCCATAGCCGTCGTTGACCAGTTTGAATCCGTCCAAGTCGCAAAAGAAGATCGCGAGTTTTCGGTCGCTCACGGGATTTGAGCCAACCGACGATCTAACCCGTTCGAGGAACCAGTTTCGATTTGCGACCCCGGTGAGACCATCGCGCGCGGCGACCGTGCGCACGTCGCGCAGATGTTGGGCGAGTTTTCGGTTCTGGATGCTGCGGCGGCGCAGCGCTTCGGCGACCAGCACGATGACGCAAAATGTGATCGCGAGGAAGACCATCTCGACGATCGGGTTCACGAAAAAGACATGGCCGCCGGGGATCAAATCGCGATCGAGCGCGGTGAACACCGAGGCCGAGACGACCGCGATCGACAGCGCAACTGAAATCCGCGAATAGTATGCGATCACCAGCAACGGCGGGATCGCCAGCACGGAGACGCGGAGGCTCACGAACTGCCAGTCGATCAGCGCCAGCACGATCAGCGCCACGTAGCAGCCGACGACGGTGACGCGCCGGCGGCGCCGGGCGGCCCCGCTTCGGCCCAATAGCTCTCGGCTCGCCCTCAGGCCGCTTTCAAGCTCGTGCACGGCCGGGTTAATCGACGCCGATGTCCCACATGAGACCCAGATCCCGTTTCGAAAATGCGCGGAAGGCAATCAGGGTCTCGGTTCGCTCGATGCCGCCCAATTGAGCGATCCGCTCGGTCACGAGGTCGCTCAACCGCTCGTGTTCGGCGACCCGCACGACGGCCACCAGATCGAACGGACCGGCGACCGAGTAGACCTCGGTCACCCCGGGAATCTCGAGCAACTCTTCGGCCAGCGACTTGACGCGGCCGGGCTCAACGGTGAACAAGACGAATGCGGTAATCATCGATCTCTCAAAAGTCGGCGGCGGTCAAGCCCACATTGAGCTTGAAGCCGGAAAAGTCTTCTTGTTTGACGAGTAGTGTGTCCTCGTACCGCTGGCGGCGCATCGGCAGATGCGTTGCCGGCGAAACGAACAACAGTTCGCGCGTCACCTTGCGGTCGGCCTTCGGGTCGGTGACGTCCAGGCGAATCTCGTCGGTCGCCAGGCCACCGATCGCGGGGCCCGCCCGCTCGGTCAGCGTCCCCGGCACGGTCGCGAGATGCTCGACCAACGCCGGCAGCGACGCTTCGTCGATCGTGTCCCCGATGAGCGAGACGGCGCGCCGGTCGTGGATGTTTATCTTTAGCTTCAGGAACGAAAGCATGCCGCCTTGATGTCCCGTCAGCGTATCGCCGCCGGTCCACACCGCGCCGCCGCCGCGCCCCGCGCCGGCGGTGATCGCGATCTTCGCGTAGTGCGGCCGCTTGAAGCTATAGGTATAGACGCGATCCTCGGTCGCGTGCCCGTCGGTCTCGTGCACCGCAATTGTGACCGTGTAATCGTCGATCGCCGCGACCGCCGATTTGAACGCATCGAAGACGGGGCCGGCGGCAGCCGGCTGCGGCCGGAGCGCCGACAGCACAAGCAAGAGGCTGCAGACCCAGCCGGCGCGCACTACCAAAGGATGAACCGTCATGAGCCGTCCTATCACGACCGCCGCACGGTTCCCTCCGGCGGCCGCGCAGCGGTTCGCGCTTGAAACGATTTGCGTCAACCGCCGATGCAATTGCGCAGGTCGCCGGCCGGCACGCGAAAGTGGCGTTGCTTGCCGGCTACCTTGCCGGTCTGCCGGTCGACGATCTTCGCGCGGCCGCGCGATTCTTTGCCGGCGACCCGCTCGGCGACCGGCAGCGGCGGCTGGCCGTCGGCGGCCGCACGCTCATCGCCGCGGCGCAAGCGACCTGGGACTTCGCGCCCGAGATGCTCCGTGCAAGCTACCGCGCGAGCGGCGACCTCGCGACCGCGCTCGCCCACTTCATCCGGCCGCCGCTCGATCTTGGGTTGTTTGCCGGACCGCTGACGCCGGCGTCGTACCTTCGGCTGCTCGACGAGATCGCACAGGCCACCGGCACGGGCGCGAGCCGCCGGCGGACGGTTCTGTGTCAGCGCATCTTGGGCGCGTGCGACCAAGAGATCGAGGCGCGCTACGTCTTGAAGATCCTGACCGGCGAGTTGCGAATCGGGCTGCGCGATGGATTCGTCGTCGATGCGCTGGCCGCGGCGTTCGCGTGTGCGCCAGACGCCGTGCGGCACGCCCAAATGGCCGCCGGCGACATCGGGCGCGTCGCGGTCGCCGCCCGCGACCGAACCCTGGCGACGATCGAGGTGCGCTATGGCGGCGCCGTCGGCTTCATGCTCGCGACGCCGCTTGCATTCGCGGGGCCGCTGCGCGAACTCGCCGGCGCAACCTGGATCGTCGAAGATAAATACGACGGCATCCGCGCGCAAGCGCACCGCCACGGCACGACGACGCGCTTGTTCGCGGACGCGCGCCGAGATCGGTCCGGCGTTTCCCGAGGTGGTCGACGCGCTGAACGGCTGCACTGGCGATGCGATCCTCGATGGTGAGATCGTCGCCGAGCGCGCCGGCGGCGTGCTGCCATTTCGGTCTCTGCAGACGCGGTTGCAGCGGCGCGATCCCGATCCGGCGTTGATCGCCGAGATTCCGGCGACGTTCGTCGCGTTCGACCTGCTCGCGCACGGTGCCGATCTGATCATTGACAAGCCGCTCGCCGACCGGCGCGCGCGGTTGGCGGCCGTGGTTGCCGACCGGCCGCACCTGCGGCTCGCCCCGGCGCTCGCGCTACCGGCCGACGCGTCCGGCGACGCCGTGCGCGCGCTGTTCGCCGCCGCCCGCGAACGCGGCAACGAAGGCCTCATGATCA
>JBOHTW010000354.1:0-16818 GCA_050733835.1 Vulcanimicrobiaceae bacterium | reverse complement strand
AAGAGTTCATCCAGCCCTCCGCGCGCAGCGTCAAAAACCTGGACCTGTAGCCTTTCGCGGTGCCCGACGGTTGGTCCGCAGCTGGGGGTCGCCCTCGGGGCCGCTCGGCATCTTCGCCCTCGCCATCCTGGCTCCGGGGCGAATTCACACACCCCTCGGTCGACCCCCAGCCGCGGACCAACCGTCTGCCTGTAAGACACAGGCTGCGATGCTTGAGCACGCGTAGTCGAGGCATTTCTATCGCGCATCCGTAAGGTTTGCCTGATGGGCTTGCACCTGCGCCGGGCGGCGGCGACGTTTGGTGCCGGCGGGGCGTTGACCTGAACGTCGTGCGGCGTCGCTCGGTCTTGGTCGGTTTGGTCGTGATCGTCGCGCTCGCGGCGCTGGCGGTCGTGTTTCGCGCGCCGCTGGCACGCGCGATCGTCGCGGCTGCGTTCGACGTCGTCACCGGCGATCGCGTGTCGTTCGAACAGATGCATTTGAGTACCGGGGTCGCCGAGTTCGACGGGGTTCACGTGCGCAACGGCGCAGACCCGGTGCTGGATGCGGAGCGCATCGCGATCGGCTATCGCCTACGCGACCTGCTCCCCGGCGGCTCGCGCCGGTTCGGCCTCGAGAGCGTGCGAATCGTTCGACCGCATCTATGGCTCGTACGACGCGCCGACGGGAGCCTGAACGTCAACCTCGGCTCGACTGGTGCCGGCGGCAGCGGCGGCCCGTCGGTGACGCCGCTGATCGTGGCCGTCGCGATCGTCGATGGAACGATCACCGTGCTCGATCCGACGCGCACACATCAAGAATCGCGCCGCCTCGAGTTGCGCAATCTGCAGGCTCGTGCGACGATCGACTCGGCGGCGCGCTCGCACGCGCTGGTCACGGCGCGCTACGCCAGCGCCGATGGGGAGGTGCCGCTGCGCTTGTCGGCGACGACCGATGCGGCCCGCGGCTTCGCGCTCGCCGACCTCCAAGCAGCGCGCGTTCCGCTGCGGGCACTCGTTAACTATTTTATAAACACCCCGCATGCCCGGATCAGCGCGGGAGTCGCCCGCAACGTCGATTTTCGCGCCTATTCGATCGGGCCGCCCGGAGCGACCGCGCCGTTCCGGCTCGCCGGCGGGGCCGACGTTACCGGCGGTTCGCTGTACGTTCCTGGATTGACGGCGCCGTTGGCTGACGTGCGCGGCCGGATCGATCTGTTCGACGGCGGAATCGCGTTGCCGCGCTTGGATGCGACTTTGCTCGGCGCACCGCTTCGCGCGGCTGGTGCGATCTACGATTTCGCCGCCCCGCACTTCCGGCTGGCGGTCGATGGGGCCGGCGATCTCCTGGCGCTTCGTAACGCGCTCGGCGTCGCCGCGCGGCAACCGCTCGCGGGCCGAACGCGGCTCGGCGCGTTTCTTGAAGGGTCGGTCGCCGCGCCGCTCGTCTTCATCACGTTCGCCGGCCCGCAGTTGCGTTATGGCGCGTTTTCGTTCGAGGGCGCGCGGGGAACGCTCGCCTACTTCGATTCGGCCCTCGACGTGGTTGGCGCGCATGCGCGCTATGGGCCGCTCGACGTCGCCGTCCACGGAAGTCTCGATCTCGGCGATCATCTCGTCACGCAACTGGTAGTCGATGCGAGCGGCCCGGCTGCGAAACTGCCGTACCTCGATCAGATCGTGCCGGGCGCGCCGGTCGCAATGACGGGCCTGCTGAGCGGTACGGATAACGCATTTAACGTCCACGGCGTCATCGGCGGCGCCGGCGGTGGCGACCAGCTTGACGGGACGTTTGCGATCGACGAACGCGGCGTCGGCCGCATCGGACCGGTTCGCGCTTCGCGCGCTGACGGCTCGCAACTGGCCGGAGCGTTCTACCTGAACCGCCCGCAAAGCGAGAGCGCGGTTTGGTTGACCGGTAGCGGCTACCGCATCGGCCCGCAAATCGCCCGGCCCCTGCCGGGACTCGCGCAATTCCCGGGGATTCCGCTCCGCGGCCGGTTCGACGCGGCATTCGTTGGCGATGGGCCGCCGAGCCGGTTTACGGTCGCCGGTTCGCTGACGGCGCACGATGCCGCGGCCGGCGGCCTGCGGTTGGGTACCCTACGGGGAAACTTCGCCGGAACGCTCGCCGGTTTGCAACTCACCGGCGTCGGGGTCGATGCTCCGTGGGGCCGATTTGCCGGCCGGGGTGGCTACCAAGCCGGGCGATTGGCGCTGCAAGGGACCTACGATGGCAGCTTTGAGCAACTGGCTTCGCTGACCGGGAACCTCGATGCTCACGGCCCGGTCAGGGGGCCGGTCGCCGCCGAGATCGGCCCGGCGGGAACCCTCGTTCAAACTTCCGGCGCGACGACGAACGGCGCCCGCGTCCGCGGCGTCCCGATCGGTCGGATCGCCGGGACGCTCGGGATCGAGGGCTCGCGGTTGCGGATATACTCGGCGCTCGCGGGAATTGCGGGCGGGTCGCTGGCGGCGGCCGGGTCGGTCGCCCCCGGTGCCAACGTCGGCGTGGCGGCGCGGGACATCGCCGCCGCGCGGTTGGGGGCGACCGGGCTCCCGTTGGCCACCGGACGGCTCGACACAATCGGCGCATTTGCGCTCGACGCGGGGACGACCAGCTATGCGGGCGGCGCGCTGGTCGCCGGCGGCCGGTTCGCCGGGCAGACCGTCGGCGGCGACGGGGGCCTGACATATTCGGGAACGCGGGCGCAATTCAGAATGGTCGACGGGCAGTTCGGGAGCGCGATCGGCCGGGCCGACGGCGCGATTGGCAATCTCGGCGCGCGACTCCGCCTGAACCTTGGGGTGCAGGCGGTCGGCATCCCACTGGCAGCGGCCGCCACGGCGCTCGCGCCGCAGCTTCCGGCAATGGCCGGCAGCGCGGACGCGCAGATTCAGTTGACCGGAAGTCCCAGCGCGCCGCGGATCGCGGGCAACGCTCAAATCCCGATCGCGACCGTCAACGGATTGGCCGTCCGCGACGTTGCCGCGACGGTCGATGCCGGCCCCGGGCGAATTGCGGTCGAGTCGGGCACGGCGACCGTCGGCGCGAGCGCGATCGCATTCGGTGGCCATGCCGACTCAAGCGGTACGGCGGTTCGTGCTCGAAGCGACCGCCTCGATCTGCGCGACTTCGACAACTTCTTCGATCCGGGCGATCTGCTGACGGGGTCGGGCCGGCTCGCGCTCGACGCGACGATCGGTGGGCAGGGGCTCGACTCGCGATTCGACGGCCGGCTCGCCGGTTTGCGCGTCGGGCACTACGTCTTTGGCGAGACGATCGCGAACCTCGGCGGTGCCCGCGGCCACGTCGTCGGCTCGATCGCCGCCGACGGCCCGGCCGGCGCCCTGTCGGCCACCGGCAGCGTCGACTTACCGGCCGGCACGGCGATTCAGCGGCTGGTCGCGCGCACCAGCTACGATCTCAATCTCACGGCCGGCAGCGTCGACGTCGCCCGATGGCTCGTCGCACTCGGGCTCAATCTGCCGGTGAGCGGCAAACTCGACGCGCAGGCGATCGTTCGCGGGCGGCTTGCCGACCCCGCCTTGTCGGGTACGGCCAGCCTGCACGACGGTGAGATCGCTCGGGTCGGCGTGACCAGCGCGCAAGCGCACTTCGCGTCGACCCTGCACCGGCTTACGATCACCGATGCACGCGTCGAGTTGCCGTCGCTCAGCCTGCGGGGAAGCGGCAACCTCGGGTTCGCGCCGACCGACAAGCTCGCCGTCAACGCCCACGCTACCAGCGCCGACGTCGGCGCGTTGGTCGCCCGCTTCGGGCATCTCGTGCTCCCGGTCGGCGGCGCGCTCGAAGCCGACGTCCGGGTCGGCGGGACGCTCGCCAAGCCACGCGCGATCGGCGGCTTCGATATCGAAAATGCCCATCTCGCCGAGGTCAAGATCCCGCGGGCGCTGGGTGAATTCGGCGCGATCGGGCGCAACGTCGAACTGCGCGGCGCCGAGCTGCAGTTCGGCCACGGCGCGCTCTACATGGCCGGAACGGTGCCGTTGACCGTCGCCCCGTTCGGCGTCGGTCCGGCCGCCGCGCCGCTGGCAGTCGATGTGACGATTCAGGCGATCGACCTCGGCGACTTCGCCTCGCTTCTGCCGGGAGGGTCGAAACTCGGCGGGCTACTCGACGGGCGATTCGTGCTCGGCGGGACCGCCGGGACGCCGTCGCTCGTGGGTTCGCTCGACCTTAAACAGGGCTTGGTTGCGACCCCGGTCGAGTTGACGCCGCTCACCGACGTCGTCGCGCACCTGGTCTTCAACAACAGCGAGTTGCAACTCGCCTACCTGCGGGCGCGCGCCGGCAGCGGGACGCTGGACGCGCACGGGACCGTCGATCTCGCCGACCTGATCCATCCGGCCGCCGACGCCGTCTACTCGCTGGCCGGGACCGCGTCCCACGCGCAGCTCGACTCGCCGACGTACGGTCGCGGGACGGTCGACGCGAGCTTGGCGTTCGCGCGAACCAAGGGTAACCCGCCGTCGCTGCGCGGGACGGCGACGCTGGCCGATGCCGTCATTCCGTTCGCGGCGCTCGCGGCCGCCGGCGGCTCGAGCGACTCGGTCTTCGGAACCTCGACCTTGCCGCCGCTCGACTTGGGCCTGGAACTCGGCATTGGCCGCAACGTCCGCGTGCGCAGCGCCAACGTCGACATCGGTGCGACCGGGAAGGTTGCGGTTGCGGGGAGTCTTGCGGACCCCAAACTCAGCGGCGAGATCAAATCGACCGGCGGCACGATCGTTTACTTCAATACCGTCTTCCGGCTGCTCGATGGAACGGTCGCATTCCAGCCGGACCTCGGGGCGATTCCGGTCATCGATGCGCATGCGGCGACGACCGTCTTGAATCCGGGGGCGACCTTCGGCAGCAAGAGCACGGGCGTCGACCTCAGCCTGCAAGGGCCGGTCACCAACCTGTCGATCAATCTCCAGTCCGACCCGCCGTATTCACGCGACCAGATCCTCGCGCTGCTCGTCAACGCGCCGGCGATCGGCGTCGCGATCGTCGGGAAAAATCCGAACGGGCTCCTAACGCCGCAGGGCGTGGCGACGAACCCGAACCCGGCGCCCGGCGTGACGGTCGGCGAGGAACTGTTCGGCGTGCTCAACGCGCAGTTCACGCGCAACCTCCTGAGCCCGGTCGAAAACGTCGTCGGCGGGGCGCTGGGGCTCAGCAATCTCGACGTCGCGCTCGGTTACGGTGGCAACGTCGATTTGACCGCGCGCAAGGTCCTTGGGAAGAGCGTGAAGGCGATCTATTCGAGCGGGTTTTCTTACCCATATCGACAGTCCGTCGGGCTCGAGGTCGATGCGAGCGAACTGACCGTCGCGCAGTTGACGTTCTACGAAACGTTCGGTGTAAACGAACTCGGATTGTCGACGAGTGAACTCCTCGCGCGAAACCTTTCGTTGATCGAGTCGGCGACCGGAACCTACGGCTATTCATTCTCTCTGCAGCATCGCTTCTGGTGAGCACCGGGGAGGTTCGCCCGATGGGGGGGCGAACGTGGCGGCGCCGCCAAAGAGTCGGGTTTGAACGGGGGGCGCGGACGGCCGCGCTCTCTTTGAACTCTCTGAGAGGAAGCTTGACCGCCGAATGACATTGCGTCTCCGCAGCGCGCGCCTTCTCGTGGCCTGCCTCGCACTTGCCGCCATCGTCGCCGGCAACGCACCGTCGGCGGCCGCGCAGGCGACGCCGTCGCCGAGCGTCCCGACCACCCAACCGGTGCCGGCCGGCCCAACGACCGCGCCCGTGGCCCCGCTCCCGGCGACGCAACCTTTGCCGGCGCTTCCAACCGCGCTGCCGTCGCCAATTGGGCCGACGCCACCGCCGGCGGCATCGCCGCAACCGGCAACGACCGGCGTACCGGCCCGCCCGGGCCGAGCTGCGCCGGCCGTGATCAGCGTGAATGTCTCAGGGAACGTCCACGTACCGACCGACCGCATCCTCGCGGTAGTGAAGACCAAAGTCGGTCAGCCGTTCGATGAGAACCTGGTCAAGCAGGATCTCCAGGCGATCTTCGATCTCGGTTACTTCTCGGACCAGGTTCCGCCGTTGATTCGGCAGCGCCGCGACGGCATCGCGATCACCTATCGGGTGGTCGAGAACCCGGTCGTCAGCAAGATCGTCTTCGCCGGCAACGCGCACGTGCCCAGCGATACGCTATTGGCGTTGATGGACACGGCGCCGGGCCAGGTCTTCAACTCGGTCACGTTCCACCAAGACGTCATCCGGATCAACTCGTATTACGAAAAGGTCGGCTATGCCGGCCAGCTGCCGTCGCACGTCGCGAATCTGTCGATCGATGCAAAGACCGGCGTCGTGTCGATCGACATCCGCGAAGGGTTGACGGTCAAAGCGATCGACATCAAGGGCGATCCGGTGCTCGCGCCCGAGAAGATTCGGGCCGTCCTGTCAACCAAGGTTGGCGACACCTACTCGGATGTGACCCGCGACAAAGACTATCAAGCGATCAAGGCCCTCTACGATAAGGCCGATCTGACGATCGGCGACTTCGAAGAGGGCGTCGACGCATCGTCGATCGACCTTAAGGCCGGTACGGCGACGGTCGACGTCACGCTGTCGGCGGCCCGGGTCGGCGCCGTGCTGATCACCGGTAACACGCGCACGCACGATATCGTGATCCGGCGCCAGTTGCGCGAGCGGCCCGGCATGCTCTTGCTCACCAATCTCGTGCGCGCCGACTTCGATGCGCTGACCAATCTCGGCTATTTCGAGAAAGTCGAACCAACGGTCCAACCGGGACCCGACCCCAAGAAACCCGCCTACGTCACCCTGGTCTGGAACGTCAAAGAGAAACGCTCGGGATCGATCAACTTAGGATTGGGTTATTCCGGCGGTCCCAACGGCGCCGGCCTGACCGGACAGTTCGGGTTTTCGAACAACAACATCAGCGGCACCGGCAACGGAGCGTCGTTCCAGTACCAAAAGGGCTCGCGCGCGCTCGACGTCGCCGCTTCGGTCACGATTCCATACCTCGGCGATACGCCTCGTAAGGAACGTTACAGCATCGGCGGAACCTTATTCGTTCAATCATTGACGAATTTCTACCAAGCCTACCAATCGTCGGGGACGCAGGCGGTCGCGTTTCCGCCGGTCATATCGACGCCGGGCCCGATCGTCCCGACGGTCGGAACCTCGACGGCCTCGGCCGGCACGATCCCGGTTACCCTACAGCCGAACGGCGCGCCGGTCAGCGGTTTGGCCGCCGATTACATCACGCGCGCCTCGGGCGTCGGCGTCACCCTTGGCCGGCGGTTTACGCCGCGGCTGACCGCGACGGCCGGCCTCAACGTGCAACGGCTGTCGAGCGATGTCAACGTTCCGCTGCCGTACTTCGTCAGCGGCGCGCAGCCGGCCGCGCTCGCGAACCCCAACCTGTTGTTCAATCCGTTCGGAACGCAGCAGGTCGGCAACTCGCTGGGCATCATCGCGCCGTCGATCGCCAACACGATCAACGGTCAGTCGTACAACCTGCACAGCGTCGCGCTGGGACTGATCTCGAACACCGAGGACAATTACCTCGATCCGCGGCACGGCACGAAATTCTCGCTGAACGAAGAGATCAGCAGCCACAACATCGGTTCGGCGTTCGATTACACGGTCACGACGCTCGACTTCGTGCGCTTCTTTCCGATCCTCCGCGCATCGACGTTCGGCATCCACGGCGAATACGGTACGACGACCGGCTCGATCCCGTCGACCAAGCTGTTCATTCTCTCGGACCAGCAACTGCGCGGCTATCGCGACGTCTTCTTCGGGACGGATCTGATTCTCGGACAGGCGGAGTTGCGCGTTCCGGTCTCGGCGGACAAGAAATTCGGGCTGGCCTTCTTCGGGGACTATGGGGCGTTGCGCGTGCGCGACGCGCAGCCGGTAACCGATCAGTTCGGCAATGTGCTCGCGAACTACAGCAACTATATCTATCACGGCGACGTCGGCGTCGGCATTCGGTTCGACGTGCCGCAGTTCGGGCTGTTCCGGCTCGACTTCGCCAAGGGTAAGAATGGAACGCACACGAGCTTCGGAATCGGCCAGAGCTTCTAGTGCACTGACCGGGAAATGCCATGACAGTCGCCTTGCGCTTTTTCGCCACCGCTTCGTTGCTCGTCACTCAAATGACGCTGTCATTCATCGCTCCTCGCGCCTCGCGGCGACAAAAAAAACGCGGCGGCTTTGTGTCACGCCACTTCCCGGTCAGCACACTAGCATGACCGGGCGGCGCAGACGCTTCGGGCTGATGCTTGCGGGCCTGGCGCTCGCATCGGCGGCATTTGCGCCGGCGAGCCTCGCGTCCGATGTCACCGGAATCGGCTACGTCGACGAGACCGCGCTCGCGGATCTCAAGCCATTCAAAGATGCCAGCGCGCAGTTCGAGCGCTATCAAACGCACGTGCAGGGCGCATTTGCCGCGCAGATGCACGCCGCGAAGTCGGCTGCCGACCAGCAAAAGATCGCGCAGGCGGCAAAACAGAAACTGGCTGATCGTCAGCGGACGCTGTTTGGCCCGCTGTTTGCGCGCGCGCAGGTTGCGATCGCGTCGGTTGCCTCGAGCCACAATTTGTCGGTCGTGCTCGACAAGCGCATCGTCGTGTATGGGGGCACCAACGTCACCAAAGATGTTGCAAGCTTGTTGACCGACTTCGGCAACCCCGTGCCGCCGGTCACGACCCCGCTGCCGTCGAACGTCGGCTACGTCGATCAGACCAAGATCGACGACGTCCCAAAGCTCAAGTCTGCCAGTGACGATTTTGCAAAGTTTCGCGACGACCAGATGGGCCGGGCGCAGACGAAAATGAAGTCGGCGAAGACCGACGCCGACCGGCGCAAGATCTTCGATGCGTTGCAGCGCACGCTGACCGACAAACGCAAGGCGACGATCGACCCGCTCGTGGACCTGACCAAATCGGCGATCGGCGCGATCGCCCGGAAGAAAGGGCTCGTGCTGGTGGTCGACCGGGCGACCTTGCTCTATGGCGGCGTCGACATCACGGGCGACGTCGTCACGGCACTGAAGTAGACCCGTGCGCGCGCAGCCGATCTTTGCGGCAATGCTCCTGGTTCTGGCAGCCTGCACGCGAACGACGACTGCACAGGCGCCGAGCGCCCGCACGACGGTCGGGCCGACCCGGATCGGAGTTGTGCAGATGGACGAACTCGTGAAGCGCCATCCGCTGTACCCGCAGCTCGCGCACTTCGATGACGACATCGCCGCTTTGAACCTACGCGGCATCGGGGCGGGCGTTACCGCGTCCCCCGAAGGGATTGCGGGCGAAACGAAGCAGATGCAAGCCGAACTCGGCGCCGCAACCGCGCGCGCCAAGACTCAGCTGACCAACCGCCGCCGGTTCTACCAGATGCGCGAGGGCCAGGCCGTCCGGCGGGCGCTGGTCGCGGCCGGCTACAGCGCCACCGGCGCCGCCGCCGTCGAACGGCAGATCGCCCGGACGTCGGCGGGCCAAGCCCGGGGAACGGCTGCCGACGCCGGCCGGACGCTGCAAGCGTACCAAACGGAGGTCGCCGGTCAGGACCGTTCAGAACTGACCGCCTTGCAGACGACGTTGAACGCGCGGGCGTCCCAGCGCTACGCGGCCGAGCGTGGGCGGCTGCGGCAGCTGGAAGCCGAGTTCGTCGACCAGCAGGCGCGGACCGACGCGCCGCAGCGCCTCGAACTCCAGGCCAAGCTCGCGAACCTTGCGCTCGACGATCAATCGCGCAAAGCCCTGCACGACCAGCTCGATGGGTTGGAGCGGACGGAGTCCGACGCGCTGGCCGAGATGCGAAATCGCGATCAAGCGACCCTGGCGGCGCTCCAGGTCCAACTTCGAGGCCAGGCCCAAGCCGAATTGAGTCGGCGGGCCGACGAGCTCAAAACGCGCAGCCTCGCGAAACTCGCCGGCCGCCGGCGCCAGTTGCAGCAGGATCTGGTCGGGCAGATCAGGTCGATTGCGCCACCACCCCCGGCGGCGGCGATCCCGCCGCTCCCGGCGGATTTGCGCGACCGCATCGAGGCACTTCATCGGAAATTTCAAGCCGCCTACGAGCAGGACGCGCAGACGACGATCCGCCAATTTGACAAGACCAAGACCGAACTCGACCGCCGGTACGCGGCGTTGCGCGCGGCCGACACTACGGCTCAAACCGGCGCGCGCGCGCAACTCGCGACCTTGCAAAAGCAGCGCGACCAACTCTACGACCAGATCGTCGCTCAAATCGATCGCGCGGTGGCGCGCGTAGCGCAGGATCGCGGCGTGACCGTCGTCTTGCGCGACGTCGTCGTGCCGGCCGGGGCGATCGACCTCACCCCCGCTGCCCGAAAGGACATCGCGAGCCTACGCGAGTGAAACGAACGATCATCTTGGCGGCAACGATCGGCCTGCTCGCAGGCTGCGCGCAACCGAGCGCCGACATCGGCACGCTCAACCTCGCCCGCGTCCAGGCGAACTGGCCGAAGTTCATCAACTACCAGAACCAGCTCGCGGCCGACGAAAGCGCGATCGAGCGCGCCAAGGTTTCGGACGGTGCGAAAGCGGCCGAACGCGACGAGCTGCGTCGCCGGTACGCCGCAATGCAATCGGAGATCGAACGCGACGTCGAGACGGCAGCGGCCCAAGTCGCACAGGAGCGCCACATGAAGCTAATCGTGACGCGCGAATTTGTCGGCTACGGCGGTGTCGATGTGACGCCGGACGTCGAAAAAATCCTCAAGATCAGCGAACCCAAACCGAGCAGCTCATGAAGTCGCTGGCGGAGTTCGCCGCGCTCGTTTCGGGCGAGGTGCAGGGCGACCCCGCGACCGCGATCGATCGGATCGCGGCGATCGAAGATGTCGATGACCGGGCGCTGACGTTTGCAACCGACGAGCGGTATCTGCGCAACGCCGTCCGGTCACGCGCGGCCGCCGTCCTGACCGAGCCGGCAATCGCCGCCAAGGTTCCGGAGACGCGCAAGCCGCTGCTGCTGGTCGCATCGGCGCGGGCGGCGCTGGCTACGATTCTGCGGGCGCTGGAAGCGCCGCGGCCGCAAGGACCGTTTCGACATCCAAGCGCGGTCGTCGAGCCAAGCGCGTCGATCGGTGAAGCCGTCTTCATCGGCCCGTTGGTCTACGTCGGCGCGGACGCGGTGGTTGGGGCGCGGACCGTGTTGCACGCGGGCGCCGTCGTGGGTGCCGGCGCACGCGTCGGTGCCGGTTGTACTCTGCACCCGCGCGCGATGTTGCTCGATCGCTGCGTCGCCGGCGACGCCGTCGAGCTGCAGGCCGGCGCGGTCGTCGGTAGCGACGGGTTCGGTTACGTGTTCATCGACGGCGGCTTCAAGAAGATTCCGCAGGTCGGAAACGTCGAACTCGACGACGGCGTCGAGATCGGAGCCAACACCTGCATCGACCGCGCGCAGACGGGAACGACCCGGATCGGGCGCGGGACCAAGATCGACAACCTCATTCAAGTCGGTCACAACGTGCGGATCGGCGCCAACTGCGGGTTCGCGGCGCAGACCGGAATCGCAGGTTCGACGTCGATCGGCGACTATACGATCGTCGGCGGTCAATCCGGCGTCAACGGACATATCACGATCGGGTCGCGCGTCAAGATCGCCGGCGCATCACATATCTGGAGCGACCTGCCCGACGACGTGTTCGTGAGCGGCCGGCCGGCGCACGACCATCGCGAAGAACTGCGTAAGCAGGTTCGTCTGAAGAATCTCGAAAAGCTGTACGCGCGCGTCGATGCGTTGGAGAAGCGGTTGAGCGATGACTGAACGGCAGCACACCCTACGCGAGCGACTCGTCTACGAAGGCGTCGGCCTGCATACGGGTGCCGACTGCCGCGTGGCGCTCCATCCGCAGCCGGCCGACAGCGGGGTCAGCTTCCGGTTGGCGGGCGGCAAGGTCGTATTTCCGGCCCTTGCCGAGTACGTCGTCGAGACGAAACGCGCGACGGTTCTTGGTTCGGACGGCACGACGGTGTCGACGGTCGAGCATCTGATGGCTGCGCTGTTCGCGATGGGCGTCGACAACGTCGCGATCGAGGTTGACGGGCCGGAGATTCCGGTGCTCGAGGGTAGTTCGTCGACCTATGCCCAGGCGTTTGAGGCCACCGGGATCGTCGAACAGCCGGTGGAGCGCCGGGTCGTGCGCTTGGCCGAACCGCTCGCGATTCGCGACGGCGACGCGGTTGTCGTGTTGCTGCCGGCCGATGCCTGGCGCGTGCGGTTCGCCGTCGATTTTCCGGCGCCGGTCGGGGCGCAGTTCTTCGACGGCACGATCGATGCCCGGCTGTTCGTCGACGAAATTGCCGGCGCGCGAACCTTCGGATACTTGCGCGAGGTCCAGGCACTGCTCGACCGTGGGCTCGCGCGCGGCGGCTCGCTCGACAACGCGCTCGTCTTCGATGATGACGGACCGATGACGCCGCTGCGTTGGCCGAACGAAGTCGTTCGGCACAAAGTGCTCGACCTCATCGGGGACTTTTCACTGCTCGGCGGGTGGCCGCAGTTCGAGGTGATCGCCGTCAAGAGCGGCCATAAGCTGCACGCGCGCGCGGTCGCGCACGTCCGCGCGCTGGCACCGGCGGCGGCCGCAACACGGTGAGAATGACCCAGATCGACATCCGTGGGATCATGGCGATTCTGCCCCACCGCTATCCGCTGCTGCTGATCGACCGGATCACGGAGTTGGTGCCCGGCAAGTGCGCCCTCGGCTACAAGAACGTCACGATCAACGAGCCGTTTTTCAAGGGTCATTTTCCGGACAATCCACTGATGCCGGGCGTCTTCATGATCGAGGCGCTGGCGCAACTTGGCGGCACGGCGATTCTCGAGCCCGGCCAGTTCGAACGCAAGACGCCGTACCTTGCGGGCGTCGACAAGGTGCGGTTTCGTCGACCGGTGATTCCGGGCGATCGGCTCATGATGGAGACGACGGTGACGGCGACCCGTCGAAATATCGGGTGGGTCAGTGCGGTCGCCAAGGTCGACGATCAACTCGTGTGTTCGGGGGAGCTGATGTTCTCGATCGTCAACGCGCCGTTGTCGCTCGGGATGGATGCCTCGATCCTGCACGAATGAGCCTGCCGTGATCCATCCCACCGCCCTCGTGCACCCGAGCGTCGTCATCGGCCGGGAGACCGAAATCGGACCATTTTGCGTAATTGGGGAGAACGTTCGAATCGGCAACCGGACCAAGATTTACGCCAGCGTCGTGATCAGTGGGCACACGATGATCGGCGACGACTGCGAGCTCTACCCGTTTTGTTCGATCGGAACGGCTTCACAGGACAAAAAATACAGCGGTGAACTTGCGTACACGACGATCGGCGACCGGACGGTCGTGCGCGAATACGTCACCGTCAATCGCGCAACCGGCGAAGGCCAGACGACGGCGGTCGGCGACGACTGCCTGTTGCTGGCCTACGTGCACATTGCGCACAACTGCCGCGTCGGCAACGGCGTGACGATGTCGAATCTCGCCCAACTGGCCGGTCACGTCGTGGTCGAAAACTACGCCAACATCGGCGGGATGGCGGGGATGCACCAGTTCGTGCGCATTGGGGCGCACAGCATGGTCGGCGGCGCCACCAAGTTGACGCGTGACGTCCCGCCGTACTTCTTGGTCGAGGGCGATCCGGCGCGGGCATACGGGCTAAACCGGGTCGGTTTGCGCCGCGCCGACTTTTCCCCGGAGACGTTAGCCGAACTCAAAGAGTGCTACAAACTGCTGTATCGCTCGGGACATAACGTCTCGCAGGCGCTCGACGCGATGCGTGAATTCGTGCAAACCGACGCCGGCCGCCACCTTATCAACTTCGTCGAGCAGCGGTCCGAGCGCGGCATCGTCAAGTGAACCCGTCTGCCGGCCGCGGCATGCGCGTTTTTTTGTCGACCGGTGAAGCCTCCGGCGACATGAGCGCGGCGGCGCTGGTCGAGCAGATCCGCGCGCTCGAGCCGGCGGCAAGCTTCGCCGGGATCGGCAGCGAGCGGATGCGCGGCGCCGGCGTCGGCATCGTCGCCGAGACCCGCGGTTGGGCGAGCATGGGGCCGATCGAAGCGCTCGGCAAGATTCCGGGACTCTACGCGGCGATGTTGCATCAGGCGTTTGCGCTACGCGCACGGCCGGTCGACTGCATCGTATTGGTCGACTTCGGCGCGTTCAATCTGCGGCTGGCCAAGACGCTGCGACGATTGCGCTACGCGAATCCGATCGTCTACTTTTTTCCTCCGGGCGCGTGGCTGGACAACGCCGATCAAGCGCGGGCGGTCGCGGCCGCGACCCGTCCGCTGACGCCGTTCGATCACCAACGCGAGTTCTACCGGTCGCTTGGCCTTGAGACGGCCTACTTCGGTCACCCGCTCGTTTCGCTCGTCCGCCCGCGCGAACCACGCGACCGCGCGCCGGATGATGGCGGCACGGTCGCGTTGCTGCCGGGCAGCCGGCGCGGTGAGATCGCTCGCCATCTGCCGATCTTGTTCGCGACCGTCGGGCGGCTGCGCGAGTTGCGGCCACGGCTCGCCGCCATCGCCGGCGCGGCCGATGCCGATGCCGAACGGCGGATCGCAAGCGCGGTCGCGGCGGCCGGAATCGCCGGCATCGAGATCGTGCGCGGCGCGCGCGAAGCGTTCGAGCGCGCCGACGTCGCGCTCGTCGCGTCGGGGACCGCGGTGCTCGAGGCCGCGCTCTGCGAGGTGCCGACGGTCGCGCTCTACATCGTCGGCAAGAGCCAAGAACGGATCGCGCGCCGCATCTATCATCGCGTCTTCCGGCGCCCGTTCGTCACCTTGCCGAACATCGTCCTGGACCGGCCCGCGATTCCCGAGTTGCTGCTCGACGCGGCGACTCCCGAGAACCTCGCCGGCGCCGCCGAATCGTTGTTGCGCGATCCCGGCGATCAACTGACGGCGTTACGTGAACTGCGCGAACGGCTTGGGCCACCCGATGCGCTCGAACGGTGCGCGCGCTACGTCGTCGAGGTCGCGAAGACCGCATGAGTTTGCGGATCTATCACACGTCGGACCTGCACGACCGGCGCGGCATCGTTTCGCCCTTGCGCAAGCTGCGCGAACGCGAGCCGGGGTTGCTGTTCGACTGCGGCGACTCGTTGCGCGGCAGCCAGACCCTGTATCATCGAACCGAACCGATCGTCGCGGAGCTCGATGCGGCCGGCTACGATGCGCAGGGCATCGGCAATCGCGAGTTCCATTATCTATTTCATCTCGTCCGGGCGCGAGCGCAGCGGATGAGGCATCCGCTGCTGTGCACCAATCTCGTCGACACCCGCGGCCGCGAGCTGCCGTTCGTGCCCGAACTGACGTTCGAGCGCACCGATGGCCGCAGCGAACGCTGGAGCGTCCGTGTCTTCTCGCTGCTGGTCGTGCAGTATCCCGAGGGCAGCCCGTGGGAGCGGATCTTTGGTTGGCGGTTCCTCAATCCGATCGCGGTCGCCGAGCGGATCGCCCAATCGACGAAGCCGCACGTGACGCTCGTCGTGCTCTCGCACCTTGGACTCGACGCCGATCGCCGGTTGGCCGAACGCGTGCCGCGGCTCGATATCATCCTCGGCGGGCACAGCCACGACACGTTGCGCGAGATCGAGTACGTCGGCAGCGTTCCGATCGTCCACGCCGGGCCGTACGGCGAGTTCGTCTCGCGCACCGAGTTGGTTCGCGAAGCCGGAACGACGCGCGTCGGCCGGTTCGATCTGTTGCCGCTGCGCGGCGCGGCGTAAGCCGGGTAGTGGCACGGCTCCTGTTCGTCACCAACGGTCACGGTGAGTCGGCGATCGCCGCGCGGATTGCGACCGAACTGCGCGCGCTGGTTCCGGCGGAACCGTTGCACTGCGATCACTTCCCGCTCGTCGGTACTGGTGCGGACGGGGGTGCGAGCGCGTTCGGCGCGGTCGTTGGTCCGCGACGAACACTTCCGAGCGGGGGACTGGTCGCAATGGGCAACGTCCGCGCGCTCGCCCGCGACGTTCGCGCCGGATTCGCCGGCTTGCTGGTCGCGCAGCTACGGTTTCTGCGCGGCGCGCGCGACTACGATCTCCGAATCGCCGTCGGCGACGTCTACGCGCTCGGAATGACTTTGGTCGCCGGGTCACGGCCGGTCTTCGTCGGAACCGCCAAGAGCGTTCTGGTCTCGCCTTACGGTCCCGGCGAACGGGCGGTCTTGCGGCGGGCGGCTCGCGTGTTCGTGCGCGACGAACCGACCGCGGCCGGCTTGCGCCGCGCCGGCATCGCCGCCGAAGCACCGGGAAACGTGATCGTCGATCTCGGCGGTGCGTCAGCGCCGGCGCTGCCCGGCGCATGGATCGCGATTCTCCCCGGTAGCCGGCCGCCCGCGTACCACGATGCGCTGCGCGCCGCTCGCGTGTTGCGAGTGCTGGCTCGATCCGGGCCGGCGGCGCCGGCGCTGCTCTCGGTCGCGCCGACGCTCGAACCGACGAAGTTCAGCGCTGAACTGTCCGGCGACGGCTGGACGCTTGTCCCCGGGCCACCGTTACGCCCGTTTCGGGCGACGAGCCCCGAAGGCGCGACGATCGAAGCCTGGACCGGGGGACTTGGTCCGCTGCTGGCCGCCAGCCGCCTCGCGATCGGCCAAGCCGGCACCGCCAACGAAGCCGCGGCCGCCGCCGGGGTACCGCTGGTTGTGCTCGAGCGGCGCGGTGAGCGCGACGCCTGGTACCGCATGCGTCAGCGACGGTTGCTCGGCGACGCGGCGCGGTTGCTTCCGGAAGAACCCGCGATCGCGGCCCGCGCGATCGCCGCCCTGCTCGCCGACGCGGCGCAACTCGCGCAGATGGGCGCGATCGGCCG
>JBOHTW010000353.1:0-1617 GCA_050733835.1 Vulcanimicrobiaceae bacterium | reverse complement strand
ATGCACTTGGTCGCGTGACCCCGGCGGCGCTCCCGATCCCGCAAATCGCACTCGACGCGCGGCTCGGATCGATCGAACTCGTCGGCAACGCGCTCCCGTACGTCCCAAGCGCCGCCTACGGCGCGCCCGACCAGCGTGCGACCCGCTCCGCGACGCTGGCCTTCGGCACGGTACGCTTCGCGCTTGTGGGAACGCCGTTCGCGTTCGGCGTCGGCTACGGAACGGTGCGCTCAATGATCGCCAAGACGGCGCCGCCCGGTTCCCTCGCCTCGCAAGCCGAGGGCGTGCGCTTCGAACTCGCGCAACGCATACGCGTCGGAGAAAACGCCGCGCTCGAACTCGTGGCCGGCGCCTTCCCGGCGCTGCACGGTAGCGCAACGACGCTCGTCGGAATCCCCGGTGCCACGAATTTCGTCGACGGCGAAAGCGGCACGCAATACGACGGAACGGCGACCTTCACGTTCGCCGGCCGCGGTCCGCTCGTGCTCGAGACCG
The DNA here is from genome assembly GCA_050733835.1 of Vulcanimicrobiaceae bacterium. Classification (GTDB taxonomy): domain Bacteria; phylum Vulcanimicrobiota; class Vulcanimicrobiia; order Vulcanimicrobiales; family Vulcanimicrobiaceae; genus JBOHTW01. The sequence continues at coordinate 1,122 of JBOHTW010000353.1, read as the reverse complement.
GTCTCTCGTACGTGCGCCGCGAGCTGGCGTTCGCCGCCTCGGGCGCACCGCTCGAGCGCGACGCGGTCGTCTCGCCGTTCCTACGTGTGGGCGTGCGGTTCGGTCGGCGTTGAGCCGGTGAGCTGCGTCTCGCTGGGACGCAGGCACGCTTTGAGCGCGCAGTGGCGAGCAGGGTCAGGATGCGCGGCCATCACGGAAGCCCGACAGGGGTCGAGAACGATGCGACCCGGCCGTCGTGGAACACAACCGCGTAAAATCCGCCGGTCATGTACCCGTAGTGCCAGACCGATAGGGAGCGTAGCGCAGCAAGATCTCCCAGATCAGTTGGATAGCCGCGACTCCACGCGAGAGCATCCCGGGACATCCCCAACGCGAGTGGCTGCGCCCGCACAAACGGTGGCGGCCGCAGGCTTATGGCGGCATCAACTTGCCAATCGGCCAACGTAAACTCCGGGCATTCGCGCTTGGCCCCGCCGATGGCGTAGTTGATCCCGACCGGCGCCGTGGGGGGCGCATCGACCTCAAAGCGCAGCGGATCGACTGCAACGAACCCCTTTCCAATCTGACTCGGATCGGTGGCCAAATTACCAGGATTCAGGTTCACGTAGCCATGTTCGCGATCGATGGAGACGACGCGAATCGCCGTTGTAAACGGATAGAACCTGGTCCAAGTTGGCGGACAGGAGATTGCAATCCCACCGTAACCAAACGTCTCTTTGCTCACGAAGCGCCTGCGCATCTCGGCCAACGCCGAATCGCCGCGACGCTCGTCTGGCCACGCTGTAGACGTCGCCTCGGGCACAGAAAGAGTCACGCGACTCGGAGACCCGATCGTGTCGCCTTCGAAGCGCACAAATCCAGGACCGGCGATTACGCGGACATCGAATATACCGCCGCGCGTCGGTGGCCTTACGATTTCTACCGACATCGCAATCGCCTCAACCATGCCGCGTTCGGCAGCATTACGAGGTGTGAAGCGTTGCAATACTCGCGGCGTCCCGATCCTCACCGCAAGGGTTCGCGGGTGGGCGCTCGGATCGCCATGGGAAACCACCGTGAATCGCACCTGCGTCGTGTCGATGCCAAATGGAGCACCGTAGCTAGACACGCCCAGTACGAGCC
>JBOHTW010000352.1:0-28278 GCA_050733835.1 Vulcanimicrobiaceae bacterium | reverse complement strand
CAGTGGCGCAAAATATCGCAGAGCTTCCATTGGAAATAGCGGCGCGCCCGCTCCTCGAAGCGCACGACATCTATCGCTTCTACCACGTTGGCGACGATGAGACGCTCGCGCTTCGCGGCGTCTCGATGACGGTCGCGGCCGGCGAGATGGTCGCGGTCATGGGACCGTCAGGCAGCGGTAAGTCGACGCTCCTATCTTGTCTGGCGGGTTTGGACGAACCGGACGGCGGCGTCGTCGTCGTCGCCGGCCGGCGGATGTCGCGTCGCAGCGAATCGGAGCGCGCCTCGATTCGCGCGCAACTGATGGGCGTGCTGCTGCAATCCGGGAATCTCATCGACCACCTTTCGATTGCCGACAACGTCCGGTTGCAACTGCATTTGGCGGGACGTCGGGTCGACGATCGGATTGCGACGCTGCTCCGCGCGGTTGGAATTGAGGCGCGCGCGAACGCCCGAGCCGATCAGCTCTCGGGCGGCGAAGCGGCGCGCGCCGGGCTTGCGATCGCACTTGCGGCCGATCCGCCCGTGCTGCTGGCCGACGAACCGACCGGTGAGGTCGACCTGACGACCGAAGCCGCGATCCTCGATCTGCTGCGCGAGCGCGTCGCTGACGGTAAGGCGGCGCTGATTGCAACCCATAGCGAAGTGATTGCCGCTCGCGCCGATCGCGTCATCCGCTTGCGTGACGGACGGATCGAGCATGCCTGAACCGTTCGCCGTCGGGCGTGAGCTGACGCGAACGTACCGGGTCGGTAACGAGACGATCGTCGCGGTCGCGCAGGCGAACTGCACGATCCAGGCGGGAGCACGCATCGCGCTCGAAGGCCGTTCGGGCAGCGGTAAGTCGACGCTGTTGCAGATGCTCGCCGGCATCGAAACGCCGACGAGCGGGTCGCTGGCATGGCCTGCGTTCGGACCCCGCGATCGATTGCGGCCGGCATCGATCGCGGTCGTGTTTCAGAACCAGAGCCTCCTAGCGCCGCTCACCGTGATCGAGAATGTCGAACTCCCACTCGTCCTTCGCGGTGTGTCGCAAGCTCAAGCACGAGCGGAGGCGGATCGTGTGCTCGAGATGTTCGCGCTCGAAGACCTCCGGGATAAGCTACCAGAAGAGTTATCCGGCGGACAGGCCCAACGCGTATCGTTTGCACGCGCGCTGGCGCAACGTCCGCGGCTCATCCTCGCCGACGAGCCGACGGGGCAACTCGACGGTGCGACCGCCGACCACTTCCTGACGGCTGCGTTCGCACAACTCGAAGGAACCGACACGGCCGTCGTCATCGCGACCCACGATGTCCGCGTCGCAGCCCGCATGCCGTTGCATTGGCGCATGGGGCACGGGTACTTGGAGGGCGCGACGTGATTGGGCTGTGGCTCCGCGGAATCGTTGGCCGGCTCGGCGGGCGGTTGGTCGCGGCGATCGTCGGCGTCGCGCTCACCGTAGCGTTGATCGGAGCACTCGGTGCGCAGATCGCTTCGAGTGCCGGCACGATGACGCGACAGGCGATCGCCGATGTTGGCGTCGATTGGCAGGTCCAGCTTACGCATGGGACCGATTCGGCCGCAGTTCTGGCGGCGATTGCCCACGCGACCGCGACCACCGAGCGCAAGCGCGTCTGGTTCGCGACCGTATCCGGGTTTTCAGCCAACCTCAAGGGCAGCACGCAGACCACCGGCGCGGGAAAGGTTGTCGGACTCCAGGCCGGCTACTTCAGCGCGTTTCCCGCCGAGGTGCGCTGGAACGTCGGCCGGCACGGCGGCGTGCTGCTCTTCCAGCAGACGGCGGCCAATCTTCACGCCGCCGTCGGCGACACGATCAGCGTGCGCCGCATCGGTCTGCCGCCTGCGCACGTGCGCGTCGACGGCATCGTCGCGATGCCCAATATCGATGCGTTCTTTCAGGCGGTTGGGCTGCCGGCCGGCGCGGCCCCGCAGGCGCCGCCCGACAACGTCGTGCTCATGCCCGAACATCAATGGCATGCGATGTTCGATCGCCAAAGCGTCGTGCGACCCAACTCGACGGTCGAGCAGTTTCACGTGCGGCTCGCGCACGATCGTTTGCCATCGGACCCGCTGGCGGCCTATACCGCGGTGACGGGAAAGGCGTCCAACGTCGAAGCGCAGGTTGCCGGGAGCGCGATCATCGGCGACAACCTCGCCGCGAAACTGCTCGGCGCCCAGGCCGACGCGCTCTACGCGCGCGTTCTCTTCGTGTTCCTCGGATTGCCTGGAGTCATCCTCGCCGCGCTGCTCACCTTCGCCGTCGCGGCGTCGGGTGCGTCGCGGCGTGCCGGCGAGCAGGCATTGCTTCGCGTGCGCGGAGCGTCGAGCGGCCAACTGCTGCAGTTCGCGATGGTCGAGGCGATCGTCGTCGGCATCGGCGGGGTCGTGCTCGGCATCGCCATCGATCTCGCGATCGCGTTCACGCTCGCCGCCGGCCATCGGGCCTGGGTGGCGACAGCCGCCGCGATCGGCTTTGTTCTCGCCCTCGCCGCCGTCCTGATTCCGGCCTGGCTGACCGCGCGCACCACCACGGTGGCGGCGGCGCGACGGGCGGTCGGCAGATCCGGAACGGCACTGTGGGAGCGGCTGTTTCTCGATCTCATCTTGCTCGCGATCGGCGCGTTGGTCTATCTGAAAACCGCGAGTTCGGGATACCAAATCGTGCTCGCGCCCGAAGGAGTTCCCCAGGCGACCGTTCACTACGACGCGTTCTTGGCTCCGCTGCTGCTGTGGATCGGCGCCGCGCTGCTCGCCGCCCGGCTGTGGCGGCTCGCGCTGGTGCGCGGGCGCAGCACGGTCGCGCTCGTCCTTTCCGGGCTTGCCGGCCGGCTCGGTGGCGTCGTCGCGGCGACTCTGAGCCGCCAGCATCGCCTCGTGACGCGCGGCATGTTGCTCGCCGGGCTTGCGGTCGCGTTCGGCGTTTCGACCGCCGTATTCAACGCGACATTCGCGGCCCAGTCGCGCGTCGACGCGCAACTCACCAATGGGGCCGACGTCGCGGTCACCGGCCTCGCCGGCGCGCCGCCGTCACGCGATCTCGCGAAATTGCGCGCGATCCCGGGCGTCGTGGCGGCGGTCCCGATGCAGCACCGGTATGCGTACGTCGGCGCCGATCTGCAGGACCTGTACGGCATCGACCCGCGAACGATCGGAACCGTCACCCCGATGTCGAACGCGTTCTTCGGTAACAATGATGCAGCGGCGACGCTCGCAGCGCTCGAGCGAACACCGGACGGCGTACTCGTCTCCGAAGAGACGGTAAAGACGTATCAACTGCATCTGGGTGACCCGTTGACCTTGCGGCTGCAGGACGCGCGTACGCACGCGTACGTCCCGGTCAAGTTCCACTTCATCGGAATCACGCGCGAGTTTCCGACCGCCCCCAAAGACTCGTTCCTCGTTGCGAACTCCGCGTACATCGCGCAACGGACCGGCAGCGCCGCCGCCGAAGTCGTACTGCTGCGCGCGCAACCCGGCGCGATCGCGTCGGTCGCTGCAGCCGCAGCGCAGGTCGTCGCGAATCTGCCGGGCGCAACGGTGAGCGACATCGTTCAGGTCGAACGCCACGTGGGCTCGAGCATCACGTCCGTCGATCTACACAGCTTGACGCGAATCGAGCTTCTGTTCGCCGTGATCTTCGTCGCCGCCGCAACCGGCCTCATGCTCGCGCTCGGGTTCGCGGAACGCTTGCGGACGTTCGCCGTTCTCGCCGCGGTCGGCGCAAAGGGTGCCCAGTTGCGCTCGTTCTTGATCGGCGAGGCCGTTGCCGTCGTCGCCGTCGGAGCAATTTTCGGGATTGCGCTCGGCTTTACGATCGCCGAGGTGCTCGTGAAGTTGTTGACCGGCGTGTTCGATCCGCCGCCCGCCGCGCTCACCGTTCCGTGGGGTTATCTGGTCGGGCTCGTCGTCGCTGCCGGGCTCTCGACGGCGATCGCCGTCGCCGTCATCGCTCGCGTCACGCAGACCAGCGTGGTGAGCGCACTGCGCGGTTTATGACGGCTTTCTCACGTCATTTCGTTCGAGCGCGATCGCGGCGAATGCGAGGGTGGCGGGCGACGGCGTGACGTTCTTAAGGCGGACGAGCCGAAACGAGCGGCGCAGGTCGAGGTCGGTGACGGCGACCTCGCGCAAGCGACCGCCGGCGACGGCGGCGCGGGTGACCAACCCCGAGACGACGGCGATTCCGAGACCGGCTTCGACGGCCTGCACGATGCCTTCGCTCGTCGGCAGCGCGAGCACGATGCGCGGCTCGACGCCGGCGCGGTGGAAGGCGCTCTCGAAGAGCGCGCGCGTTCCCGAGCCGTCTTCGCGCGCGACGAACGCTTCGCCGGCGAGCTCGGCGGCAACGACGGCTCGGCGCCGCCGGGCCAAACGGTGCGCCGGCGGAACGACGAGCGTCAGCGCATCGGCCTGATACGCGGTGATTTCGAGGGCCGGGTCATCGAGCGGACCCTCGACCATCGCGAGGCTCAACTCACCGTGCACGACTTTCGCGGCGATCCGTCGCGTATTCTCAACCGTGATGTCGAGCGCGACGCGCGGATGCCGCGCGCGAAACCGCGCAATCAGGCCGGCGAGCGCGTAGCTGCCGATCGTCACGGTCGCGCCGAGCCGCAGCTCGCCGATCTCAGCTTCGGCGTACTCATGCATGTTGCGTTCGAGTCCGGCGATCCCGTCGAGCAATCGTCCGGCGCGTTCGGCTAGGTAGGAACCGGCCGCGGTCAGCTGCATCCGGCGGCCAACGATGTCGACCAGCGTGACGCCGAAGTGCCGCTCGAGCGCGCGGACCTGCTGGGTGACCGCCGGCTGCGTCAGGCGCAAGGCCTCGGCGGTTCGCGTGAAGTTGCGTTCGCGAACGAGCGCCCGAAAGGTGATGAGCTGGCTAACCTGGAGTTTCGTCCGACTCATAACGGTTTTTTCGTTTCATGGTAATAATGAGTAATTGGACTTATCGATCGCCGCTCCCTATAGTGAGTTGGTGCACGCCTCGATCCGGCAGCCCGCTACCCCGGCGTTGGCCGGCCCCGCCCCGTCGCTCGCGTACGGGTTGGCGGCGGCGGTGGCAATCGCGCTGATCGCGACGCTCGGCGGCCACGTCGTGCCGCTCGTCGGCGCGCCGGTGCTAGCAATCGTGATCGGCGTGCTCGTGCGAAGCTTCATCCCACTACCCGCCGCGACGCGCGCGGGAATCGCGTTCGCATCGAAGCAGATCCTTCAGGCGGCGATCGTCGTCTCGGGATTTGGTCTGTCGCTAATCGCAGTCGTGCGAACCGGGCTCGCAACCTTGCCGGTGGCGCTGGGCACGATTGCGGTCGCGCTCGCGCTCGCGCCGGTAGTCGGCCGGATGCTTCGGCTGGACGGAACGTTGCGCCAGCTCATCGGCGTTGGGACCGCCATCTGTGGTGCGTCGGCGATTGCGGCGGTCGCGACCGTGATCGAACCGGCCGAAGCCGACGTCGCGCTTTCGATCGCGACGATCTTCTTTTACAATATCGCCGCGGTGCTGCTCTTTCCGCCGCTCGGCCACCTCATGCACCTGACGCAGTCCGCCTTCGGCGTCTGGGCCGGAACGGCGATCAACGACACGTCGTCCGTCGTCGCAGCCGGCTACGCTTACGGTCACCAAGCCGGCGCACAAGCCACGATCGTCAAGCTGACGCGCGCGACCTTAATTCTTCCGATCGTCGCCGCGATCGCGATTCACCGCGCGCGCCGGCGCCGTGCCGACGGGGTGAACGTGCCGTGGCGGCGGATCGTACCGTGGTTCATCGTCTGGTTTCTGGTCGCCGCGCTGGTCAACACGGCGGGCGTCGTGCCGGCAACCTGGCACGGCGGAATCACCGAGTTAGCCACGTTCCTGATCAGCGTCGCGCTGGCGGCGATCGGTCTACAAACTGAACTCGGCCGGCTCGTTCGAACCGGTGCGCGACCGCTTGCGCTCGGATTCGCGCTATGGCTTGCGGTTGCCGCCGCCTCGCTGTTCATCCAGCACGCCACCGGCATATAATCAGCGACGGCCGTGGCCGAGGTGCCAACCGTGAATCGGACAGGCATACGGCGCCAACCCGACGCTGGTGCTGGGAATCGCGCGCGCCGCGAGCTTCTTGGTTGCGAACGCCGCCTTCGGCGCGCCGGTCTTGTTGTAGCACGCGCGCGAGCCGTCGCGCTTTCGCGGTTTGTCCTCGTCCACGACCTCGACGACGTTCGGAGTGCCGGCCCGCGATACCGCCGCCGCTGGGCGCTCAGCGCGCAACGGGTTTCGGCGAATTTGCCGGGTGTCACCGATACGGATTCGACAGCGGCACGAACGTAGTCGCCGGCGACCGCGCGCAGCGCTACGATGCCGGGGCAGCCTGGCTCTCGCCGACCGACACGTTCGCAGCGGCCATCCGCAAGTTGGCGCCTATTACAATCCGGTCGACGGCTTCATCTCGTATCCGGCACGATGCAAAAGGCCAGCGTCACGCCGACGACGGCCCAGAAGGGGCCGTAGAGGAGATTCCTGCCGCTTAGGGACTTGGCGGAGTTTCGTCTCTCCGGTATAATCACGCGGTTGTGCCCGGCGCATGCTGCCGGGCAATCCGGCACCCGCCGGTCGTGACGCTCCGGCGTCACGTGTGTAGGGTCGCGGCGCTCCCCGCACGCGACCGAACCCACCTACATCCGACCCGTTTGGGTCATGGGAGCAGCATCGTGGCCGGTCCAACCAAGAAGCGTACTCAGAAAAAAGAGCGCCGACCGAAGAAGAAGACCTGCAACTTCTGTGTCGATAAGGGGCCGCCGCTCGACTACAAAGATGCCCCGCGCCTGCGCAAGTACATCTCCGAGCGCGGCAAGATTTTGCCGCGGCGCATCTCCGGAAACTGCGCCAAACACCAGCGTGAATTGACCGTCGCCGTCAAACGAGCGCGAGTTATCGCCTTCCTCCCATTCGTTGCCGAGTAATCGCATGAAACTCGTCTTGTTACAGGAAGTCAAAACCCTCGGCAAGGCCGGCGCGGTCGTCGAAGTTGCCAACGGCTACGCACGCAACTTTCTGGTGCCGCGTGGGCTCGCGATCGAAGCATCGAAAGGTGCGCTCGCGATCGTCGAAGAGCAGCGGCGCTCCAAGGTGCGGCGCGAAGCCGAGGCGCTGGCCGAGGCTCAGTCGCTCGCCAAACTGCTCGAGAGCAAGCCGCTGAACGTCTCCGCCAAGAGCGGCGGCAACGGCAAGCTTTTCGGCGCGGTCACCAACGCCAATGTCGCCGAAGCGATTGCGGGCGCGTTCTCCGTCGAGATAGACCGGCACAAGATCGAAATCCCCGACAACATCAAATCGCTCGGGAGCTACCCGGTCGAGATCAAACTCGCCAAGAACGTCGTCGCGAAAACCACGGTCAAGGTCGTCGCGGCGACCTGAGTTCATTGTCAGGTCGAGCCGAGCCGACGAATCTCGCGCGATTCCGTCGTCGCCACGGCGGCGACGACAGCGTGCAACGCTACGTTGCGGCGCTCTATGACCTGCTGACCTCGACGATCGGGGCCGACAAAGTCGCGCTGCGCGCCGGCAAACTCAACGCGCTCAAGCTGATGCGCTCGAGCCTGCTCCCCGAGCGTATTCTGGCGTTGCAACGCCTCGTCTTCGAGGACCCGACGATCGAGCGGCTGCCCATTCCCGGCAAGTATCGCGACGTAATCGCCGAAATCGAGGAAGGGCTCGCCGATTTGATCGCGCAGCGCAACGTCGAAGATGCAATCGAGCGCAAGATCAACGCGAAGATGGCCGAACGCCATCAAGAGTACCTGCACGATCTTAAGCTCGAAGCAATCCGCGAGGACGGCGGTCCCGAGACGCCGGCCACGCAGGCCAAACTCGCCGAACTCGACGCGCTCGCGTCGCGCAGCCTCAGTGCCTCGGCCCTGTCGATCCTCCGGCCCAAGCGCCTCGACGAGGTCGTCGGTCAACAGAACTCGATCAAATCCTTGATCGCCAAGATCGGCTCACCGTATCCGCAGCACGTGATCCTGTACGGTCCACCCGGCGTTGGTAAGACGACGGTCGCGCGGCTTGGGCTGGAGCTTGCCAAGACGCGTGGCCGCTCGGCGTTCGGCGCCGATTCACCATTCGTCGAAGCCAGCGGACCGACGCTGCGCTGGGATCCGCGCGAGACGACGAATCCGTTGCTCGGCAGCGTGCACGATCCGATCTACCAGGGCAGCCGCAAGGACTTCGCCGAGAGCGGGATCCCCGAGCCGAAGCTGGGTTTGGTCACCCGAGCGCATGGCGGCGTGCTGTTCATCGACGAGATCGGCGAGATGGACAGCCTCCTCCAGACCAAACTGCTCAAGGTTTTGGAAGACAAGCGCGTGACGTTCGAGTCGTCGTATTTCGACGAGAACGATCCGAACGTGCCGGCCTACGTCAAGCGGCTGTTTCGCGACGGTGCGCCGGCCGATTTTATCTTGATCGGCGCGACCACCCGCGATCCGAGCGAACTCGATGCGGCCCTTCGTTCGCGCTGCGCCGAGGTTTACTTCGATCCGTTGACCGAGTCGCAGATCCGCGAGATCGTCATTGGCGCCGCCGCCCGCCTCGGCGTCAAGCTTGCCCGCGGCGTCGCGGAACTGATCGCGTCGTATACGATCGAGGGTCGTCGCGCCGTGCAGATCTTAGCCGACGCGTACGGCCACGCACTCGCTCGCGAGGACGACGCGCCGGTCAAGCGCCGCCGCGTCATGCCGACGATCGCGGCTGAAGACGTGTCGACGGTCGTGCAGATCGGACGATTGATTCCGCATACGCCGGTCCGTGCGCGCAAGGCGCGCGAACTCGGCAAGACGTTCGGCCTCGGCGTCGCGCAGCATCTCGGCAGCTTGATCGAGTTCGAGGCGGTCGCGTTTCCGGCGGTCGAACCGCATCGCGGTTCGGTGCGGTTCAACGACACGGCCGGCTCGATGGCGAAAGACAGCGTCTTCAACGCGACGTCGGTGATTCGGGCGTTGGTCGGCATCGATCCGGTCGATGTCGACCTGCACGTCAACATCATCGGTGGCGGCAACATCGACGGCCCGTCGGCTGGTTTGGCGATCTTCTTTGCGCTCTACTCGGCGCTCACGCACACACGACTCCCGCAGGACGTCGCGATGACCGGCGAAATTTCGATTGCCGGCAAAGTCCGCCCGGTCGGCGGAATTGTCGAGAAGCTGCATGCGGCGCGGGCCGCGGGGATGCGCGCGGCGATCGTGCCGCGCGAGAATCTGCGCGAGATCGAGCGGGTCTCGGGCATGGAGATCCACGCGGTCGGTTCGATCGAAGAGGCGCTGGCAGCACTTGGGCTGCGCCTGAAGAAAGCGGTCCGATGATGACGACCGGCATCCCGACGATCGAGCGGGTCCCTCCGCAAAACCTTGAGGCCGAGATGGCGGTCCTCGGTTCCATCATGGTCGATCGTGAGATGATGGCGACCGTCAGCGAACTGCTCCAACCCAGCGACTTCTACGCGCACGTCCACGAGTCGATCTATCAGGCGCTCTTCCAACTCTACGACCGTGGGGAACCGCTCGACAAGATCACGCTCTCCGAAGAACTGCGCCGCCGCGAAGTGCTCGATCGCGTCGGCGGGTTGTCGTATCTGACGGCGTTGATGGACACGGTTCCGACCGCGGCCTCGGCTGAATACTACGCTAAGATCGTTCGTGAGAAGGCAGTTTTGCGTGGACTGATTCACGCCGGTACCCAGATCACCCAGATCGGGTTCGAGAACGAGGACGACGTCGAGGGCGCGCTCGACCGCAGCGAGCAGGTCGTCTACGAAGTCGGTCGCCGGCAAATTCGCGGCGAGTTCGTGCCGGTGACACGCTTGCTCAAACGCACGTTCGAGCAGATCGACGAACTCTACCATCGGCACGGCGACCGAACCGGCGTCACCTCGGGTTTCCGCGACATCGACGAATACACGGCCGGCTTCCAGCCGGGCAACTTCGTGATTTTAGCGGCGCGGCCGGCCATGGGCAAGACGAGCATGGCGCTGACGATGGCGGCCGCGATGGCCAAAGAAGAGCAGAAGCCGATTGCGATCTTCTCGCTCGAGATGACCAACGAGGAGCTCGTTTCGCGATTGCTGTCGGCCGAGGCGCGCATCAACGCGCAGAGCCTGCGGCGGGGAGCGATCAAAGACGACGAGTGGGAGAAGATTTCGCTCGGCATGAACGCGCTCGCGCAGATGCCGATCTATATCGACGATTCGGGCGCGGTCACGGTAACCGAAGTCCGCAGTCGTTGCCGGCGGTTGCAGTCGGGCCCCGGCGTCGCCGCCGTCTTTATCGACTACTTGCAGTTGTTACGGCCCGGGATGCTTTCGCGCAACGCCAATCGGAACGAGGAACTCTCGGATATCTGCCGGACGCTCAAGGCGACCGCCAAAGACTTGAAGATTCCAATCATCGCGCTGGCGCAGTTAAATCGCGCCGTCGAATCGCGCCAGGACAAGCGGCCGATGCTGTCGGATCTGCGCGACTCGGGGTCGCTCGAACAAGAAGCCGACATGGTCGCGTTTCTCTATCGCGACGCCTACTACAATCCCGAGACGGCGGCCGAACCGGACTTGACCGAGTTCATCATCGCCAAGCAACGCAACGGTCCGACCGGCATGGTCAAATTGCGGTTTCTCAAAGAGCACACGCTGTTCGTTCCGTATGGCGACAGCACGTACTATCCCGGCCCGTAACGGCCGCGTACGCGTCGCGATTGCGGCCGATTTGGTGCTCGTCGGGGAGCTGCTCGGCGCGCACGGGATGACGGTCGCGGACGAATCGCTGGCGGCGCGGATCGCCGGCGATGACTGCGGCATCTTGCTCGGCAACCGCACGACCCTCTCGTGGACGCTCGACGGCGGCGTGATTCACGTGTACGACGTCGCCGGTGCGCCGGACGGCCTTCACGCGCTGGTCGTGGTAGTCGAGCGGATCGCGCGCGAGCGGTTCGTCGCGGTTCTTGCGACGACGCTCGCGGCGACCGATCCGGCCCTGCCGGCCTTGACGGCTTGCGGCTTTGAACCCGAGTGGATCGAGCGGGACGTGGTGGCGGGAACCGTCGTCGAGCTGATCGACCTGGTGCGGATCGTTCGCTGACGAGCGCCGACCGGCCGGCGCTAAACCGTCGTCTTCAGCGTCTCCTGCGCGCGCGGTTCGCCGATGTGCTCGCTGAGATACCGGCGCGAGAGCTTCACGTACTCCGGTCCGCCGTGGTCGACCCAGGCAACGGCGGCGCCTTCGAGTTTCTTTTTGACTTGCGCAGGCGCGCCGGCGGCCACGACCTCCGGTGGGATCTGCGCGTTCGCGCCGACGACGCTGCCGGCGCCGATGAGCGACCGCTTGCCGACGCGCGCGCCGTTGAGGACGACCGCGTTGCTGCCGATCAGCGCGCCGTCGTCGATGATGCAGTCTTCCATGCAGACGCAATGGCCGATCGTCACGTCGTTACCGATGACGGTCCGGCACTCTTCGCTTACGTGAATCACGGCGTTGTCTTGCACGCTCGAGCGCGCGCCAACGCGAATCGGCCCGTTGTCGCCGCGTAAGACGGCGCCGAACCAAATGCTCGACTCCTCGCCGATTTCGACATCGCCGATCAACACGGCGGTCGGGGCGACGAAGGCCGACGGGGCGACCTTGGGGCGTTTGCCGCGATACTCGACGATCATGGGCGATAACGTACCAGGGAGCGGGGCATTTTGCCTGGGAGACGGAAGCCGACGCAGGTGAGTAGCCACCGCCATCAGACGCCGCTTCGGGGAGTAAAAGCGATTCCGCGTCCCAAGCTCAACGATCCGCAGTACGGGCCGGTCAACTACGAGTACGCCGGCCAGGTCGGGCACATTCACGAGGTCGTGACGATCGATGGCCGCCGGCTCGCCAAAGTTGGCTTTGACGATCGCAAGATCGTCTATTATCTGCTCGACGATCTCGAACTCGACGACGCCGCGAAGCGCGGCACGTTTCACGACAATCCGCCACCGGTCTCGACGGGCGACTGACAGGAGTGAACCGCCATGTTATTCGATGACGACGTCGTTCTGTTAGCGGGCGCGACTGGGAGCGTCGGCGGTGCGACGCTGCACGTGCTGGTCGCCGAAGGTGCACGGGTCGTTCTGATCTCCCGCGCGCGCGCCAACGCCGAACGCGCGGTCGAGAGCCTCGTGCCGACCGCGCAACGCAGCCGGGTCGCAATCATCGAGGCCGATCTGCGCGATGCGGCATCGGCTCAGCACGCGGTCGACGCAGCCGTCGAACGCCACGGCCGGCTCGATGCGGTCGTGTCGCTCGCCGGTGGCAGCGTGTTCTTGCCGCTGGTCGATTCGACGGTCGTCGACCTCGAAGAAAATCTCGCGCTCAACCTGGTTGCAAACTACAACCTTTTTCTGCCGGCGTTGCGCGCGATGCTGGCGCAACCGATCGCCGACGGCGCGGCTTCACGCGGGCGCATGGTCGCGGTGAGCGCGGGCAGCTCGAAAGACCCCCAGCCGCGATTTGGGTTGTTCGGCGCATCAAAGGCCGGGCTCAACGTCTTGATGCAGGCGATCGCACGCGAGCACAAGGCCGACGGCATCGTCGCCAACGCCGTCGTTTTGGGTGGGGTTGCGACCGAACGCGCGCGCGACTATCTGTCGCCCGATGATTTCGCTGCCGCCGCAGCGCCCGACGAGGTCGCGCGGGTGCTGGCCTTCCTCGCAAGCGCCGGGACGAGCGGGATCAACGGCGCGCTCGTCGATCTCAACGCCCGCGAAGTCGACTAACGGCGCGCAGGTCCGCCGGTCGGTGCGGGCAAATGAACTTTACCTATGTCAAGTACCGTTGCGCCGGGACGGGTCCTGCGGCGGCGGCGTGAACGCGGGCTCTCGCAGCGCGAGCTGGCCGAACGCGCCGGCGTTACCCGACAGGCGATCGCCGCAATCGAGACCGGTCGCGCGCAGCCGACGGTTGGGGTCGCGGTCGCAATCGCCCGCGCCCTCGGAGCGTCGGTTGAAACGCTTTTCGGCCCCGAGGAGGTGATCGAAACCGAAGCGTTTGGGGTGAGTCCGCTCGCGGTCGGAACCCGGGCCGTGCTTGCAACGATCGGCGGTCGCAAGGTCGCACGAACGCTCGATCGAGCGCACGGGGTCGGGCTGAGCGCCGAGATTGCCGACGGCGTCGTTTCGGCAGCCGACCGATCGCGCGTGCGGATTGCGCCGCTCGACGATCGATCGACCGACGGGACGGCGTTCATCGCCGGCTGCGAGATCGCGCTCGGGTTGCTGGCCCGGCGGACGACTGCCGGCACCGGCGCGCGCGCGATTTGGTTCGCGCGCAACAACCGGGCTGCCGTCGCCGAGCTAGCCGGCGGCCGCGTCCACGCCGCCGCGATCCACTTTCCGGCCGAACCGGCGCAATGGCGCCGGGCCCTGGCGCAAATGGGACCGGTTGGTGGCGTCTTTTGCATCGAGGTCGCTGCGTTCGATGAAGGCTGGCTCTTACCGCACGGCAATCCGCGCGGCTTTCGCCGGGTGCGCGAGATTGCGACCGGTCGGCTGCGGTTGGCGAATCGTCCGCGTGGCGCCGGCGCGCGCGAACTGCTCGACCAGACGCTGCGCCGCGGCGCCGTCGATGCGCGCGGTCTCCCCGGTTACGGCGACGAACTTGACGGCCACCTCGAGGTCGGCTGGGCAATCGCCGACGGTTACGCCGATATCGGCGTCGGACCCGCAAGCGTCGCGCGCGCATTTGAACTCGAGTTTCTGCCGCTACGCACCGAACGGTGCGTCCTACTGGTCGCCGCGCGCGAACGCAATCATCCCGGAGTGACCGGCTTAATCGCGACTTTGCGTTCGACCGCGTTTCGGCGCGAACTCGAAGCCCTTGGCCCCTACGACACGCAACGCATCGGTGAGGAGCGACCCATTGACCAACCATGACGCGCCGTTTTCCCGCCGCCGCGCGCTCGCCGCCGGCGCTGGTGCCGTCGTGGGTTTTGCCGGCGTCGGCGCGCCGGTTCGCCCCGCATCGGCCGTCGATTTGGTGCCGCTTGAGGTCGCCTATGCGGGGTCGATGACCTCGCTTATGGAGGGCCCGATTAAGCAGCTCGCAGCCGACAAACTCGGGGTCGACATGCATGGCCGCCCGCAGGGTTCGAGCGGGCTTGCGAAGTTGATCGTCGGCGGCAGTATCCGCCCGGACGTCTTCGTTGCCGTGACGCCGAGCCCGATGCGGACCGTGCTGTCCGCTTCGAAGGCGCGCGCCGGCGTTCCGGTCGCCCGTACCGCGATGGTCATTGCGTACAGCCCGAAGAGCGCGTTCGCGCCGCAGTTCAGCGTTGCGGCCGCCGGTCGTTCGCCGGCGTGGTGGCAGGTGCTCGAGATGTCCGGCATCCGCTTCGGGCGGACCGATCCGAATACGGATCCGCAGGGCCGGAACATCATCTACACGATGCAACTCGCGGCGCTGACGTACGATCAACCGGATCTGGTTGCGCGGATCCTCGGCGAGCCGATCAATCCGGCGCAGATTTTTAGCGAGCCGACGATCGAAGCACGATTGCAATCCGGCGAACTCGATGCCGCGTCGGCGTATAAGATTCAACCGGGGCCGTTTGGACTTCCGTTCGTGACGCTGCCGGCGACGATCGACCTCAGCGACGACCGCCGGCAGCGCTCCTACGCTCGTGCGGAGGTAACGCTGGACGGCAACGCCCACCATCCCGAGCCGCTGGTGTACTATGCCGCAGCGTTGAGCGCTGCGCCCCAAGCTGCGAAGGCCAAGGCGTTCGTCGATCTGCTCGCCGGTCCCGAGGGTCAGGCGGTCTTCCATCGATTCGGTTACGACCCGGCGGGCTCGGCCGCTCCGCTGCACGCGTAGACGGTGAAACTCCGCGGCCTCGGGCGATTGGCCGTCGCGGCGTTCATGATCGCGCTACTCTACCCACTCGCCGGATTGTTTGCGCCGATCGGCCGGTGGCGGTGGAGCGAGACGGCCGGATCGACGTTCGCCGCCGCGCAAACGTCGATCGTCTTGACGGCGTTCGCGATGGCGATCGTGGTCGTCCTCGGCACGCCGATCGCGCTCTATCTTCGGCGTTGCAACCTCCGCGAGCGACTGCTGTGGCAGGCGCTGATGATCGTGTCGGTGCTGCTGCCGCCGCTGGCCCTGGGCCTGTTGCTCTCGCTGGCGTTCGGGCCGAACGCGTTCGGAACGCTGCTTGCGCGGGCCGGCATTCACACGGCGAACAGTGCGACGGCGTTCGTCGCAACTCAGGTCTACGTCAGCATCGGTTACTACGTGTTGGCGGCGGTCGCGGCGTTCGACGCGGTTCCGAAGGCGCTCGAACACCAAGCCGCGCTGCTCGGCGTGCCGCCGTGGCGGGTGTTTCTGCGCGTGACGCTGCCGCTGGCACAACTCGGACTCGCGGTCGCTTTAAGCCTAGCGTGGGTGCGCGCACTGGGCGAGTTCGGAGCGGTCGTCGTGACCGCGTATTATCCGGCCGGCATGCCGGTCCAACTGTGGGTCGACCTCGAAAGTTATGGATTGCCGGCGGTGATGCCGCTGCTCGTCGTCTTTCTCGTGACCGCGTTGCCGCTACCGTGGCTCGCGCACGTGGTGGCGCAGCGCCGCCATGCTTGACGCGCAGGTCGTCAAGCGGCGCCGCGGGCTGACCGTCGACGTCACGTTGCGGACGGTGGGCACCGGCGAGATCGTCGGACTCTTCGGCGCGTCGGGCGCGGGCAAATCGACCGTGCTGTCGTGTATCGCTGGGATCGAAGTCCTCGACGACGGCTTCGTCCGGTTCGACGGCGTCCAGCTCGACCCGCCGCACGTGCCGCTCCACCGCCGCCCGATCGGTTATTTGACGCAGGCGGCGGATCTGTTCCCGCATCTGCGGGTTGCGCAGAACGTCCGGTTCGGCCTTAACGGTTCGGCCGACCCGGCATGGCTGGCGGAGTTGCGGGAGCGCTTGCAACTCGACGAGCTGTGGCACGCACCGGCGACGTTGCTCTCCGGTGGTCAAGCACGGCGGGTGGCGCTCGCGCGAATGCTCGCGCGGCGACCGCCGCTCGTGCTGCTCGACGAACCGTTCGCGGGCTTGGACCGCGGGATCGTGCGCGATTTGATCGAGCACGTGCTCGACTGGCAACGGCGCCTGCGGTTCACGTTGATCGTGGTCGATCATCAAGCCCAAGTCTTGGAGCGGTTCGCGACGCGCGTTGTCGTCATCGAGGCTGGGCGCGTTGTGCAAGACGCCGGTTGGCCGCAGATTCGCAGTGCCCCCGCGACGCCGCTCCTTGCATCGTTGGTCGCACCGTTGTAACCTGCGGAGTTCGCTCGCGGTCCGGCGAAGGCTGCTGTCGATGAGCAGCATCGCCGAGCGCTTTGGGCGCCGCCCCCTCGATGCATTCTTTCGACCTGAGTCGGTCGCGGTGATCGGGGCCACCGACCGGCCGGGCTCGGTCGGTCGCAGCGTGCTTTGGAACCTCGTTTCAAACACGTTCGGCGGCACGGTCTATCCGGTGAATCCGAATCGAGCGAGCGTACTTGGGATTCGCGCGTACGCGACGATCGCGGACGTTCCCGAACGCGTCGACTTGGCGGTGATCGCGACCCCGGCGCTCAGCGTGCCCGGCGTTGTCGGGGCCTGCGCCGCCGCCGGGATCACCGCCGCCGTCATTCTATCGGCCGGTTTCAAAGAGGTTGGGGCTGCCGGCGTCGAGTTGGAACGCCAGGTGCTAGCCGAGGCGCGGCGCGGGCGAATGCGGTTGCTGGGACCGAATTGCCTCGGGATCATGGCGCCGAACGCCGGCTTGAATGCGTCGTTTGCAAGCGCCACGGCGCTGCCGGGAAACGTCGGATTCGCAAGTCAAAGCGGTGCGCTCTGCTCGGCGATTTTGGATTGGAGTTTGACCGAAAACGTCGGGTTCAGCGCGTTCATCTCGCTTGGGTCGATGATCGACGTCACGTGGGCGGATTTGATCGGCTATCTCGGAGACGACGGCGAGACGCACAGCATCGTGCTGTACATCGAGTCGGTTCGCGACCCGCGCCAATTTCTGTCCGCCGCCCGCGAGGTTGCGCTGGCTAAACCGATTATCGTCATCAAGCCCGGCCGGACCGAAGCGACGGCGCGGGCGGCGGCGTCGCATACCGGCGCGCTGGTTGCCCGCGACGACGTGCTCGACGCCGCGTTTCGGCGCTGCGGCGTGCTGCGCGTCAATTCGATCGCCGATCTGTTCAACATGGCGGACGTGCTCGCGAAGCAGCCGCGGCCGGCCGGCAAGCGGCTCGCGATCGTCACCAACGCCGGCGGCCCGGGCCTGTTGGCCGCCGACGCGCTGGTTATGGACGGCGGCGAACTCGCCGAGCTCTCCAACGAAAGCACGCAGCGCCTCGATGTGCTGCTCCCGCCGCACTGGAGTCACGGCAATCCGGTCGACGTCCTCGGCGATGCGACCGCCGATGCCTATGCCGGCGCCCTGCAGGTCGTCGCCGACGATCCCGGTGTCGACGGGCTGCTCGTTATCCTGGCCCCCGAAGTCCTGGCCGCCGCGACGCCGATCGCCGACCGTCTCAAGTCGTTCGCGAGTCTGCGCAACAAACCGATTCTTGCAAGTTGGATGGGTGGTGCCGAGGTTGCGGCCGGCGCGGCGGCGCTGAAGCATGCGGGCATCCCGACGTTCGCGTATCCGGATACGGCGGCGCGGGCGTTCAACTACATGTGGCGTTATCGGGCGAATCTCGCCGGTCTCTACGAGACGCCGGCCCTTCCGCCCGACGGCGAGGCGCCGGACCGCGCGGGTGTCCGCGCGATCGTGGGCCAGGCCCTCGCGCGCGGCCGCACGCTGTTGACCGAGTACGAAACCAATCGCGTGCTAGCCGCCTACGGAATCGCGACCGTGCCGACGACGGTCGCGCTGACGGCCGACGAGGCGGTGCGCGCCGCCGACGCGATCGGTTACCCGGTCGCCGTGAAACTTCACTCGGAAACCATCGCACGAAAATCCGAGGTCGGCGGCGTTCGGCTGCGCGTCCGGACGGCCTGGGAACTCGTGCGCGCCTACGATTCGATTGCGGATTCCGTCCGGTCACGCGCCGGCGACGGACACTTCCTTGGAGTCGTGGTGCAGCCGATGCTCGATGCCGGCGGCTACGAACTGCTGCTCGGCAGCAGCCTCGACGAACAGTTCGGGCCGGTCGTGGCCGTTGGTCTGGGCGGCCGGCTGGTCGAGGTTCTACGCGACCGGGCGCTCGCGCTGCCGCCGCTGACGACGACATTGGCGCGGCGGACGATGGAGCAAACGCGGATATTTCGCGCGCTCGAAGGGATTCGCGGCCAGGCGCCGGTCGATCTCGACGGATTGGCGCAGACGATGGTACAGTTCAGCACGCTGATCGTCGAACATCGCCGAATCCGCGAGATCGAGATCAACCCGCTGTTGGTCACGCCCGATCGGATCGTCGCGCTCGACGCGCGTGCGACTCTGCATCCGGCGGAGGTCGCCGACGATGCGTTGCCGCAGTCGGCGATTCGACCGTATCCGCGTAAGTACGTCGGCGAGTTTTGCATGAACGACCGGCGGCTCGCACGGATTCGGCCGATTCGACCCGAGGACGAACCGCTCGTCCGGCACTTTCACGAAGGACTTTCGGACCTCAGCGTCTACCGCCGCTTCGTTCATGCCCTACGATTTGAGAATCGGATCGCGCACGAACGGCTCGTCCGAGTCTGCTTCATCGACTACGACCGCGAGATGGCATTGATTGCGCTGGTCGCCGGGCCATCGGGTGAAGACGAATTAGCGGGTGTCGGGCGACTCATCAAAGATCGCCAGCTTGCCGAAGCCGAGTTCGCGGTGCTGATCCGCGACTCGTTTCAGCGCCAAGGCTTAGGCGGTGAGCTTCTGCGCCGGCTGGTCGAAGTTGGCCGGGCCGAGTCGCTCGACCGGATCGTGGGCTACATCCTGCCCGAGAACGTCGCGATGCTGCGGGCGGCGTCGCGACTCGGGTTCACGATCGAGCAGCGCCTGGGCGACATGTCGATGGCCCGAATCGAGCTAGCGTAGCTGTTGGTCTTTGTGACTGGCATCCTGATCGGCAGTTTCGTGACCGCAGCAGGGACGCTCGAATCACACGGGTTGGGCGGTCGCAGTTTGAACCGGATGGCCGGCGGCGAGGTATGCGTTCATCCCGCCGTCGACGTTGGATAGGTTGCGCAAGCCGCGCGCTTCCAAGATGCTGGTCGCTGCGCTCGAGCGATAGCCGCTTCCGCAGACAACGATCGTCGGCCGCTGCCGGTCGAGATGTGCGACGGCTTGCGTCAACTCCGCAAGCGGGATCGAAACCGCTCCGGCGGCGTGACCGGCCTGAAATTCGGGTGGCCGCCGCACGTCGATCACTTGACACGCCTCGCCGTCTCCAAGTCGTGCGACGAACTCATCGATCGAGATCTGTGGGATCGCCGCCGTCGGCCGCCCTTCCGCCGCCCAGGCGTCGATGCCGCCGGTTAGGTAGCCGGTTGCCGACGCGAACCCGACGCGCGCGAGTCGCAACGTCGCCTCGTCGACGCCCGCCTCGTCGTCGGCGACGATCACGATCGGCGTTTCGAGCGGGATCAATGCGCCTGCCCACGAGGCAAACTGCCCGTCGAGCCCGATGTTGAGGGAGCCCGGAATGTGGCGCGGACCGTAGCGTTCCGACGGTCGGACGTCGAGCGCGACGAAGCCTTCGCGCATCCGCGCGTCGAATTGGTCTGGTGCGAGCGAAACCGGGCGGACCAATCCGGCGAGTGCCGGAGCACCGTCACGGTTGATCTCCGCGTCGCGTGGAAAGTATGCGGGAGCCTTCGACAAACCGTCGGTCATCATCGCGACGAACGCGGCCTTGGACATCGGCGCAAGCGCGTAGTTGTTGGCGCGCTGCACGCCGATTGTCGACATCGTCTCGGTCGACATATTCCGGCCGCACAGCGAGCCGGCGCCGTGCGCCGGATAGACTTCGGTTGAGTCGGGAAGCTTCAGCAGCTTACCGTGCAGGCTGTCGTAGAGCATCCCGGCCATCGCTTCGGCCGTGAATCCTTTGGAGCCGGCGAGATCGGGGCGACCGACGTCGCCGATGAAGAGCGTGTCGCCGGTCAGCAGCTTCGCCGGCGCTTGGGGAGCGGTGGTATCGCGCACGAGAATCGAGATGCCTTCGGGCGTATGCCCGGGCGTTTCGATGATCTGCAAGCGCAAGCTACCGACCGGCAGTTCGTCGCCGTCGTCGACCGCGCGGTGCGCCAGGGTTGCCCCGGCGCGCCGCCCGAAGACGACCTGCGCTCCCGCCCGTTCGGCCAGTTCGCGGTGCCCGCCGACGAAGTCGGCGTGCAGATGCGTTTCGATCACGTAGACGATGCGCAGGCCCTCGGCGGCCGCCAACGCAAGGTATTGATCGACGTCGCGCTGCGGATCGACGACCGCGGCTTCGCCGTCGGAACCGATCAAATACGACGCGTGCGCGAGACATCCGAGATAGAACTGCTGGAAGACCATCGACAGCCTCCTATCGCTGAGCCGTATTTCTGCTCCGGGCCGGGTCGGCCCCTTGCATGAACCGCTATCCGGGGGGCCGATGGAGGAGCGTTTCGAACGGATCGGGCTGGCGGTCGCGGATGAGCCGGCGGTCGGGCGGCGCCTCGAAGATCGACTCGAAGAACTGCAGCGCTCGCGGTTTTACGACTTCGTAGTACGAGCGGAACAGCGCGCTCGCGCGGGTCGCCGGCCAGTCGCCGGGCAGCAAGGCCGCCGGTAAACCCGGGTCGAGGTAGACGAACTTGCGGAAGTCGTGAACCACCCATTCACGCTCGGCGAACGCGTGCGCATCGGCCAGCGGCGGTTTGGGTAGCTGTTCCTGAAATCGCTCGAGACGTTTGGTGTAGAACGCGATGAAGTCGCGATAGGTCTTGGCGATCGCAGCGACGTTCCACGCCCGTTGCAGCAGTTCGCGATCACTGCGCGGCCCGCGGCTTTCGGCAAGGAACAGGTCGATGTACGGCAGCAATCCCTGCGAACCGGCGGCCTCACGCCCGCCGTCGAGGACGTCGCGCGGCGAAATCCACAGCGAGGCGGTCAGCGGAGCGAAGCCGAGCACGGTGAGGTCCTTGCGCAGCCGGTCGCGGCTGTCGCGGATTTGCTCGGGGATCGTGTAGGCGAGGATCCGCCATTTCCCGTCCCAGCTCGTCACCGGCGGCAGATAGATGCGCGGACTGACCTTGTCGACGCGCTCGCGACCGCGGTCGGTCATGGCGTAGTAGGAGCGATTACCGATCTTGCGCGCGCCGATCCAACCCTGGCGCGACATGCGCGAGACGGCCTGGCGGACGGCCGGTTCCGAGACGCCGAACTCGGCCATCAGCCGCGTCAGGCTGCCGATCCAGACCTCACCGCCATAGTAGCGGACGAGGTCGCCCATGATCGTGTAGATGAACGAAGTCGGGCGGCTGACGGTTCGCTTCCACACGCGCGGCAGGCTCCTTGACAGCTCGGGGCAGGTGCCCTAGTATAACACTAATTTAACGTCCGTTGACTAAATCGTCATAAACGCCAAGGAGCTGCCCGGATGTCCAGAATCGCGACCTTCGACGATTGGATCGACCTGCTCAAGGAGTGGCAGACGGAGATCGGGTTGGATCGTAGTCTGCTCGAGCGGTACATGCCCGGTTATGCGTTCGAGGCGAAATACGGCGCGCTACCAACCGGCGAGATCACGTTCGGCGACTTCCGCGGCGAGCAGAAGTGGGAACGGCTGCTCGATGTTCCCGACCAGCGGATGCGCGATGCCATCATGACGATGATCGTCTATCAGGGCGATACCGAGTTTGCTTCCAACGAGCAGCAGCGGTTCCTCGTCAACAACGCGCCGACCGAGTACGATCTCGGCGCGCTCGTACGAATCATGGCCGAAGAGACCCGCCACGGGTACCAGATGTGCCACCTGCTCGTCACCCACTTCGGCAACGACGGCAAGATCGAAGCGGAGAAGTTGCTCGAGCGGCGCGCGTTCGGGAAGAAGAACCGGTTGCTCAACGCGTTCAACGACGACGTGACGCATTGGCTCGACTTCTTCGCGTACACCAACTTCATGGATCGTGACGGAAAGTTCCAGTTGACGATGCTATCGCATTCCGCGTTCGCGCCGCTGGCACGCTCGATGGGGCCGATGTTACGCGAGGAGTCGTTCCACATGGGAACCGGCATCTCGGGGCTGCGGCGGATCGCGGCGGCTGGGGTCATCCCGGTGGCGATTCAGCAGAAATACTACAACAAGTGGGTCTCGGGATCACTCGATTTGTTTGGAACCGATCACTCAAGTTCGGCGCAGTGGGCCTATGCTTGGGGCATCAAGGGCCGCGTCGACGAGGACACGGCGACCGAACCGGTTGACCGCGAGCAACTCAACGAGCGCGCACGCGCCGCCTTCTACGACGAGATCAGCAAGACGGTCGACCGCGTCAATGCGGTAAACCCGGCCGAATCGCTCTACGTCCCTCACCCAAGTTTCAACCGCAACATCGGGCAGTACGCGGGCGAGCGCCACGCGGTCGACGGCCGGCGATTGACCGAGGCCGAGTGGATCACCTACGCGCCGACGGTCCTACCGGCGTACGCCGACGAGGCGGTGCTCGCCGAACTCTTCAAGAATCCCGCTTGGATCGTGCCTAAGAGTTCGCTCGCCGCGGCCGGCAACTAACCCACGAACGCAACGAAGGAGTCTTTCGATGGCAGTCGAGATCGAGAACCAGGCGACACCGTTCGGACGCGAGCCGTGGGCGCACGACGGCAAACGCGTCGTCCGGTACGAGAAGATTGGTCACGTCGCGATCGTCGAATTCGACGATCCGCCGGCGAACACGTACACCCACGAGATGATGCGCCAACTCGACGAAGCAATTCTCGACGCACGGTTCGACAGCGCGGTCGAGGTCATCGTACTGACCGGGGCGGGCGGGAAATTCTTCTCGGCCGGCGCGAACATCGCAATGCTTAACAGCGTCTCGCCCGAATTCAAATACATGTTCTGTCTCCACGCGAACGAAACGCTGTCGCGCTTGGAACAGACGCCGAAGCTCGTGATCGCCGCCCTCAACGGTCACACCGTCGGCGGCGGCCTCGAGATCGCGATGGCGGCCGACATCCGGATCGCTCGGCGCGACGCAGGGAAGTGCGGTCTCCCCGAAGTCGGCCTCGGGGTGTTGCCGGGAACCGGCGGGACGCAGCGGCTGGCCCGCCTCGTCGGCAAATCGCGCGCCATGGAGTTGATGATCTCGGGACGCACGTTCAGTTACGAGCAGGCGTTGGAATACGGAATCGTCAGCGAGATCTACGACGGCGACGCGGAATCGTTCCGCGACCAGGTGCTGACCTACGCCAAGCAGTTCACGTCACCGCGCAAAGCGCCGATGGCGGTCGGCCACATCAAGCGCAGCGTGCAAACCGGAGCCGAATTGCCGCTGCAAGATGCACTGGCCCTCGAACGCGAGTTGCAGTCGCTGCTGTTCAAGAGCGAGGACGCAAAAGAAGGCATCGCCGCGTACAACGACAAGCGCACGGCGCACTTCACGAACCACTAGCAGTGCAGGCGCGACCCAACGACGACTTTCGGGCGGCCGCGGTGCTGCCGTCGCAATTTAATGCCGCCGAATGGTTCGTTCGGCGCCACGTTGTCGAGGGCCGCGGCGCCCGAGTGGCGATCGTCACCGACGAGGCGGCGACTTCGTACGCCGAGCTCGATGCGGCGGTTCGCGGCTTCGGTGCGGCGTTGCAAGCGCGCGGCGTCCGCCGCGGCGAACGGATCGCGATCATTCTCCCCGATGGCCTGGCATTTGCGGTCGCATTCTTTGGAGCGCTCGCAATCGGCGCGGTCGCCGTGCCGATCAACCCGCTCCTGACGGCCGGCGATCATCGCAATATCCTCGAAGACTGCGACGCGTGCGGGCTCGTCTGCGAGCCGGCTACCGCCGCCGCCGTCGACGGAGCAGCCGTGCTCTTCGCGATGAGCGCCACCGACGTGCTTGAGGCTGCGCGGCAGACCTCGCCGATCGCGGCATACGTTTCGACCCATCGCGATGCGTTTGCGTTCATGCTGTATTCGAGCGGAACAACCGGTGAACCCAAAGGCGTCGTTCACCTGCATCACGACATGTGGGTCTGCGCGCGAACGTATGCCGCCGAGATCCTTCGCGTCGAGCCGAACGATCGCGCATTCAGCGTGGCGAAGCTGTTCTTCGCCTACGGTCTCGGAAACGCACTCTACTTTCCGCTCGACGTGGGCGGCGCGGCGATCCTCTACGGCGGGCGCCCGACGACCGAATCGATCTTCGCGCAGGTCGCGCAATATCGACCGACGCTGTTCTTCGGCGTTCCGACGGCGTACGCGCAGATGCTAGCGGCGATCGATGCCGGCGCCGCGTATGACTTTTCGAGCGTTCGGGTCTGCGTGAGTGCGGGCGAGGCGCTGCCGCCGACGATCTTCACGCGCTGGCTCGAGCGGACCGGCGTCGAGATTCTCGACGGAATCGGGTCGACCGAGATCCTGCATATCTTTCTGTCGAACCGGGCCGGTGAGTGCGTTGCCGGTTCGAGTGGCAAAGCCGTTCCGGGGTACGCACTGCGAATCGTCGACGAGCGCGGTGGCGACGTTCCCGCCGGCGAGATCGGCGATCTGCTCGTGCGTGGCGACTCGACCGCGGTCCTCTATTGGAACAAACACGAACGATCCAAAGCGACGATCGCCGGCGATTGGATTCGAACCGGCGATAAGTATCGCTGCGACGAGAACGGCGTGTACTGGCATGCCGGCCGCAGCGACGACATGCTCAAGGTCGGCGGGATCTGGGTATCGCCGGTCGAGGTCGAAGCGGCGCTCGCGGCGCACGACGCGGTGCTCGAGTGTGCCGTCGTCGGCAGCGAGGACGGCGACGGGTTGATCAAACCGCACGCATTCGTCGTGTTGCGCGAGCCGCATTCGTCGGCACGCGGCCCCAATCTGGAGGCCGAACTGCAGGCGTTCGTCAAATCGCGTATCGCCCCGTACAAGTACCCACGGTGGGTGACGATCGTCGACGCGCTCCCCAAGACGGCGACCGGAAAGATCCAACGCTTCATCCTGCGTAACTCGCCGGTTGCGGCAACGTCGGCGAAGTACGCTTGAGCGCACCGGTTGGCGCATCGAAACTCATGCCGTTGCGCGAAGCGATCGCGCGGTTCGTGCGCGACGGCGATCGGGTTAGCGCGGCTTGCGGGCTCGAAGCGCGGATCCCGTTCGCCGCCGGTCACGAGATCATTCGTCAAGGCCGAACCAACCTGACCTTGATCGGCCCGATCAGTGATGCGCTCTACGATCAACTCGTCGGCGCCGGTTGCGCCGCGTCGATCGAAGCGGCTTGGGTCGGCAACGTCGGCTCGGGGCTCGGCCACAACTTCCGCCGCGCCGTCGAGCACGGCGTGCCGCGACCGCTACGCGCCGTCGACTACACCAACCTCACGCTGGCGCTGGGCCTACGGGCGGCCGCCGAGGGCGTGCCGTTCGCGGTGACGCGATCGATCGCCGGCACCGATCTGGCGCAGCAAACCGACGCGTTCCGGCCGATCGCCGATCCATTCGGCGGCGATCCGACGGTCGCGGTCAAGGCGATCCCCGTCGACGTCGCGATCGTCCACGCGCAGCTCGCCGATGCCCGCGGAAATGCCCAGATCTTTGGAAATCTCGGCACTTCACTCGACAGCGTACGAGCGGCCGGGCGGGTGATTCTCACCGTTGAGGAGTT
Source organism: Vulcanimicrobiaceae bacterium (assembly GCA_050733835.1). Lineage (GTDB taxonomy): Bacteria > Vulcanimicrobiota > Vulcanimicrobiia > Vulcanimicrobiales > Vulcanimicrobiaceae > JBOHTW01. Next base: position 2,478 of record JBOHTW010000352.1, on the reverse strand, counting down.
AGTTTCCGCCGATATCCTCCGAGCCGAGCCCAACGCGACCGTGGTCCCGGGCTTCCTGGTCGATGCGGTCGTCGTCGAACCGTTCGGCGCGCATCCGGCGCCGGTGCTCGGTTTCACCGACCGCGACCACGCGTTCTTCGATGCGTATGCACGGGCGTCACGAACGCGCGACGGCTGGCTTGCATGGAAAGCGGCGTGGATCGACGAGGTCGCCGACCGCCCGGCGTATCTGGAACGTTTGCAGTCGACGTCGACGGCATGAACGGGGCGTACACGTCGCGCGAGTTGATGGTCGCCGCGGCCGCTCGGCAGATTCGTGACGGCGATATCGTGTTCGTCGGAATGCGGCTTCCGCTGCTCGGATTTTTCGTCGCGAAGGCGACCCACGCCCCGACCGCTGTCGGGCTCTTCGAGAACGGTCTGATCCGCGAGGAGCCGGCGCGGGGATTCGTCCTCACGATGGGTGACGGGCCAAACCAAACCGATGCGACCGCCGCGACGACCCTCGTCGACGTGCTAACGTTGCTCCAGCGCGGCCGGGTCGACGTCGGTTTCCTCGGCGGCGCCGAAGTCGACGAGCGTGGCGACCTCAATACGACGCGCGTCGGTTCGACCCGGCTTCCTGGCTCGGGGGGCGGCAGCGACATCGCCGCGCATTCAAAGCGGTGCGTCTACATCATGGAGCACGAGCGCCGGCGACTCGTCCAACGCGTCGCATACATCACGTCGCATCCGCGCGGCCCGGTCACGCTGATCACGACGTTCGGGGTGTTCGCACTCAACGACGGACCGCCGCGCGCCGTCTCAATTCACCCGGGCATCGACGTAGCGAGGGTCCGCGACCAAACGGGCTTCGAACTTGCATTCGATGCGACGGTCGCGACGCCCGCGCCGGACGCCGCCGAGCTTGCCGCGATCAACGACTTCGACCCCGACGGCTTTTGGACGCGCCGCGCGAGCCCCTAACCGATCCATTTTGCGCGCAGCCGCTCGTAGAACCCGTCGTGCAGCGAACGATCGATAAATCCGTCGAGCGCCTGCTCCACCGATGCTTCGTCGCGCTGCAGGAAGTAGACTTTCGTGTCATGCGTGTACGGATGTGACGGATCGACGGCCAGCAGCCGTGAGTCGCGGCTCGCGTCGTAGTCGGCCTCGACGCCGTCGGTGATGAAGACGTCGGCCTTTCCGTCGGCGATCAACGCGGGGATCGAGAGATTCTTCTCGACGACGTCGACCGTCGCGTGGGAAAGGTTCGCTGCGTCGAACTTTTGGTTCGTGCCGCCGGGATTGACGGCAACCCGCACGCCCGGTTGATCGATGTCGGCCAACGTATGGAAGCGGTTCTGATCGGCCTTGCGAATCAGGGGCCGCTTCCCATCGCTGAGATAGCCGTGCGAGAGCAACCCAACCTCGGCGCGCGCGGGAAGCTGGCTGATCCCGCCCATTGCAAGGTCGAACTTGTCCGCAAGCAGATCGGCGGTCATCGTCGGCCAGCTCGTCTGGACGAACTCGGCTCGAACGCCGAGCGACTTGGCAAACGCGCGGGCGACGTCGATGTCGAGGCCTTCATAGCCACCCGTTTCCAACGCGCAACACGCCGCGCTCGCGGATTGCCGCCAGCCGGTCGACGGTTACGGCCGCGCCGGCAGTCGCCGCGGTCGTTTTGGCGGCGACCGGATGCGTGAACCAGAGTGCGTTGACGGCGAGTGCCGCGATCAACGCTGCGAACGCAGTGCGCATATTCTCCTCCGATTACTTCTTTCGCTGGTGCAACACGATCGTATTGCCTTCGGAATCTTGGCCCATCGCCATGTGGCACACGGGCGACTCGCTTGCGTCGGCGAGTTTCGCCCCGAGCGAGCGCGCGAGCGCGACCGCCTCGGTGATGTCGGGAACGGCTAGAGCGACGGCGTAGCCGGGCTGCCAAGGATAGTCTTCGTGCTTGCCGATTGCGAACGCCGTGCCGTCGGAGAGTTCAAATTCGGCCCACATGCCCGGCCTCAAGGTGGCCGGCTCGGTGCCGATGAGCCCGCGATAGAACGCGAGTGCACGCTCGAAGTCTTGCGCGTTGTAGATGATCACGTCGATTCCGGTAACCATGCGGCGGGCCTTAGGCACCGAACCGCAAGTTCCCGCGGCGGGTTCACTGATTTGCCCACGCGACGGCGTCGTCGAGCGCCTCCTCCCCAGAATAGCTCCGTGCCGACCAGACAGTTCGGTGCCCCGAAGATGCCTCGCCCGGCGGCCTCCTCCGTGTTCCGGCGGAGCACGTTCCGATGCGAACTCGAGGCTTGTCACATCCTACTCTCGCTGACGCGTTGCGCTTTCACGTGACAAGGCCGCCGGTATTGCCATTGCATCTCCCGATACTCCAGCGATATCCGTGCGAACCCCGAGGATCGCAGCAGCCCGATCGCCGCATGGTTTTCGCTAAGGCATTGCGCGAAAATGGAATGTTCGGTTGCTTCCACCCGGAGC
>JBOHTW010000351.1:0-6724 GCA_050733835.1 Vulcanimicrobiaceae bacterium | reverse complement strand
CGTTTTCACGCGCCGCGCGAACGACCGCGCGGGGATGGCCAAGAGCTTGCCCAGCGCGGCATGCGTGAGGCCGAGCGTCGCTTCAATTTCGCCCAGCGCGGACGGGGGGAAGCCCTCGCGAACTTGGGCGACGAGATCGCCGTGGCGTCGAACCGTTAGGCCCAGCGTCCGCGCGGCGGTGAGTTCTTCTGAAATCGTCATGAGCTGGAATCCTCGGCTTCTCTGCTTGAATCATACCGCCAAAGTGGCATAACGGTCAAGGCCATTATGGCGCTCGAAGGGCTCATCAACCGTGGATTGGCCAAGTCGCCCTTCGTTAGAGCCTTGCGCTCACCGACGGATGATTGCAGCCGGTGTCAGCGGCGGGTCGACGACCGCCGACGCGATCGGCTCGTCGCCGGTGAACGTTCGCGTGGTCGCGTATCGGCCGGCGCGCGGGTCGCGGAAGGTTTCGACGCAATCGTCGACCAGGTTGACGATCCAGTTCCGAGCGCCATCGTCATCTGGATCTGGACCACGTAGGGTTCGGGGAACTGCGTGGTCAGCAATCGAGTGAGTCGATTGAGCGTCAGGCGGTGGGGGTCATTGAACGGACTCATCGCGACGACCGCGCCGTCGATGAGTTCCACCCGCTCGCCCTCGCGCAATATCCCCGTCTCGGCCATCGCGAGATACTCTTCGATCGTAAACTGCCGTCGCGCAAGCTCCATGCTTCCTTCACTATACTCACCGCCCGCTGCGGCGCAAGCCGTCCTCGCTCCCGATTCACGCGCCGGCCGTCCACGGCAAGCGTCGCAGCCCGTCCGAGGCGGGGTCGAGCGGACGCCGTCGTACATGCGCCAGGTCGTCCCTGCGCTCGCGGCGGCGGCGCGGACGAATCAACCGCCTGACGAAAGGAAACGGACGTTCATTGGAAACCGTAGCGCAACTTCCGACCCAGGTGACCGTTGAGGATCACCCGCTCGTCGGCGATCCGATCGCGGCGCACCGCGCGAATCTAACCCCGCTCGAACGCGCCTGCAAGCGCATCGCCGATGCGACCGGCGCGCCGGTGGCACTGGCGCTCGCGATCGTCATTCAGGTCGTCTGGGTCGCCGTTGGACAGCTGACCCACTGGGATCCCTACCCGTTTCCGTTTTTGCTGACGTGCTCGAACATTCTGCAACTCATTCTGATCTTCGTGATCGCGGTGGCCCAGCGGCAGTCGAGCGAATATTCGGAGGTCCGCGCCGAGATGGATCACGACCATATCTCGCGGTTACTCTACCACCAACAAGTTCAAGAGCAGATTCTGGTCCGCTTGGCGGAACGAACGCAGGCGGACGTCTCCGATTTGCGTGAAGCGCTGCGGACCTTGCTCGTCGACGCGTAGGACGCCGTTACGCCGCGGTTACGGAGCGCGATCGACCATCCGGCGGCGCGACCCGATCGAGTAAGAACAGCTTGAACCGGTAACAGATCGCTAAGCCGGCGCTCGTCCACGCGATGCTCAGCAAACCGCCGCCGATGATGTCCGTTGGGAAATGCACGCCCAAGGCGACGCGCGACCAGCAGACCCCGCCGGCCCAGCCAAGCAGCACGATGCCGAGGAACGCGCGAAGCCAGCGCGGCAAGTCGCCGCGCCACACGAACAGCGCCCACAGCGCGAAGACGCCGACGGCGGTGACGGCATGGCCGCTCGGATACGAGAACGACAGCTCTTGCCGCATGAGCCAATGCTCGGGCCGCGCGCGAGCGTAGAGATTCTTGAACGTGTCGCTAACCAGCGGAACGGTCGCCATCGACGCGATCACCGTAAAGAACGCCCGCGCCCGCCACCGCCGGTCGACGATTCCGAAGATGATAAGCGCGATTGCAATCCCAATGAGCGTCGGCGGAAAGCCGCTCTGCGTGAAGATCCACGCGAGCGCGGTGCTCCGGCCGAACAGTGCCTGTTCGAGCACGACATCGAACCGCGGCGTCGGCCGACCGGCAGCGACCGTCGCGCCCAAGGTTAGGAACGCAATGCTCGCGATCAGCGTAACGATCCATAGGGAGCGCTCGGTACGCGTCCGATGCTGTCGTATCATGTTCGTTCGCGCAATTCGACGCAGCCTCGGCGGAGCCGTTCCCGCCGCTTGGTTTGTAAGCCGAGCCGTTGGGTACACCAGCCGCGTGAAGGAAGAGCGGCCAAAACCCGACGCGCCCGCCGAGGCGGAGCCGGGAAAGACGGTCCAGCTCAGCGCCAACGAAGAGCGAGAGGTCCGGAAACGGACCGCCGTGCGGGCCGCTGTCGTGTTCGAGACGGTCCGCCGCGAAGGCGAAACCGAACTCAATCGGCCGGTCACGTCGCTGGGGTTCTCCGGGCTCGCCGCCGGTTTTTCGATGGGGCTCTCGCTTATCGTTCCGGGCATCTTCCACGCGATGCTGCCCGACACGTCGTGGCGCCCGCTCGTCGAAAATCTCGGGTACACGACCGGGTCCTAGTCGTCGTTCTCGGCCGCCAACAACTGTTCACCGAAAACACGGTGACGGCGATCCTACCGCTCCTGGACGCGCCCGATAAGCGCGCGACGTTTCTGAAAGTCGTCAAGCTCTGGGGTCACGGTGTTGATCGCAAACATCGTCGGCGCCACCCTGTTCGCCTACGCGATCGCCCACAGCCACATCTTTGATGCCAACGTTCGCGCGGCAATGGTCGAACTGGGCAAACACGCGCTTGCGCCGAATTTCTGGACGATCGTCGTGCGCGGGATCTTCGCGGGCTGGTTGATCGCGCTGATGGTTTGGCTGCTGCCGGCGGCTGAAAACGAGAAGCTCGGCACGATCCTGATCGTCACCTACATCGTTGGCGTCGGCGGCTTTAGCCACATCATCGCCGGTTCCGTCGAAGCGCTGTACGCGGTCGCCGCCGGGGCCGCGTCGTGGGGGCAGTATCTCGGTGGCTTCTTGCTGCCGGTCTTCATCGGCAACAGCATCGGCGGCGTTGCACTGGTCTCGCTGCTCAACTACGGGCAGGTAGCACCCGAAGGCCCTGAATCAGCGGCGCCCTGATCGCTGGCGGGCTGGTGGCGGCGTCGTGCGCGCAGCGCTCGGCGGCGGCAACTCCGGATTCTTCGTGCGGCTCAAACGCTTGCCCAGTGCGCGTTCGATCTGCGCAAACAGTTTCTCTTCCTCAGATGACACGAACGTGATCGCATCGCCCGTGGCGCTGGCGCGCGCCGTCCGGCCGATCCGGTGCACGTAGTCTTCAGGGACGGCCGGAACATCGTAGTTCACGACGTGACCGAGGTCGACGATGTCGATGCCGCGGGCGGCGATGTCGGTCGCGACCAGCACGCGAAACTTCCCGCGCTTGAAGCCTTCGAGCGCATGCGTACGCTGGGCTTGCGAGCGGTCGCCGTGGATGCGCTCGACGGAGACTTGGTGTTTGGCGAGCGCGGCGGCTAGGCGGTTTGCGCGGGCCTTGGTCCGGGTGAACGCGATCGCGCTGTAGATCGCGTTGTCCTTGAGCAATTCGACGAGCAGATCGGTCTTGCGCAGCTGGTCGATGCTATAGATCGTCTGGGTCACGCCGGCCACCGGTACGGCGGTCGGCGCGAGATTGATGCGCACGGGCTCGCGCAGCATCTCGTTCGCGAGCGTCGCGATTGCGGGCGGAATCGTAGCGGAGAAGAACAGCGTCTGACGTTTGCTCGTGATCAGCTTTAGCAGCCGGCGCACGACGGGCAAAAAGCCCATATCCAGCATCCGATCGGCCTCGTCGATGACGAGCAGTTCGATCGTGCTCAGCGACGCGGTCCCCTGCGTGAGATGATCGAGCAGCCGGCCGGGCGTCGCGACGATGATATCGGTGCCGCGCCGGAAGGCCGCGGCTTGCGCGCCGAATCCGACGCCGCCGTAAACCGCCGCAACCTTCACGGTCGTGTAGCGCGCGAGGGTCGCGATGTGGTCGGCGATCTGCGCCGCCAATTCGCGCGTCGGCGCGAGGACGAGCGCGCGCGTTTTGCCGCGCGGCTGCGCGGCCAGCGCCTGCAATAACGGGAGGCCAAACGCGGCCGACTTTCCGCTACCGGTTGCGGCGCTAGCGAGCACGTCGCGGCCGGCGAGCGCCGGCGGAATCGACGCGGTTTGGACCGGCGTCGGCTCGGTGAAGTCGAGATCGCGGACCGCGCGCAGCAAAGCCGGGTGAAGCCCGAGCGTTTCGAACGTAGAAATGGTGGCCATCTTTCAAGGGTGCGCGGCTCGATCGGCACCCGAAAGATCGCGCGGAGTGACGCGTCAGTATGTCACGTTCACGGTCTGCCGTCAAATTACGCAAAGAGCCGTGCTGGACTTTTGTCGGAATGCGCGCCGCTGGATCTCGCCGCGCTACGCGCCGCCACCGCTCGGGGCTGGCCCGCCGCAACCGTAGTCGAGCGTCGTGCTGCAAGCGGTCATGTCGAACCGCTGCTTGGGCGCTTTGCCCACGTTGACGCTGAAGCGTTGCGGCGGAACGTCGTCCGATGAAACCGTCACCGAATACGCGCCCGGCGCCACGCCGCGCAGCACGTAGTGGCCCGCTGCGTTGCTGACGGCGCGGATCGTGCGATGATTGGCGCCGGTTGCGGTGACGTGTACTCCGGTAAGGGGTTGGCCCGTCGTGCGATCGGCGATCGAACCGAAGACGACCGCAAAGGCAATCGTGGAAAGCAAACCGATGACGCGCCGGCCGTTCATGGGTCGATCCGTTCGAAGCCGCAGAAGGGCACCAGCGCCGTCGGAACGCGAACGCTGCCGTCGGCGTGTTGGTAATTTTCCAGAATGGCGATCAAGGTGCGCCCGACGGCGAGCCCGGAGCCGTTGAGCGTGTGCACCAACTCCGGCCGCGCCTTTGGGTCGCGCCGAAACCGGATCGCACACCGGCGCGCTTGAAAGTCGGTGCAGTTCGAGCACGAACTGATCTCGCGGTACGCGTTCTGTCCCGGCAGCCAGGCTTCGAGGTCGTAAGTCTTGGCCGCATTGAACCCGACGTCGCCCGCGCACAGCGCAACGACGCGGAACGGTAACTCGAGTTCGTCGAGCAGCGCCGCCGCGTCGGCCGTTAGCTCCTCCAGCGCCGCCGATGACCGCTCGGGGACCGTGAGCCAAACGAGTTCGACCTTCTCGAACTGGTGCTGGCGGATCAGGCCGCGCGTATCCTTGCCGGCCGCGCCCGCCTCCTTGCGAAAGCACGGCGAGTACGCGGTGTACTTGCGCGGCAACTCGGCGAGCGGCAAGAGTTCGTCGCGGTGTAGCGCGGTCAGCGGCACCTCCGAGGTTGGGATCATGAACAAATCGGCGTCCTGATCGCGGAACATCTGATCGGAAAACTTCGTCAGTTGACCGGTCGACCACATCGTCGCGCGGTTGACCAAGAACGGTGGTACGACCTCAACGTAGCCACGCTCGCTCGCCCGCGATAAGAAGAAGCTGGCGATCGCGCGCGAGAGCTGGGCGCCCTTGCCGCGCAGAACGCTGAACCGGCTGCCCGCCAGCTTGGCCGCGCGTTCAAAATCGAGAATGCCGAGGCGTTCGCCGATCTCCCAGTGCGGGCGCGCGGGAAACGCAAACGCGCGCAGCGTGCCGGCCGTGCGCAGGACGACGTTTTCGGCTTCGCCGGCGCCGTCGGGCACCGAATCGTCGAGCAGATTCGGAACCTCGGCGAGGATCGCATCGATCTGCGCCTCAAGCGATGGAAGGGTTGCGCCGGCGTCCGCGATCCGTTCGTCGAGTGCGGCGATCTCGGGCCGTAAGCGCCGCGCTTCGGCGGCGCGGTCGGTGGCCTGTGCGATCGCTTGCGTCAGCCCGTTCTTCGCGGCCTTCAGGCTCTCGGTCTGCATCCGCGCGGCGCGCAGCTCGCTGTCGAGCGTCAACACGCGATCGACGAATTCGGCGCCCGTCGGCCGGCGCGCAGCCATGCGCCGCACGCGATCGGGGTCGCGCCGCAAGAGCGCAAGGTCCAACATCGAATGCCTGGCTTATGCGCGATTCGAGGACCCTCCTACCCACGGCACCGTTCGTCGCCGCGGAACTGCTCGAACCGCGCGCCGCGATCGCGGCCTATCGTGCGCGCATCGCGCTCGCACCGCTCGGAGTCGAGGACGTCGACCTCGACGCGGCGCTCGGGCGCGTGCTCGCCCGCGACGCGGTCGCGCGCGACGATCACCCGTCGCACGCGCGCTCGACGATGGACGGCTTTGCGATCGCGACCGCCGGCGGCGCCGGCGAGCGTCGCATCGTCGGTGAGATTCGCATGGGCGAGCCGCCGCCGCGCGCGATCGCCCGCGATGAAACGCTGCGCATTCCAACCGGCGGTGCGCTGCCCGCCGGTGCCGATGCGGTCGTACCGCTCGAAGACGTCACCGATCACGGCGACCGCATCACGATCCGCGAGCTGCCGCCGGCCGGCGACTGTCAGACGCCGCGGGCCTCGGATATCCGAGCGGGTGAAGCGGTGATTGGCGCGGGTCGCCGTATCGGTGGTCCTGAACTCGGCGTGTTGGCGACCCTCGGAATCACCCGCGTTCCAGTCTATCGGCGCCCGCGTTTTGCGATCGTCTCGACCGGCGACGAACTGATCGATCCGGGCGAAACCCCGCGCCAGGGTCAAGTTCGCGACTCGAACCGGTACGCAATCGCCGGCGCGTTGCGCGCGCTCGGCGTCGACGCCCGCCACTTTCCGCGGGCCGGCGATACGCCCGCGTCGTTGCGCGCGGTGCTGGCC
>JBOHTW010000350.1:0-1684 GCA_050733835.1 Vulcanimicrobiaceae bacterium | reverse complement strand
GCTCCGCTAACGTCGCCGCGTCGGAGCGACCGGCTGTATCAGAGTGCGCCGGCGGATCGACTGCGTCACGGCCGGATCGACGTTGAGCCCGTAAAGGTTCCCGCCATTGTCGATGACCCAGATCCAGGTGCCGTCAACGATTGGGGCCATGCGAATGTGCTGGGCCGTGATGAGGACCGGCTGGCCGCCGTTCAACACGGCGCCGGTATGGGCGTCGAGCGCCCACAGCGCACCGCCCGGATTGGCATTCGTGTACGGCGTGCCGATGAAGACGACGCCGCCGGCCGTGACCGTCGGTGCCGAGCGCGGTACGTCGGCTGAATATGCGAACGAGTCGGGGCCGAACTGCGCCGTCCACACAACCGAGAACGACGTGCAACCGCTGGTCGGTGCGATGGCGACCATTCCCGGTGAATACGGTGGCACCGACGAGGCGACCGCAGCGTACAGCAGGTTTGCGGCCTTCGAGTATGCCGGGTTGCCGATGTAGTCGGCGGCGTTGTTGCTCTGCGAGAGTTTGAAGCGTGCGACGGGGGCGGAGTTCAGCGCCGCGTTATAGATGACGACTTCGCCGGCTTTCCCCTGAGACGCTTCGATCAATGGACAGCCGGGCGGCTGGAAGAGAACCGGCGTGCCGCTGAAATCAAGGTCGACCGATGCGCCCGAATAGGTAAAACCGGGAAATTGACTTCCCAGAACGGTCGAGAGATCAGCCGAGAGCTTGACGACGTGCTCGCCGTAGCCGACATGCTCGCTGCTCGCGTTCACATAGCCTGCCGGCTCGGTGGCCGACGTATCGGCGTTGCCGACACCGATGTAGACGCTCCCCGAGCTATCGACCGACGCACCGCCCCAACCCCAAACGCCGCCGCCGCTGAAGTTTCCGCCTTGTCCGTAGGTCATGAAAGCCGTACTCGCAAGCGTCATTGATGCCGGGTTCACCGCAACGACCCGGCCACGCCATGGCGTAATGTCGCACGTCGAGCTGGTTCCCGCGTAGAGCATTCCGTTTGCGAGCGTCAGCCCGGTGTGCACGAAGTCGATCTCCAACTGCGAGCCGGAGTTTGGAAGCGGCGACGGCGCGATCGCGGTACTCCCCTCGACCGCGCCGGTGGCGACGTTGAGTTTGTAAACGAACGCCGTGCCGTTGGGATTGCCGTTGGCGGCCGCCGCGCTTCCCTGGGTGTCGGGGACGTAGATGTTTCCGGCCCCGTCGTAGACCGCGGTTCCCTGGACTCCGAAAACGGCGCCCGACGTTGCTCCGTCGCATCCGTAGTTCAATTGCCCGATATTGCTCGTCCATACCGGGCTGCCGCCGTGCAGCGCATCGTAGGCAGACGCCGCACCGCTACCGCCGCCGACGATGAGCAACGGGTCGCCGCTCGGCCCTTTGCCGGTGACGACGATCGGTTGCGTCTGCGTGTTGAACCCGTTGGGCAGGCTCACGTTCCAGACGGCGTGCAGGTTGGCGATGCTGGCCGGCGTGATCGCCGATGAGTTTGGATTGTAGCCGCTGCGCTGATTGTCAAACTGATACGTTGGCCAGTCGTTGATCGGTGCCGTAACGGGCGTCGGGGTTGGACTCGGAGCCGGAGTCGGCGGTGGTCCTGAACCTGTGCCCGTGTAACTGGCGATCGTCGTCACTTGCGCCGCCGACAGCACGGTTCCCGTCCAATAGCCGGCT
>JBOHTW010000349.1:0-7085 GCA_050733835.1 Vulcanimicrobiaceae bacterium | reverse complement strand
GGCGCGTTCGTCTTGCTGGCCGGACTCTGCATTGCGTTCTATCTGCTGCCGGCCCGGCTCTACGTGCGGATCGATCCGCGACCGGCCGGCGGCGAAAGCACTGGGCGCGCGTGGGCGGTCGGCGTTGCCGCCACGACGGTCAAGGGCTACGATCTCTTCGAAGACCAATTCCGCGAACTGGTCAAGGCGCTCGAACGCAGCGAGTGCGGGCCGGCGATGACCGCGACGGCGTAGCGTCGAACGGCGGCAACAGGATGGGAGTCGGCGATGATCTTTGATCAGATTTTAGTGCTTGCGAGCCTGACGGCGTACATCGCGGGAGCGCTTGCGCTGCTTATCTATTTTCTCAGTCGCGAGACCTGGGCAAAGCGCATCGGCATTCCGCTCGCCTTCTTCGGCTGCATCACGCAGTTCGTCGAGCTGCTCGTACGCTGGCAGGTCTCGCAGATCTGGCCGCTGACCAATCTCTATGGCTCGCTCTCGCTGTTTGCGGCGATGAGCGTCGCGATCTTCCTTGTGTTTGCAGTCAAATACGATCTGTGGGCAATCGGCGGCTTCGTCCAAGGATTGGCCGCTGGCTTCCTGGCGTACGGACTCACCTGGAACGAAGGCTATCTGCCGCCGGTCCCGGCGTTGCAATCGTATTGGATAAAGATCCACGTCCCGCTGGTCGTTTCGTCGTACGCGGCGTTCTTGGTGGCATTTGTGTTGGCGTGTCTTTACCTGCTCAAGTATTACTTCGATCGCGGGCTCGGTTCGGGCGGGAACGTCGGCATGATGCGGGCGGCCGGCGCAACGGCCGGCGGCGCCGTCGATCTCGGCGTGCGGATGCAAGCGGCCCAGCCGGAATCGGCGCCGCGCGCGATCGGCGTCACCCGCGACGGCACCAACATCGCGATGGCGGCAGCGCAGGGAAATGCGCTCGCGCTGTGGCTCAACACGCTGCCGACGCTGGCGAAGCTCGACGTGATGACGTACCGTGTGATCGCGGTCGGCTTGCCGCTGTTGACGGTCGGCGTCATCACTGGCGCGATGTGGGCCAAAGAGGCCTGGGGAGCGTACTGGCAGTGGGATCCGAAGGAAACGGCCGCGCTCGTGTGCTGGATCGTGTACGCCGCCTACATGCACGTTCATACGCGCAATGCGTGGCGCGGGCTGCGCTGTTCGTGGATCGCGGTCTTGGGTTTCGGAGCGATCCTGTTCTGTTACCTCGGCGTCAACATCTGGATCAGCGGCCTACACAGCTACAAGATGTGAGCGATCCGGTCGACGAGCGGCGAGACGGATTGAACGACCGCACCGGCGACGCCGCCGATCGGGTCCGTCTTGCCGCTCGTCACCAGGAGCACGAATAGGGCGCTGCCCGCGATGCCGACGGCGAGCAGCGATCCGAGAACGCCGAACTGACCTTGGCTGACGACCGTACCCGCGACCCGATCGCCTAGCCGTTGCCGGCTCGGCGATGCGATCATCAACGGCAGACCGATCAACAGTCCGTCGACGGGTCGAAACAAGGTGCGGATCAACACGGCTTTGAGATCGGCGCGGCCACCGTCCGTTCGGCGCAAATCGAGCGCGGCGAACGTCTTTCCAAGCGTCGTTCCGATCATCGCTTCGCAGTAGAGGCTGATGACGAACGATGAGCCGAACGCCAGGATCAGGAGCGAGCCGAGACCGTACGGGTTCCCGGCACTGACGCTGAAGTTCAAGAACGCAAAGTAGAATGCGGCGAGGATGAACGTGACGCCGAGAAAATCGACGAGAAACGCGATGAGTCGCCGCGGCAGGTACAAAATTGGATTGCCGAACGTCTCGATCGCCGCCGACCGCACCGCCGCGAGCGGTCGATCGAATGTCCCGCGGATGACGCCGGGGACGTGCAGCTCAAGCCGCGGTGCCGTCGCCGAGGCCGCCGATCCGGTCAGGACAGTTTCCAGCGCGAGCTTCGGTGTGCCCATGCGCGACGGCTGAACGTATGCGGTCGCTGCCGGCGGGTCCGGAAGGGGCGCGATCGACTCTGGCGCCGGAACCGGCCGCGCCTGTGGCTCGGGTGGTTTGGCCTGACGGCGCTGCGCCGAGACGATGACCGCGGCCGAGGCCGCCCCGAGCAAAACGAGGCCGACGCCCAAGCCCGGCCATCGCTTGTTGGGCCCGTCGTGCGGGTCGTCGTGCTTAGCCACAGGCGACCATGGCCCGACGCGTCAGCCGGACCCCAATGAAATCTGGGGCATGGGACAGGACAATTCCCCACCCGGCCCGGGCACGCCCCGCCGCCGGGTTAGGGAATTGTGGGCCGGCTAGTCGCCGTTATCGCCGCCGCCCCGATGACCGTGGCCGCCATGCCCCCGGTCGCCGTGGTCGCCCTGGTTGTCCTGGTTGCCCTGGTTATGCTTGTCCCAGCCGTACGCATGGCCACGCGGGTGCCAGCGGTAGGCGCGCGCGTATCCCGTGCGGCATTGATCGCCTTCGCCGTCCCAGCGACAGGGGTTTTGGCCGTTGTTGCTCGCGTAGTAAACGTTGCCGTCGGGATAGACGATTCGCCCGTCGGCATAGACCGTGCCGCCGTCGCGGGTGCGGCCAACGATCGTGTCGTGCGCGGCGCGTTTATGCTGGTAGTTGTTGTAGAGGATGATCGCAGCCGTCGCGGCGGCCGCGCCCAGAATGATATTGCGCGTCGAGCGCTGGCCGGCCGTCTCCGCGAGCGCGGGGTGCGCGAACCCGAGCAACAGGGCGATCGCAAGCGCAAACGTCAACGCCCGCCGCAAGCCTCCGTCCGTGAACTGAACCCGTCCTACCATGATCTCTCCTTAAACGGGGGACAATGTCCCCCGATCCCCCTGCGCGGGACTCCCCGCGCTCTCCATTATCTTGACCATCGACCTGAATTCTAGATGAATGGATTCGCTTTCAGGCTCTGCTGGGTAACGTGGCCGGCCGCGCTTCGGTTCCGCGCCGGCCGACGGGCCGCAGTGCAACGCGGGTCGCGGAGCGTGCGGTTCTGCGAACGATGACCCCGCTCACACTCCCGTCGGCGCGAACCCTCGAAACGTTGACCGTCGGTCCGGGTTACGCCGGCCTCGGCGAGCGTTTCGTCGAGGAACGCCTGCCGACGCCGGTCGCCGACCCACGGTTGGCGCTGGTAAATCCCGACGCCGCGGCGCTGCTCGACCTCGACGTCGCCGAGTTCCAACGGCCGGAGTTTCTCGCGATCGTCGCGGGCGGCGCGCGGTTTCGCGCCACGCCGCCGACCGCGGCGGTCTATGCCGGTCACCAGTTCGGAACGTTCGTTGCGCAACTTGGGGACGGACGCGCGATCTCGCTCGGCGAGATCCGCAAGCCGAGCGGCGAGGTTTGGGATTGGCAGCTCAAAGGCGCGGGCATCACGGCGTTCTCGCGCTTCGGCGACGGGCGCGCGGTGCTGCGCTCGACGATCCGCGAATACCTGGCGTGCGAGGCAATGCATCATCTCGGCGTGCCGACGACGCGCGCGCTCGCGATGGTGTCGTCGCCCGAAACCGTTCGCCGCGAAGCGATCGAGACCACCGCCGTCCTGTCGCGGCTTTCGCCCAGCTTCGTGCGCTTCGGCACGTTCGAATACTTTCACTACGCCCAACGCTTCGACGAACTCCGTGCGCTCGCCGACTACGTCGTCGCCGGCTTCTATCCGGCGCTGGCGCCGATCGCCGACGACCGTGAACGCTACGCTAGTCTCTTGGCTGAAATCGTTACGCGCACGGCCGAGTTGGTGGCGCAGTGGCAAGCGATCGGGTTCGCGCACGGCGTGCTCAACACCGACAACATGTCGATCCTCGGGAACACGCTCGACTACGGACCGTACGGGTTTCTCGGCGCGTACGAGCCCGGTCACATCTGCAACCACACCGACGAGCAGGGCCGGTACGCGTTCGATCGGCAGCCGACGATCGGCCGGTGGAACTGTCATGCGCTGGCGGCCGCATTTGCGACCTTGATCGATGAGCCGGCCGCGCAGGCCGCACTCGCGGTCTACGAGCCGGCATATCGCCGGCGGTTTCTCGCGCTACAACGCGCGAAGTTCGGGCTGGCCGACGCGCGCGACGACGATCCGCAACTGATGGCCGGCGCGCTCATGCTGCTCGAACGTAACCGCGTCGACTACACGATCTTCTTTCGGCGGCTGTCGTCGCTCGCTCGACACACGACGCCGGCCGACGACCGGCTTGCCGAACTGTTCGCCGATCGCGCCGGCTGGCACGCCTGGTCGACACGCTTTCGCGAGCGCACCGCGGTCGAGTCGGGCACCGATGCCGAACGGCTCGCGGCGATGCGAGCGGCCAACCCGAAGTACGTGCTGCGCAACTATCTCGCCCAGGCCGCGATCGCGGCGGCGCAGGCGGGCGATTTCAGCGAGACCGAGCGCCTCGAGCGCGTGCTGCGCGCGCCGTTCGACGAGCAACCGGCGATGGAGCACTACGCCGCCCCGCCGCCCTCGGCCGCCGGCGAGATCGTCGTCAGCTGCTCGTCGTGAAGCGGTCCGATTTGGCCGCGGTTATCTGAAGCTGGAACCGCCGGTCGATACGACCCGCGCACCGACGATGACCGTGGCGGTCGAACGCCCGACGGCGCCCGGCCGAGTGACGACATCGCCCTCGATCACTTGAGCCGGTGAACTGCCAACGTTTCCGGCGGCGACCACTCGATCACCGGCGATCACCGCCACCGGCGAAGCACCGGCGGCGCCGGCAGCCGTAACGCGGTCGCCCGCGATCACTTCGACCGGCGAGTCGCCGGCCGCCCCGCGAACGGCAATCCGGTCGCCGGCGATCACCTGCACCGGCGACCGGCCGTCGACGCCGACTGCCGTCACGCGATCGTTTGCGATGATTTGGACCGGCGAACGACCGGCCAAGCCCCGGTGGACGACTCGCGATCCGGTGACAACCGGAATCGGTGCCGCCTCGGCGGCCGGCAGCAGCGTCCCCAGCGCCATCCCAACCCCGAACGCGGCAACTCCGACGGTAGCGCCGACGGTCGCGTGTGCCAACCGCCGATTCTCAATCCGGCCTTTTTCCATCGCGCAAACCCTCCTGCCGGCGGCTGCTCCGTCGCGCGCGATGCCACCTTGAAGCCATGGTCCCGGCGTCGTCGCGCAATGAAGAGGACCTTCGGCTTTTCGCGGCACAAGCAACTCGGGCGCTGCTTGACCAAAGTGGCTGCCGCCGAGCGTTTCATTCGTTATGCTGAAACGGAGTGCGGCGTCATCCGCTTATTTGATTGCGGATCGGTATGCGCGACATCTCTCGGATCGAATGCGCCGGCGGCGCGGAGGTTGGTCAGAGCGTGGCAGTTCACGAAGCGGAATCGTACAAAGATCCGGGGACGCCCCAAGAGCAGACGCGCCGGACGTTTATGGCAAACGTTAGCCTCGGCGTCGGCGGAATCGTCACCCTCGTCGTCGGGATCCCGTGCTTGGTTTCGCTGATCCCATCGTCGCTGCTGAGCGGCGGCGGCCAAGGAACCTGGGCGCCGCTGACGCCCGCCGAGTTAACCTCGCTGCAAGCGGCGACCAAGACGCCCGTCAAACTCTCGATCTCGTTCAAGTACGCCGACGGCTACATGCCGCCGGCCGCCGACGATCAGTTCGTCTGGGGCATCCGGCTGTCGCCCGCGCAACAGGCGACGTTTCAAAAGAAGCGGCCCGACCTGTTCGCCGATCCCACCGGCAAGGTCGACTACCCGGTCGTCAACCTGGGCTTCGTCATCTTCAGTTCGATCTGCCCCCACCTCGGTTGCCATTTCGATTGGGTCGGCGACAAGAGCCGCTTCATCTGCCCCTGTCACGGTTCGGAGTACGGGTTCGAGGGTCAATATCTCGCCGGTCCGGCGCCGCGCGGGCTCGACCCGCTGCCGTTCCGCGAGCAGAGCGGCACCGCGCAGATAACCTGGATTCAATACAAACAGAATCAGCCGTCGCGACTGATCGTCTCGTACTCGTAGGGAACGCAAGGGAGAACGCATGGCTGCGAATGTGAGCAATCCGCTCGTCACCTGGATCGAACAACGCACCGGACTCGTCGGCGCGATCAACGAGTTCCTCACCGAAGACGTCCCCGGCGGCGCAAGTTACTGGTACGTCTTCGGCAGCGCGACGATCTTCGCGATGATCTTACAGATCGTCACCGGCATCTTCCTGACGTTTTATTACGCGCCGTCGACCGCGACCGCGTGGGAGTCGACCAAGTACATCTACGAACAGGTTCCGCTCGGCTGGTTCGTGATCAGTCTGCACTATTGGGGCGCGACGGCGATGATCGCGCTGATGTTCTTACACATGCTTCAGGTCGCGATCTGGGGTGCGTACAAGGCACCGCGCGAACTGATGTGGATCGTCGGCGTGATCTTGCTGGTCGTGACGCTGGTCCTCGGTTTGACGGGCTATCTGTTGCCGTGGGATCTCAACGCGTACTTTGCGTCGGCGGTCGCGATCAACATCACGGCTTCGGTTCCCGTCATCGGGTCGGCGGTCTATCAGTTCCTCAACAGCAACTCGTCGCTCGGCACGTTGACGATCAACCGGTTCTTCGGTTTACACGTCTGGGCGATGCCGGCAATTCTCGTGCTGCTCGTCGGCGCGCACCTGTTCATCTTCCGGCATAACGGCTCGGCCGGACCGCCGATCGACACCGAACAGAAGAAGCTGCCGCAGGGCCGGTTCTGGCCGAATCAGATGTTCATGGACGCGATCGCGTCGTTCGCCGTCTTTATCATCATGGTCATCCTGTCGATCGCTTCGCCGGCGCCGCTCGATGCGAAGGCCGACCCGACCAACTCATCGTTCATTCCGTATCCGGCTTGGTACTTTCTGGCGCTTTACGGTCTGTTGCGGTTGGCCGCGGTCGTTCCGCACGCACTCGGGCCGGCGGCAAACCTGCTCGCAACAATTGTTATCCCGGGTGCGTTCGTCACGTTCTTGATCGTGCTGCCGTTCATCGATCGCAACCCCAGCCGGCGGATCGCCAGGCGCCCGTGGGCGATGGCGATCACCGCCATATCGGTGGTGGCGGCGGTTGGCCTGAGCCTGTTCAGCCAGTTTGCAGTCATGAAAG
>JBOHTW010000348.1:0-5474 GCA_050733835.1 Vulcanimicrobiaceae bacterium | reverse complement strand
GCGGTACCGGGCGTACTTGGCCGCATAGCGTTCAGCGCCGACGATGCCGCCGTAGTGCGGATAGACGTCCGGGATCACGACGGTCGAACCGCGGACGCCGACGAGCTTCTCGTGAACGCTGTTCGTCCAGTGCAGCTCGCGCGCGTACCGATAGAAGAAGACCCGGCGCCCGATGTCGGTGTACCACGAAAACGTGCCGAGCAGCGAGAGCACGTAGGCGTCGAGCTGTCCGACGGTTGCGGGGAGGCGCGGCAAGACGTCGCGCGCGATGTAGCTGAGTTGGTCACCGTGGACTTCATCGGCGTCGATGAACATCACCCAGTCGGGTGGCGCCGGCTCGCGATGCAACGGCGCGAGCGCATCGTTGCGCATCGCTCCGAAATCGACGAAGTGGGTTTGGATGACGTGCAGCCGGTTGCCGCCGGCGAACGGGCTGCGCTCGACTTTGGCGAGATTGTCGCTGCGCAGAAGCCCCGAGTTGTCGTTGACGACGAGCCGATCGATTGCCGGCGCGATCGACGCGAGCATCGCGTCCAAGTAGGGCTCGGGGGCGCTTCCAAGCGAAAGGGCGCAGGCAATCGTGCAGCTTGAAGTATTCGACATCAAAGAAGGGCGGCTGCTCGAGCAAGCGCTCGCGCTGCGGCTACGCGTCTTCGTTGACGAACAAGGCTTTCCGCTCGAAACCGAGGTCGACGAGCACGACCGCACCGACACGGCCACTGTTCACGTGCTGCTGATCGAAGATGGCCGCCCGATCGCGACCGGCCGCGCCGTCCCCGGCGGCGACGGGACGGCCCGCATCGGCCGGATGGCCGTCGCCGCCGACCGGCGCGGGCGCGGCTACGGAGCGACGGTATTGATCGCACTGCTCGCCGAGATCGCGCACCGCGGCCACCGGCGCGCGATCCTCCACGCCCAACTGCACGCGGTCGCCTTCTACGAGCGATTCGGTTTCCGATCCGCCGGCGAACCGCTCGACGAAGATGGGGCGCCGCACCAATTGATGACCCGCGCCTTGGTCGAATCGGAGGTTGCAGTCGAGTGATGCAGTCAGTGGATCAATCGCAGCGGCGGCGGCTCGACCTGATCGCCCCACTGGCGCCAATCACGACGATATTGCCGCGCGAATAGCTCGATCCGCGGACCGGGGCTGCACCGTTCGATCAGATGCCACATCTCATCGGGCTTTTGCGAATGGCGGCGCTTGCGTGTGCCGACGAGGTTCACCTGAGTGCGGCCCGGCTTCAGCGTTCGAAAGTTCGTGCCACGAATCCCGAATAGGACGAGTTCGGTTACGTTGCGGAAATAAAACCCGACGCCGCGCCCGTCCGGGCCGCCGTCTTTGCGAATCTTGTACCAGATCAGATTCGTTTTGTACGTGAAGCCCCAACGTCGCATCACTTCGAGGCCCTCGAGAACTAGCGCGTTTGGAACCCAGAGATAGAGGTGCGCGTTAGCACCTACGATCTGAGCGACCGGCAGTTCCATGATGCCGGTTAGCGTCATGGTACTGTACCGCGACAGCCGCTTGTGCTCCGGCGCCATCTTGCCGGTCCGATTCGAAAACCGCCACGGTGGGTCGGCATACACCGTTGCGAATCGTTCCGTACCGGCGAACTGCAGCAGCGATTCACCGGGCGTTGTCAGCTCGTCGGGTCGTACAGGCTCGCTCGTATGCCGAATAAGATTACGGGACATCCGCCAGCACCTCCACCCTCGATTTTAGGCAGCAATTTCGACATGTTGGTCGTCGACATCCCGTAGCTGGAACCCCGCCCCAAGCTATGGAAAATTTCCTGAAGCTCGTCGCACCGCGTCACAATGATTCCGACAGAAACGACGCGCAATTCAAAGAGTAGGCGAAAGTTGTTGAGGTCTCGATCGAAGAACGGATCTTTGTTGTTCCACTCGATTTCGAGCGCTATCTTGTTCTTGTAACAATCGACGCCATGCGTCGGTGACGGGTATTGCTGTTCGTCGACGATTACCGCGGTATCGAACTTCCGCTCTTCCCATCCGCGGGCGCAGAGCGCTGCGTCGATCGCGGCCGATAGTCGCGGCGATCGGAAGGGCGAGGGTCCCTGCGCCGCGCGGGCACCGAACGGGCGACGATAGCACAGCGCTGCGCATCGTGCGGCCGACCGATCGCGTCGAGCGAACGGACTTTGTGCGATCCGTGTCTCACGGAATCCAATGCAGCTGCGATCGAACGGTTGGCAATCGCAGGTCCAAAGGGCTGGCACGAGCACGGTTGAGCGGTCGCACGCACGGCGGCGACACGGGGCGAAAGCGTGGTCGATCGACCGCCGCGCAGCTTCGTGCAAACGCGGCGTGGGTGCCCTCGCCGGAGGAAGCTGCTCTCAACTACGAGCGCGACGTTCTTCCCACAGTCGTAAACGTGCCGCTTCGAGCTTTGCAGGCGGCGACCGGGCTCAGCCTGCGGACAGTCTCGCTCGCGCGACGTGGGCAAGCACCGCACCGGCGGCATTGGCGGGCGCTGTCGGAAGGCCGCTCGGTCGCACAGACGGGCGCTCCGGCCGGGGTTCGTAAGCTCGACTGACCTTGCGACCGATACACAATAATATGAAGACTGCGTCGCTCCTGATTGCGATCGCGCTATGCTTCGCGATGGCACCAGCGCGCGCCGATTCGCCCCCGACTCTAACCGTTCCGAATACTTCAAACGTGCCACCCGGCGGCTCCCCGATCGAAATCGAGTCGTGCACGCCAAGAACTACGGGTGGTCTACTCGTTTCCCAAAGCGACGGAAATTTCAACGTTGTGTTTACGAACGAAGGTGCCGTCGCGGCAGACCTCGTGCGTTTTCAAATCGACTACGGGTCCGAGCGGCTCTTTATTCGAGACGTCGGTCACTTCTCACCAGGGGTGACGGTAACACACGTCTTCCGGCGGCGCGGTGGGAACGTCGTCTCATCGCCTCTGTTCGGCGGAACGAGTTTCAGCTGTACGGTTGCCGCCGCGCATTTTGTCAACGGCAGCGAATGGACACCACCGGCATCAGACGCGGCAATTGGAGAACCCATCGCGCTTCCCGGTGGGACCGGAGTCGATGTATCGGTGGCCGAAGCCGTCTCCTCCGCGTCTGCGAACAAGGATGACACAATCCCCATCGTGGTCGATAAAGAAATCGACGCCGATGGATGGGTTCTCATTCCGAAAGGCGCTCATGGACAGGCGACCATAAGCGATGTAGAGCGAGCTGGAGGCAATGGGCACGGTGGGAAGATTGCCCTTACAATTGATTGGGTCTATAGCGCGGACGGCGGGAAAGTGGTTCTTTCATCTGTCAATCATACCCAAGGTGGTGGGGACCAGAAGGGCGCGTCGTCCACGGCGACAATTGCGACGTATGTTCTCTTGGGGCCACTCGGACTCTTCGCGCATAATTTTGTTCGGGGTCGCGACGTCACGATTGATACGAAGCAGGTGCTTCACGTCTTCGTCGACCACACGGTGCACGTCCGAGCTTCAGAGCATCCCGTTGCACCGAGTGGATTCGATAATTGAAGCGATAAGCGAACCCCTGAGCATACCCACCCGCTTCAGCCTCGCGGATCGCCCAGGTCGACTATCTCGGCAAAGAAGCCAACGCGATCGAGGACCCCGTGCTCGGGGCGCTCTCCGGCACAATTACCGACGAAGACGAAATCGAACGCCGGTACGTGAACCCGGGCGTGGACCGGCTAGCACCGCTGCGCGCAGTGATGCAGGCGATACCGAAGGCGTATCTCGCCGACCGCTCGGGGCATCACGACGAGAACGGTCGAGCGGATTCGCAACGGCTTGGTGAAGCCGCGCCCGGCGCACGAGCGCGTACTCCTCAAAGCCGTTCGCGAGTTCGTGAGCGAAGGCGGCACCGCATCACTGAACGCTTTGGCGACGCTTTCGACTCATCGGCTTGACGACGCACTCGAAATCCGCGCACGCGAACTCCACGAGCAGAAGCCGCGCGGCGGCCTCCCCGTTTTGGGATTCCCTGGACGAGCTCGATTGCATAATTCCTGATTTGGTGTTCGAACGGGACGCGTGGCGGGAACGTGGCGAGTTCACCGACCTGCCGCGCTCGATCGTGCGGCGCAATCGCAAGCGCTCACCGACGGGCGTCGTCCACGGGAACGTCGACGAACTGACGGACCTCGTCCGCCGGCGTACGGGCGACCCGGACCTAACGACCTCGAACGTGCTCGGCTTCCTCCGCGAGCACCGGCGTCCGACACTCGCCGACGCGCGCCGCGACACCGCGGCGACGATGCACGCTGAGCTCGGTGACCGACTGCGCGATGCGCTCGGACTGCTCGACGTCCTTCCCGAACTGTCCCCGACCCCAGTCGGCTCATCCCAAGGCACGAAAACGCCGCGCGGGGACGTAAGGCGTTCGTTTCGCGGCGTCCCAGCGTGAGAGCGGTGACCGCGGAAAGATGCGGTCGCCGGGCGACGACGAGCGCGATCGCGGTGGTTCGACCGGGGCGTGCTCGAAACGTCGGCTCGATCCTCAATGACGCCCTAGGCTCGACCATCCAAGGCACGAGGCGTTATCCCTCGGCCGCGATCCTGACCCGCCAACCGACGATCCCTCGCCCCCACTCGACTCCGCGCGCTCGTGAAGCGGGGCCGCGTACGCGACACCCTTATATCCTTACCCCTGGAGTGTTTGACAGCGGTCGGCTGGGTCGCGTATGATTCGGGGGTTGTCGCCGCCTCCGGGTGGTGCTTTGCTCCGCTTTTCCCGCGAAGGTCCGATGCGCACCTACCAACAGAAGACCGCCGAGACCCAGCACGACTGGTACGTCGTCGATGCCGCCGGCCAACGCCTCGGCACGCTCGCGGTCCGGATCGCGTGGGCGCTCTCGGGCAAGCACAAGCCGACCTGGACGCCCCATATCGACGACGGCGACCACGTGGTCGTCCTGAACGCCCACAAGATCGAGTTGGGCGGCAACAAGTGGCTGCAGAAGGTCTACCACCGGCACAGCGGGTTCCCGGGCGGCCTGCGGACGGAGACCGCCCAACAGGTCCGGGACAAGTATCCCGAGCGGCTCATCGAGCGCGCCGTTCGCGGGATGCTTCCTACCAATCGGACGCGTGACGTGCAGCTGCGCCGCCTGAAGGTCTACACCGGGTCCGAGCACCCGCACGCTGCTCAGTCGCCCAAGGCCCTGGTCTAGGAGTGAACGTGAACGAGAATTTCGGCGGAACCGGGCGCCGCAAGCGCTCGATCGCTCGGGTCGAGCTGGCGCTCGGCAGCGGGCAAATCACGGTCAATAAAAAACCACTCGAACAGTATTTTTCGCGGGCCAGCCTCCTCCAGATCGTCCGCCAACCGCTCGAGCTGACGCAGACGTCCGGCCGGTTTGACGTGAGCGTCAAGGCCATCGGTGGCGGCATCTCGGGGCAAGCCGGCGCCGTCCGGCATGGAATCGCCCGCGCGCTCGTGCGGATGGACGAGAACCTGC
>JBOHTW010000347.1:0-5199 GCA_050733835.1 Vulcanimicrobiaceae bacterium | reverse complement strand
AACTAGCCGCAACCGCGGTCGAGGCGGCCGCGCGCCGGTTCGATTCGTGGAAGCGCACCTCGTTTGAAGCGCGCGCGAAGATATTGCTCGACGCGGCGGAACTAGTCCGGCAACGGCGCGACGACTTCAACGCGGTCATGATCTACGAGGTCGGCAAGAACTGGGTCGAGGCCGACGCCGACACGGCCGAAGCGATCGACTTCCTCGAGTTCTACGCGCGCGAAGCACTCCGCTACGCCAGCCCGCCGCCGCTCACGCCGATCGCCGGCGAGGAGAACCGGTTGAGTTATCTGCCGCTCGGCGTCGGGGTCGTGATCCCGCCGTGGAATTTTGCGTTCGCAATCATGGCGGGGATGACGGCCGCGGCCCTCGTTTGCGGAAACACCGTCTGTCTCAAACCGTCGGAAGACGCATCGATCGTCGCCGCCAAGTTCGTCGCGCTGCTCGACGAGGCCGGCTTGCCGGCGGGCGTTCTCAACTTCGTTCCCGGGCCGGGTTCGACCGTCGGCGAAGCGCTCGTGCAGCATCCGCTGACCCGGTTCATTTCGTTCACCGGCTCCAAGGGCGTCGGACTTCATATCAATGCGACCGCAGCGGTCACACCGCCCGGGCAGCGCTGGATCAAACGCGTCGTCGCCGAGATGGGCGGTAAGGACGCGATCGTCGTCGCCGCCGACGCCGATCTCGACGCCGCCGCCGACGCGATCGTGGCGTCGGCGTTCGGATTCCAGGGCCAGAAGTGTAGCGCGTGCTCGCGCGCGATCGTCGATGCGAGCGTCTACGACGCGGTCCTCGAACGGGTCGTCGAGCGAACGAAAAAGCTCGCCGTCGGCGATTCGGCACTGCCGTCGACCGATGTCGGGCCGGTCGTCAACCAGGCCGCCGTCGACCGCATTCTGCGCTATGTTGACCGCGGCCAACAGGAGGGCCGGCTCGTGCTCGGTGGCCGGCGGGTCGCGGGCACCGACGGCTACTTCATCGAGCCGACGATCTTCGCCGACGTCGCGCCGCAGGCGGCGATCGCCCAAGAAGAGATCTTCGGGCCGTTCGTTGCTTTTATCAAGGCGGACGGCTTCGAGAACGCCCTCCAGATCGCCAACGACACGGAGTTCGGACTGACGGGCGCCGTGTTCTCGCGCGATGCGGCCAAGCTCGAGCGCGCGCGGGACGAATTTCATGTCGGAAACCTGTACTTCAACCGCAAGTGCACCGGCGCGTTCGTGGGCGCGCACCCGTTCGGCGGCTTCAACATGTCGGGCACCGACTCCAAAGCCGGCGGCTACGACTACCTGCTGCAATTCCTCCAAGCAAAATTAGTCTCGCAGAAGCGGTAGCTCCCGGCGCTCGTCTCTTAAGATGCTTATCCGTCTCCTTAAGGTCGGCTTAAGCTCCATCGGATAAGAGAAGTACGCACGTGGGTGCGCATTTCATTATCCTTGAAGCTCGTTCGATTGGAGTTCACCTGATGCGAAAGACTCTGTCGGCCCTGACCGTCGGCGTATTGCTCGCGGCGGCGACCGGCACCGCATTCGCCGCAACCAAACTACTCGAGACCGGCTCGAGTTTAGTCTATCCGCTGGTGAATCTGTGGGTCGCCGACTATCAAAAACAGCACGGCGACGTCCAGATCACGACCCAAAGCACCGGTAGTGGGACCGGAATCTCCCAGGCGGTCGCCGGCGTCGCGCAGATCGGGGCGTCGGACGCCTACATGAGCGACAGCCAGATGAGCAAGGGGAAGATTCTGAATATTCCGCTGGCCATCAGTGCCCAGCAGATCAACTACAACATTCCCGAACTCAACTCGGAGCATCTGCGGCTCTCCGGCCCGGTGTTGGCGGGCATCTACGACGGATCGATTCGGTTTTGGGATGACCCGAAGATCGCGTCGATCAACAAAGCCGTCGAGTCCAAGCTGCCGCACAAAGACATCATCCCGATTCACCGCACGGACGGTTCGGGCGACACGTTCATCTTTACGCAGTACCTAACGTTTTCCACCCCGTCTTGGAAGGGTGGGCCGGGATACGGGACCACGATCAGTTGGCCGGCCGTACCCAACGCCGTCGGCGCGACCGGCAACCCCGGGATGGTTCAAGCCTGCAAGGGTACGCCGTATTCGATTGCGTACATCGGCGTCAGCTTTCTGAACGAGACCAATAAAGAGGGCCTCGGGGTGGCGATGCTGCAGAACCGAGCCGGCAAGTTTTTGCTCCCAACGGCCGGGACCGTGACGGCCGCGGCGCGCGCGCTCGACAGCAAAACGCCGGGCGACGAACGCATCTCGCTGATCTATGGTCCGGGCGCGGACTCGTATCCAATCATCAACTATGAGTACGCGATCGTAAACCCGCAGCAACCTGACGCCGGCACCGCCGCTGCGCTGCGGACCTTCCTCGGGTGGGCGATCTCGCCGAACGGCGGAAGCCAGTCTAAATATCTCGACGCCGTACATTTCGTCCCGCTGCCGGCGACGATCGCCCGGCTAAGCGAAAAGCAGATCGACGAGATCAAGTAGGATGGTTGCGCGCGGACTGACGGATCGAAACGACCAGCTTCTGCGCGCAAGCGCGACCGCCGTCGCTGGGTTCAGCGCGGCGGTCGTTTTTTTGATCGGCATATTCCTATTCATCTACGCGTATCCGGCGATCATCTTCAACGGGTCTGCGTTCCTGACCAGTTTGATCTGGAACGTTGGAAATCAATACGGCAGCGGCGTCGAGATGCGCCATGGGTTCGTGGGTTCGCCGGGCGCGTCGTTCGGCGCGCTCGTCTTCGTGTACGGTACGCTCGCGACGTCGGCGCTGGCGATGGCGGTGGCGACGCCGCTGGCATTTCTGGCTGCGATCGCGATGCGTTACCGGGTGCCCGCCCAGCTACGGCCGCTGGTGAATACGCTGGTCGAATTGATGGCCGGCGTCCCGTCGGTCGTCTACGGGTTGTGGGGTATCATTGTGCTCGTGCCCTGGATCGGCGGCGTCTTCGGCCCGTTTGTGACGACGCACTTCGCGTACGTACCGTTCCTGGGTGGGAGCGCCGGCAGCGGCAACGGGCTGTTTGCCGCTTCACTGGTGCTGGCGATCATGGTGTTTCCAATCATGGCCGCGACGATGCGCGACGTGATCGCGAGTACGCCGGCCGACATCTTTGAGGCCAGCATTGCGCTCGGGAGCACGACCTGGGAGGCCGTCGTGCGCGTCGTCGCGCCGGCGGCGCGCAAGGGCCTATTCGCGGCCGTCGTCTTAGCGTTGGGGCGAGCACTCGGCGAGACGATGGGCGTGCTGATGGTCGGCGGCGGCGGTATCAACCAGCTGCCGGGCAACGTCTTCGGCCCGGTTTCGACGATGGCCGCCACGATCGTTTCGCAACTCGACAGCGCGCTGACCGATTCGAGCGGCATGGCGGAGCGCGCCCTCGGCGAGATCGCCCTTTTGCTGTTCATCATCACGCTGCTGGTCAACGTCATCGGGCGGGCGATCATGGGTGGCTCTGACCGGCGCGGGCGGACGGCGTCGTGAGCCTGGCCGTCGAGCGGCCCGCGATCGCAACGAGCGGGCTGCCGATGACCGGGGCGGCCCGCCGGATCGCCAGTCTAGGCGGCTGGCTCGGCAGCCTGGTCACCCTGGCCGTGGCGATCGTCCTGCTGTTCTCGATCTTCGGCTTCGTCCTGATTCACGGGTTGCCCGCCTTGCGGCCGAGCGTCTTCACGACGGTTACCAGCGGCGTTTCTGGCGGCCTGCTCAACGCGATCTTGGGTACCCTCTTGCTGGTTGCGGGTGGCCTCGTCATCGTGGTCGTGCTCGGGGTCGGCACGGGGGTCTGGCTGGCCGAGTACGCCGGCCGCAAATCGGGCGCCCTGGTTCGGTTCCTAGCCGACGTGCTCGCGGGGGTCCCGTCGATCGTCATCGGGTACTTCGGCTACGTCTTATTCGTCGTCTCGCTCGGCTGGGGGTTTTCGCTTGCCGCCGGCGCGATCGCGCTTGCGCTCATCATGCTGCCGTACGTCATTCGCGGAACCGACCTTGCCCTGGGAACGGTCCCGCGCCAGCTTCGCGAAGCCGGATTCGCATTGGGGGCGCGCTCCCGAACCGTACTGTTCTCGATCTCGTTCCCGTACGCGCTCCCGGGGATGCTGACAGGCTTGCTGCTGGCGACCAGCATCGCGCTCGGGGAGACGGCCCCGCTCATTTATACCGCAGGCTGGTCGAACTATCTACCGACCTTGGCCCCGACCCACTCGCCGGTCGGGTACCTAACCTACGTGGTCTGGAGCTTCATCAGCCAGCCGTTCGAGGCGTCGCACCAGCTCGCGTACGCGGCCGCGACGATCTTGATCGTGTTCATCTTCCTCGTGAACATCGCCGCCCGTTCGGCCCTCGACGGCGTCGTCCGCCGAATGCGGATCAATGGCTGATCGATCGGACCGCAGAGCGCTTGACTCCTAGCGGCGCCGATGCTACCATATCCGCCGTGACTCTGACGACTCGCCTGGTTGGTGCGGTCAGTGATCCGGTCCAAATCGGACCTGTCGTCGGCGTTCGTTCCTTGAAAACTGAACAGTACAGTAGCGCATAAGTCTGTGGGTCTCCATTCGGGGAGCAGGCAAGCGCGGCGAAAGCCGCTTTTTGTTTGCCCTCTGCTTGAGAGAAAAAGAGTCAGATGCGGTTCGGGCCCGGCTCCACCGGTTCCGCGCCATCGGCATCTGGCCCGTACAACCATTTGACCGATCTCGGAGAACCGAGATCCGATCCGGCTTCGGCCGGATCAAGCTTAGTCAGCGATTTTCGAGCCCAAACGGCTCCATGTTTTTATGGAGAGTTTGATCCTGGCTCAGGATTAACGCTGGCGGCGTGCCTACCACATGCAAGTCGAACGAGGTAGCAATACCTAGTGGCAGACGGGTGAGTAACACGTGGTCAACCTACCATCGAGTGGGGGATAACTAGCCGAAAGGTTAGCTAATACCGCATAAAACGTGCCGGGGCATCCCGGAACGTTAAAAGGAGCAATCCGCTCGTTGACGGGACCGCGTCCGATTAGCTAGTTGGTGGGGTAATGGCCTACCAAGGCTCCGATCGGTAGCTGGTTTGAGAGAGCGACCAGCCACACTGGGACTGAGAAACGGCCCAGACTCCTACGGGAGGCAGCAGTGAGGAATTTTCCGCAATGGGCGAAAGCCTGACGGAGCGACGCCGCGTG
>JBOHTW010000346.1:0-2320 GCA_050733835.1 Vulcanimicrobiaceae bacterium | reverse complement strand
CCACCGCCCACCGCACCGTCACCCGCACCGGTGGCCCGCCGCCCGCCGCGGACGGCAGCTCGACGGTCGCGGCCTGCGAACGCCCGCTCACGGCCGCCAGCTCGACCGGGTCGTACGCCGTCATCGCGCGCAGGTCGGTCAACACGTCCTCCGCCACCATCCGCAGCCGGCCCCGCTCATCCAGCGCACTCGTCTGACGGGCGACCGCGAGCACAGCCCCGAGCACCCCGCCGACCGCGATCGTCACGATCGCCGCGGCGACGGCCGCTTCGAGCACGGTGAAGCCGCCCTCCCCATTGCGCCTGCGATCCACGACGCCGGGCAAGTACCCGCCAACGCCCGCGACGCGGACACGCCCGGCCGGGAGGGAGACGTGAGGGCCGCGCGATAGTGGACCGCGAAGTTGGATCGGGCGGTCGGAGCGGCTGCCTCCTTCGTGTGTCAGGAGCACCCGTCCGGATTTTGAACAAAAAGCGCGTCGTCGTTACGGGTCTGGGCGCCGTCACGCCCATGGGGAACTCGACTGACGAGTTCTGGCAGGGCCTCATTGCCGGCCGCAGCGGGATCGCACCGATCACCGCCTTCGATCCGGTCGCTGCCGAGATCACGACCCACATCGCCGGCGAGGTGAAAGACTTCGACCCCGACGCCGTGATCGGCCGCCGCGACGCCCGCCGGATGGACCGCTACGCGCAGTTCGCATTCGCCGCCGCCCTCGAAGCGATGGCCGACGCCAATCTCCCCGAAGAAGTCGCCGTCCGCGAACGGATCGGCGCGATCGTCGCGACCGGCATCGGCGGCATCCTGACCCTGCAGGATCAGGTCACGAAATCGCGCGCCCAAGGGACCGCCAAGCGCGTTAGCCCATTTTTCATTCCGATGCTGATGGGCAACGCCGCCTCGGCGCAGATATCGATGCGGTTCAATCTGCGTGGCCCGATCTACGCGGCGTCGAGCGCGTGCGCCAGCTCCAACGACGCGATCGCGATCGCGTACCGGATGGTCGTCGACGGCGATTGCGTCGCGATGGTCACCGGCGGCGCCGAAGCGACCGTCACCGACATCGCGATGGGCGGTTTCTGTTCGATGAAAGCGCTCTCGACGCGCAACGACGCGCCGATCAAAGCCAGCCGTCCGTTCGACCGAGAACGCGACGGCTTCGTGCTGTCCGAAGGCGGCGCGATCTTGATCATCGAGGAACTCGAGTTCGCCAAAGCGCGTGGCGCGAAGATCTACGCCGAGCTGCTCGGCTACGGGCAGTCGGCCGACGCCTACGATCTGGTCGCGCCCGACCCGACCGGCCGCGGCGTGGCGCTGGCGATGGAGCGCGCGATGGCGAGCGCCGGCATCACGCCGCACGATGTCGATTACCTCAATGCCCACGCGACCTCGACGCCGCTCGGCGATGCGGCCGAATCAAAAGCGATCTGGGACGTGATCGCCAAGGACGGCCACCCGGTGGCGGTCAGTTCGACCAAGAGCATGCACGGCCACGCGCTCGGCGCCGCCGGCGCGATCGAAGGCGTCGCAACGGCCTTGACGATCCATAACGACATCATCCCGCCGACGATCAACTACGAGTTTCCCGATCCCGAATGCACGCTCGATTACGTCCCCAACGTCGCGCGCAAGTCGGTCGTGAACATCGCGATGTCGAACTCGTTCGGCTTCGGCGGCCACAACAGCGTCCTCGTCTTCGGAAAGTACCGCCCCTGATGAGCGGCGAGAGCTGGCGGCGGCGCGTGCGGGCGTTGCTTGCGCGAGCCGGGCACAAGAACGCTGATCCCGAACGGTTCGCGACCGCGTTCGTGCATGAAAGCGCCGTCCGCGAAGGGCTCGCCGACCGCTCCAACGAGCGGCTCGAGTTCGTCGGCGACGCGGTTTTGGGGCTGGTCGCCGCGCGCTGGCTGTACCAGACGTATCCCGATGCCGACGAAGGCGAACTCGCGCTGCGCAAATCGGCGCTCGTCAGCGATGCCGCGCTCGCCGAATCGGCCGAGCGCCTTGGGTTCGCGGAATTGACGTTGCTGGGCACGGGGCTCGCGCGCTTGCCCGAAGCGCGCCGGCGCTCGACCCTCGGCGATGCGTTCGAGGCGTTCTGCGCGGCGCTGTTTCAGGTTGCCGGACTCGAAGCGGTCGAACGGTTCATCGTGCGCGAGCACATCGGACCGCGGCTGGAAACGATGCAGTCGCTCGGCGACCCGAAATCGCTGCTGCAAGAGTGGTCGCAGAAGCACTATGCGGCCCCGCCAACTTACACCGAACGCAGCGAAGGCCCGCCCCACGAGCGCGTCTTTCACGCAACCGTCGCGGTTCAGTC
>JBOHTW010000345.1:0-28210 GCA_050733835.1 Vulcanimicrobiaceae bacterium | reverse complement strand
CATCTCGAGTTCGCAGCGTAAAAATAACTCGCCGACCAGCCGTCCTAACACGATTTGGGCGTCCGCGTCAGCCGTTGCCCACCTCGCCGCCCGCGCCGTTCCCGTCGGAAGCCGGCGCGTCGCCCGGGTCGTCGGCTTCGTCCTCGTCGTCGTCGTCGACGTCGAGGATGTCGACCGTCACCCGGCCTTCGGCGCCGGCACGAACGATCGTTCGTAGTGCCTGCGCGACCCGGCCGCCGCGCCCGATCACCTTGCCGAGATCGTCGGCGTCGACTTCCAGTTCGAGAACCCCACCTCGGTCGTTGGTCCGCAATCCGATGGCGACGACTTCGGGCTTGGAGACCAGCCCCTTGGCCAGAAACAGG
Organism: Vulcanimicrobiaceae bacterium; assembly: GCA_050733835.1. Lineage (GTDB taxonomy): Bacteria > Vulcanimicrobiota > Vulcanimicrobiia > Vulcanimicrobiales > Vulcanimicrobiaceae > JBOHTW01. The sequence goes on along the minus strand of JBOHTW010000345.1, from coordinate 27,845 downwards.
AGCAGATCGGTCGCGCGCGGATAGAGCACGTCGTCGCCGAGGTGCTCGCGCGACGGCGCCGCCGTGCGCCGGCGAATCCAGCCGCCCTCGGGTGCTGCCCCGGCGGCAGGGCGAACCCCGCGCCACCGGCGTGGTGCCGGCTCATCTTCGGGTTCGATCTCATCGATGATCGTCTCACCGCTGGCGATTCGACGGGCGCCCAACGTCGAGCGCCGCTCGTCGTCCTCACCCTTGGTCTGGTCGCCGAAGAGGCCGAACTCATCGTCGAACGCGCTCATCGCTTACGCGTCACCCTTCTGCGATTTCGGCTTGCGTTTGCTCGTCGGGATCGGGCCGCGCTCGCACAGTCCCTTCGCTGCCAGCAACCGCCGCACGGGGTCCGATGGCTGTGCACCCTTTGCCAACCACGCCTTGGCCTTTTCTTCGTCGATGACGATGGTCTTGGGTTCCGTCCGCGGATTGTAATGGCCGAGGATCTCTAGGAATCGACCATCGCGCGGCGAGCGCGCATCGCTCACCACGAACCGATAGGTCGGCTGTTTCTTTGCGCCCATGCGGCGCAGGCGGATTCTTACCATGATCGTATCGTCTCGCTCGGTTCTTTTGGTTTAAGTGTGTAACATCTCGATCACCGTCCGGCGCTTGCCCACGGGAGCGAGGGGAGCCGGGGCCGCCGTCCGCCGAGTTGCTTCATCATCAGGCGCGACGCCTCGAACTGTTTGATCAACCGGTTCACGTCGGCGACCTGCGTTCCGCTTCCGGACGCGATCCGCTTGCGCCGCGAACCGTTGAGAATGTTTGGTTGCGCGCGCTCGCGCATCGTCATCGAGCAAATGATCGCTTCGATTCGTTTTACGTCGCGTTCGTCGATCTCAACGTTTGGCAACGCGCGCGAGAGCCCCGGGACCATCTTCATAATCTCGGCCATCGAGCCCATCTTGCGCACCTGTCGCAGTTGATCGAGAAAATCGGCGAGTGTGAACTCATTCTTACGGAACTTCTGTTCGAGCGCTTTCGCCTGCTCTTGCGAGTAGACCGCTTGCGTCTTCTCGATCAAGGTCAGCACGTCGCCCATTCCAAGGATGCGCGAGGCTAGGCGATCCGGATGAAACGGTTCGAGTGCCGTCAGTTTCTCACCGACGCCGATGAACTTGATCGGCGCGCCGGTCACGTGGCGGATCGAGAGCGCCGCGCCGCCGCGCGAATCGCCGTCGAGCTTGGTCAAGATCACGCCGGTGACGCCAACCCGCTGGTTGAACGCCTGAGCGACGTTGGCTGCCTCTTGGCCGGTCATCGCATCGGCGACGAACAGCACTTCCTTGGGTTTGGTCGCATCGCGGATGCGCTCGAGCTCGCGCATTAACTCGTCGTCGATCTGCAGCCGGCCGGCGGTGTCGATGATGACGGTCGGAATCCCCAGACGCCGCGCCTCGGCGACGCCGTTCCGTGCGATCGCAACCGGGTCGCGGCCGGCCTCGGCATATACCGGTAGGTCGATCTGTTTGCCGAGCGTTTGCAACTGGGCGATGGCGGCCGGCCGATAGACGTCGGCTGCGACCAGCAGCGAACGCCGGCCCTGTTCCTTCAACCGTAATGCGAGTTTGCCGGCGTGGGTCGTCTTGCCCGAGCCCTGGAGCCCGACCAGCAGGATCACCGAGGGCGGCGCATCGGCAAACTGCAGCCGCGCGTTGCCGCCGCCCATCAGTTCGACCAGCTCGTCGTAGACGATCTTAACGACCGATTGCGCCGGCGTCAGCGACGCCAGCACCTCGGCGCCGACCGCGCGTTCTTTGACGCGCGCGACAAACTCCTTTGCGACCCCGAGGTTAACGTCGGCTTCGAGCAGCGCGACGCGAACCTCGCGCGCGACCTCGCCGACGTCGGCTTCGGAGAGTTTGCCACGATTTCCGAGCCGGGCGAAGATTGCCGAAAGCCGCTCGGAGAGAGCCTCGAGCATTACGCCTTGGGCGCCGTGTCGTCGATCTTTTTCACCGCATCGCCGACCGTCTTGATTTTCTCGGCCTCTTCGTCGGGAATGTCGATGTTGAACTCGGTCTCGAACGCCATGACGAGTTCGACCTGATCGAGCGAATCCGCGCCGAGGTCGTCGGTGATCGACGCGTCGGGCGTCACTTCGGACTCGTCGACGCCTAATTGCTCCACTATGATTTTCTTGACCCTATCGAAGGTTGCCATCTTGCTCCTACGCTCTCGCGTCGTCTTACATGAAGCATCCGCCGTCTACGACGAGCGTCTGACCGGTGATATAGCGTGCGGCATCCGAGCACAAAAAGAGGACGGCGCCGCTGACGTCCTCGGGAGTTCCCGCGCGACCGAGCGGGACCGTCGATAAAAAGCGCTCCCGAGCCGCAGCCGGCAACGATTGGGTCATTGCCGTCTCGATCAAGCCGGGCGCGACGGCGTTCACTCTTACGTTTCGCGACCCCAATTCCTTTGCTACCGACTTTGCCAGCCCGAGCAGCCCGGCCTTCGCGGCGGCATACGCCGCCTGCCCGGCATTGCCGCTGAGCCCAACGATGCTAGAAATGAGCACGATCGAACCGCCGCGCTGCTTCATCATCGGCCGGGCCACCGCCGAACACAGATAAAACGCCGATTTGAGATTCGCCGACAGGACGGTGTCGAGTTCGGCCGGCGACGCTCGAACGATGAGGTTGTCGACCGAACTGCCGGCGTTGGCGATGGCGCAGTCGATCCGGCCGAGGTTCTCGACCGTTCCGGCGACCGCCGCGCCGACCGCCTGCGCGTCGGTCGCGTCGGCCGTCACCACGTGGACCTTCACGCCGGGCCGCGCGGCAACCGCCGCCTGTGCAGTCTCAGCTAGCGCCGACTCGGTTCGCGCAAGTAGCGCCAGATCGGCGCCGGCGCGCGCGAACTCGACGGCGATCGCCCGGCCGATTCCGCGGCTCGCCCCGGTGATGAATGCCACCTTGCCGGCCATCATCGCGCGAGCTCGGGGGCGCCGAGCTTGGCGCGCAACCGCTCGACCCCGGCGGCGTCGCCGACGTGGATCGCCGTGGGCGCATTCGGCAGTCGTTTCATCAGCGGCGCGAGCACCGGCGAAGCGCCGAATTCGACGACGAGATCGAGCCCTTCGCCGATCAGCGCGAGCGCGGTTTCGTGCCAGCGAACTTCATCCGTTACCGACCGGACGAGGTTACGCTTGATCGTCATCACGTCGCGGTAGATTTGCGCATCGACGTTCGAGACGACCGCGAACCGTGGCACGCCGATCGCGGCCCGGTCGACGAACGCCGCAAACTGCGCGCCGGCGGGCGCCATCAGCTCGCTGTGCCAGGCGCCCGAAACGTTGAGCGGGACGATGCGCTTGGCGCCCTTGGCCAGCGCGAGTTCGGCGGCGCGCTCGACGGCGGCGAGATCGCCGCTGACGACGATTTGCCCGGGCGCGTTGAAATTCGCCATTCGGACGCGCCCGCCGGCCGACGCTTCGTCGACCGCCGCCCGGACCAGCTCGGGCGCGAGCCCAAGGATCGCGGTCATTCCGCCGACCGCCAATTCGGCGGCCGCGTGCATCGCTTTGGCGCGCTCGTCGACTAGCCGCAGCGCTTCGTCGAACGCGATCGCGCCGGCAATCGTCAGGCTGCAAAACTCGCCGAACGAATGGCCGGCACTGACGACCGGCTGCAGCGCGTCCCCGACCGCGGCGCACAGCGCATGGTTGATGACGTAGATCGCCGGTTGACTGTAGCGGGTCTCGCGCAAGGTCTCGTCGGGGCCGTCGATCATCAGGCCGAGCAGGTCGTATCCGAGCAGTTCGTTCGACCGCGCAAATATTTTGGCGGCGGTCGGTGAGGTGATGTTGAGATCGCGCCCCATCCCGACCTGTTGTGAGCCTTGACCCGGAAAAACGACGCCGATCCGCGTCACGCTTGCCAGCGCCACGCAACCGAACCCCACGACAGCCCGCCGCCGAAGCCCGTAAACAGAACGACGTCGCCGTCGCGAAACGGTCGCGAGTCCCAGCCTTCCGAGAGCAAGATCGGAATCGACGCCGACGAGGTGTTTCCGAACCGTTCGATGTTGCTCAACACGCGCTCGGGCGCGATCGCCAACTGTTTGGCGGCGGCATCGATAATGCGTTTGTTGGCTTGATGCGGAACCATGTACGCAACGTCGGCCGGGCCGAGATCGGCCTGCGCCAGCGAATGAACCGCCGACTCGCACATTTTGGTGACCGCCTGGCGAAAGATCTCGCGGCCCTGCATCTTGATGAACTGGTTGCCGCGCGCCAAGCCCTCGGCATCGAGCGGTTTGGCGGTGCCGCCGCCCGGCACGCACAAAAGCTTGGGGTTGCTGCCATCGGAACCGAGTTCGCAGCCAAGAAACGAATCGGCCTCCGAACGCTCGATGATCGCCGCCCCGGCACCGTCGCCGAACAAGACCGCCGTGTTACGGTCGGTCCGATCGGTGATTGCCGACAGCTTCTCGGCGCCGATGACCATGACCCGGCCGAAGACGCCGGTCCGGACGAGGCTCGATGCGACCGCCAGGCCGTAGACGAAGCCGCTGCACGCGATCTCCATATCGAATGCAGCTTTGCCGGCGACGCCGAGCTTGGCCGCGACGATGCACGCGGTGGCCGGGAACTGGTAGTCGGGGGTGACGGTGGCGACGATGAAGCAGTCGATGTCGCCCGGCGCAAGCGCGGCGCGCTCCAGCGCATGGCGCGCGGCCCGGACGGCCATCGCGCTCAACGGCATCTCCGGCGGTGCGATGTGGCGCTCCCGCATGCCCGTCCGGGTGACGATCCACTCGTCGTTCGTGTCGAGCAGACGCTCGAGGTCGGCGTTGGTCAGTAGGCCGTCGGGAGCATAGTGCCCGACGGTTCGAATCCGGACGCCGAGCAGCGCAGCGTGCGCGCGCCCGTTAGGACTGGCGGCCAGCGGGCGAATCCTTCGGCGCTACGACCAGCCGGCCGCCGTACTGTCCGCAATTCGGGCAGACGAAATGCGGCAGCTTGGTCGCATGGCACTGCGGGCATTCGACCGTCGTCACCGGTCCGAGTTTCCAGTTCGCGGCGCGGCGGCTCCGCGTCTTGGAACGCGGGGTCTTCCACTTGGGGTTTGCCATCGTTACTCCATGCTCGGCGCGCAATCGCAGGCGTCGCCGTTTCGTGATCGCCCGCAACTCGGGCAGAGACCGCGACACTCATCGCGACAGAGCGTGATCATCGGGAACGCTGCGTCGATCAGTTGTCGAACGAGATCGCCTACGTCGAGCTCGTCGCCCGCCAGGACGTTTCCCGCGCCGAACGGATCGCTGCCGGGAGCAAACTGCTCGTCGACCTCGATCTGCAACGGCTTTTCCACGTCTTCGAGGCAGCGGTCGCAAAGGCCCGCATAGCGGGCGTCGATCGTTCCTCGAAGCTCCAGGCCCCGGTCGAGCCGGCGCACCACGATCGCGACGACGGCCGGCGCGGAAAACGACCACCCGCCGAAGCCCGCCAGTTCGACGCGGCCGTCGATTTCGAGTTCGCGCCCGGCCGCCAGGACGCTGCTGACATCGATCTTCTTTGGGTTGCCCATAACAGCACGCGAGGCCCCGCTTACGGACGGCCCCATTGCGAGAACCCCGCCATCATAGGGGCGCCCGCCCACCCCTGTCAACGCGTTCACTCTCCCTCTTGCCGATGGCGACCCGCGGCGTGAATCTCCGGCACCCGATTCCACAACCAGCTCAAACGAGGTATCGACATGGGATTCAATTTGCTTCCGGCCATTGTCGGCGGGTTAGAGGGTCTCGCCGGGGGTGGCCCGGTCGGCGCGGTGGCCGGCGCGGCCGCCGGCGGGTTTGCCGGCCACTCGCCCGGCAACATTGCCGGTGCCGCCGGGAACGCGGCCCTCCAGGGGCTGCTCGGTGCTAGCGAGGCGGATCAGCTCGCCAACGAGGCGATGGTGATGCAGAGCCAGTCCCGCCTCCAGTGGCAGTCGAGTTGGTTCAACGAGATGCTCAGCGAGCGGGCCGAATCGCAGCGCGAAGGCAACGAACTTCGCAACGTCGCCATGGCGCAGCGGCAAGCGGACGACAAGATCGTCAAAGAGTTCATCCGCACGATCGCCGATTAGCCGCGATGCCACGCATCGAAACCGCCCTTGCGGCGATGCCCGCGCGGGTCGGCGACCCCGGGCGACTCGAGGCCGAGAGCCACGACTCGCTCCCGGCCGCCGGCAGTAATCTAGCCGACGCGCTGGCCCGCGCCGAGGCGCGCAACAAGCGCGACGCGGTCGCCCTCGAACGCCGCCACCTGGCGTTCGATTCGGACGTCAGCCGCCGGGCCGAAGACGATCGTGAGTTCCAACTGCTCCAGACGCTGGCGATGCAGCGCCTCAAAGACGAGGACGAGATCGTCAAGAAATGGATCAGCATGGCATAGGCGTACAAGGAATCTCGGGCGTCCGAGCGTACCAACGTCGGGCGCGGGCCATTAGCTCAGTTGGTTAGAGCGCATGCTTGATAAGCATGAGGTCCCAAGTTCGAGCCTTGGATGGCCCACCAGCGTGCTCGAACGAACGAGCCGCACCCCAGCTGCGCAGGGGGATGTAGCTCAGTTGGTAGAGCGCCAGCTTTGCAAGTTGGATGCCGCGGGTTCGAGTCCCGCCATCTCCACGAACCGCAAACCCCGTATCGGCGGGGTTTTCAGCGCGCCGATGGTTTTTGGGACGAGTTCGCGCACTTGCGAACCGTAGAACCGCTGCGTCGAAACGACGCGGTATCGTGCCGCGACCGTTCGCTCGAGGTATTCGCAACCGTACGTGCCGCGGCCGCAGGTGACGCTTGCCAACCACAGCGGCTGGTTGCCGAACGCACGCGGACTCACGAGCGAGTTCGCTTCGGCTTGGCTCACGAACCACAGCCGATCTTCGTCAAACTGAACGTAAGAGACCGGCCGCGGAAGCGGGCGGATCACGCCTGAACCGTGGTAGTATCGCGCGATCGAGGTTGCGCCTTCGGCGCCGTAGACGGCGATCGTTTGGCCCGGAGCGACGACCCGATCGAGGTATGCGGCAACGCGGATCCAGTCACCCGATCTCGTTCCGTGACCGAATAGTGCACCAAGCGCCGCAATGGACGCTGCGACGAACAGCGCGAGCGCGGCGGCGAACATTCGTCGACCGTTCACCGACGGCAACCGGCCGGCAACCGCGAATACGAGAGCGGCGAGCGGCATGAACAGCACGACTTCGTGGCGTGGATAGACGGTAACGTCAATGAAACCGACGGCAATGAACAGCGCTAGGGTCGTTCCCAAAATCGTCGACAACACGAGAATGATCCGGGCGGCTCGCGGACGGGCCGCGACGATCAACCCGATGACGACGAGCACGTAGACACCGTGAAACCAAAAGTGCGCGCGGATCCCATCGGCTGGAACCAGATAGCCCGCGGCGTTGAGAACCGCGTTTTCGACCGCTTGAACCTTCGTGACCGACGTGTGAGCGAACTCGCCGATCTGGCGATGAATGACCGCTGCGAGCGGAACGAGCGCCAATGCCGCGACGACGCACGAACCCAGGAATGGAACGATGCTCTTCCAGCGGCGTATCGTCACCTGAGCCACCGCCATCCCGACTAGTAGGAAGGCGAAGTAATACTGTTCGTACGGCGCGACAATCGCCACCGCAGCGAACGCAATCCGCGCCCGGCGCCCACCGGCGAGGAGATAGCCTTCGAGATAGAAGAGCACTAGCAGGCTGCCGACGAGGAGGTCAAGCGCATACCCGCGCGCTTCGACCGCGGACCAGATCACGAACGGGTGCAGCATCGTCAAGCCGACGGCCGCCGCCCGGGCGATTCTCGGCGACACGCTGCGCGAGATCGCAGCGAGCACGAACGGGAGCGGCAACACGCAGAGGATCGAGAACCCGCGAACCCACGCAACCGAATCTCCGAAGTGCCGCCACGCCGCGACCGCGACGAAGTAGAGGGGAGGTTGGAGTTCAAACGTCAGCGCTCGATGGAAGGCTTGCCCAACGCCGGCCCCCGTCGTGTGCATCGTGTACTCTTCGTCCGACCATGTCGGCAGGTGGACCGCCAGCCATACGAGGCCGGCTAGGTAGACGAGGGCCCCGACGACGACGAGCAGCCGCACGGTGCGTCGGGCCGGACTGATCGCGCCGGCCGACACCGATGGAGATACGGTCACCCGTCTAGACTACGGCATCGCTTCGCTCCGCCAAAGCGACCAGGTGGCCGATGCCATGGGCGAAAAGTCCCGATTCGGCAGGCCCGACCGCAATTCGACCTATTGCGGAGCCGATGCTATCATCCACGGGCCATGCTTGCCCACGCCGCGACTGCGGCCGCGCTCACGCACGATCTCGAGGCTCGCACCAGTCGCCTGCGGGTCGTGCACATCGTCGCCAACCTAAAGGAAGGCGGCGCCGAGGCTCTCGTCCGACAGCTTTGCCCGCGACTCGGCCGCTATGGGATCGATCCCAGCGTGATCGCCGTCTACGGATCGAACTTGTCCCCTGAGGAGACGGTGGCGTTGGGCGTCCCGGTTGTCGAGATCGGGCGTCGCAGCCGACGCGATCTCGGTTTCTTTCCACGGCTGGTGAATCGATTACGCACCCTCGATTCGGCGATCGTTCACGCGCACATCACGACCGGCAAGTTCGCGGGCCGGTCGGCAGCAGTATTGGCAGGCGTCCCCCGGATCGTCTTCACCGAGCACGGCGATCTCGGTCGCTCACCGGTCCGGACCGCCTTGAACGCGGTGCTCCACCCGCGCACCGATCGGTTCATCGTATTTTCCGAGGGACAGCGCACCGACTTGATCGCCGCCGAACGCGTCCCCGCAAGCAAAGTTCGGATCATCCCCAACGGCGTGAGCTTGCCCGATTTGAACGCAGGGCCGATCGATCGGCTGGCCATCCGCGCCGAGCTCGGGGTCGACCCTGGGGAACTCGCCTTTATCATTCCGGCGCGAATCACGGAGATCAAAAACCAGACGCTGGCAATTTCCGCCCTAGCCGGCCAGGAGCAGATCGCCGGCCGCCGCTGGCGCTTGTTTCTCGCCGGCCAAGGACCCGCCGAAGCCGAGTGCCGAGCGATCGCAGCCGCGGCCGGGGTCGCCGACCGCGTCCGGTTTCTCGGCTTCCGCGACGACGTTGCTCGGCTATTGCCCGCCGTCGACGGATTCCTCATGCCCTCGCGCTTCGAATGGATGCCGCTTGCACTTGGCGAGGCGATGCTTGCCGGCACCCCCGTCGTCACCGCGCCGTGGCGTTATGCGGGGTCGTTCGTCCGCGACGGCGAGACGGGCTTCGTCAGCGCCGATTGGAGCGCGCCGGCCTTCGCCCGCGCGATCGAACGCGCCGTCACTCCCGGCGACGCCGGTCGACGCATCGTCGAGAACGCTCGCGCCTTTGCTCGTGCGACGTTTGACATCGAAATCGCTGCGCGCCGCCACGCTGAACTCTATCGCGAGCTGATTGAGGCCCCCCATTAAATGAAAATCGCCTACGTTACGACGTACTTTCCATACAAACACGAAGAACAGTTTTTTGAAGCGGAGGTCCGTTCGCTATCGCGACTCGCCGATGTCGCCGTGATTCCGACGCGCGCGCGGCGCCCGGATCTTTGCTACCATACGCTTGGATCAGCGCCCCATTTCCTTGGCTATTACGACCTCCCGATGCTGCGCGGCGCATGGGCTGAACTTCGGCGCGATCCTGCACGGGCGCTGAATTCGCTGCGCCGCGTCATCGTCTTGCGTTCGAGCCCACGCTCGCGACTCGTGAACCTGATGGTTTTTCCCAAGGCGCTTGCGTTAGCCGACGAAGTGCGGCGGCTCGGGGTCGATCACATTCACGCGCAGTGGATAACGACGCCGACGACGGTCGCCTATCTCGCCTCGCAACTGACGGGGATACCCTACAGCGCAACGGCTCACCAACACGACGTCTTCGCCGAAAACCTCGTAGTCGAAAAGCTCGCCAGCGCGGCCTTCATTCGCGTCATCTCCGACCGTAATCGCCGGCACTTGGAAGAACGCTTGCCGCCCGAGTTGCGGGCACGCTGCACCACGATTCACTTAGGTGTTGAAGTTCCGGATGAAATTCAAGAACCGCCCGAACGCGTTCCGCGGATCCTGTGCGCGGCCCGGATGTGCTCGTGGAAGGGGCATCGCTTCTTATTGGCGGCGCTTGCCCAGTTGCGTGACCAAGGCATCGCGTTCACGTGCGATCTGGCTGGTGACGGCGAGCTTCGCGACGAGGTGGCACAGACGATTGCGAGCCACGGTCTCGGGGACCTCGTCCGCATGGTCGGGAAGATCCCGCATACCCAGTTGATGCAACGCGTCGCCACCGGCGAGTGGGACATTTTCGCGCTCGCCAGCACGGAACGCCCGGGCGAGCACGAAGGCATTCCGGTCGCCGTCATGGAGGCGATGGCCGCGGGCATCCCGGTGGTTGCCACCCGAACCGGGAGTCTCGACGAATTAGTCGATGCCGGCAGCGGGTTTCTCGTCGAACACAGTGACGCTGCCGCGCTCGCGGATGCGATCGGCCGGCTGCTTTCCGATCGTGGGTTGCGCCGCCGGACCGGCCAGCGCGGTCGCGCGCGGGTCTGTGAGGCATTCGAAACGAGCCGTACGACCGCTGAGTTGTTCACCTTAATCGAGCGAGCTACGCCCAACGGCGTGAGCCAACCACCGCCGCCGCCGACCGCGACCCGCGCGACGAATGAGACCTAGGACCAACGGACCCACCTCGGGGACAGCCTGGAACTGTGGCGTGCGGTCGTCAGCGGGGTATCCTCAAGTGCACCCCATGAGAGTTTCAATATGAGCGACCCACAACCTCAGACTCACCCGATCGGAGCTCGAGCCCTGCGCCTCATCGGCGGACTCGGCTTCGGTCTGCTCGTTACTTTGGCTGGCGTTCGCGTCGAGGCGGCTGTCCCGTTGGTTGCGCCAACGGTCGTGCCGATCGGCCCGCTCGCCCCGCTCGCCCCGCAATCGTCAACCACGCGCGGGGGATCGATCGTCCCCGGCGACTATCGGATCCGCGTCGGCGACGAACTTGCTGTCACGATCTACGGTGAGAAAGACCTGTCCAATCAGGTGAGCGTCCTGCCGGGCGGCACGATCGTCTTGCCGCTGGTCGGCCAGATCCCAGTCGGCGGTCAAACGCCGGATCAAGCGAGCAAGACGGTCGCGACGAGTCTGCGACGGTATCTGCGCGATCCCGTCGTCACCATCGCCGTCGCCAAAGAAGCTCCGCTGGTCGTCTTGGTGCTCGGCGACGTCGTCAAGCCCGACAAGTACTCGCTCGACCCGCAGAGCCACCTCATCGACGCGATTGCCGCCGCCGGCGGGCTCGGGCCGACCAACGGCGACTATCCCGACGCCCGGGTCGCAACCGCCGGCGGTAAAGTAACGAACTATTCGCTGCAGAAACTCTTCCGCGATGGCGACATGGCGCTCAACGTTCCGTTGACCGACAACATGACGGTCTATATTCCGAGCCCCGAAACATTCAACATCGTCGTCGAGGGCGCCGTCCAGCACCCGGGCGACGTGCAGTTGCACGCCGGTGATCGCCTTTCGATCGCGCTAGCGCGCGCGGGTTTCGACCAAGCCACCAACCCCGACCTCAATCGAGTGCAAATTCGGCGCATCGGTCCCGACGGCAAGCCCCAACAGACGGTCGTGAACATGTACAAGATCTACAATTCGGGCGATCTCTCCAAAGATATCGTTATGGAGAAAGGCGACCTCGTGATCGTTCCGGCGGCAGCCGCCCATCGCGACTCACTCTCCGGTCCGGCATCCCTGATCTACTCCCTCGGCCACCTTTTCTTCGGCCTCTAAGCCAACGGATGATGACGCCAACGATGATTCGTAAACTGAAACCCGCGCCGTCGACGAACCTGAGTGTACAAACGCTCGGCTCGCCCGCCGTTCCGACGCACCTTGCAGCCGGCGGGCAATCGCGCGAAGTCGAGCTACGAAACCTTTGGCGCACACTATGGCGCCGTCGGGTCCCGTTTCTGGCGACCTTCTTGTCGTTCGTCGCCCTGGTCGCCGCAATGACGCTGCTCCAACCCAAAGCGTACACGACCCAGGTGCGGATGATCGCCGGTAACACGAACCCCGCCGGCGGGCAGACCACTACGGGGAGCGATCTGTCGGTTCTCAACGCTTTGATGCTGCAAGTTGGCGGCCAAACGCCGCAGACGTTCGCCGAGTTGCTCCATGAATCGCCGGTTGCCCAGGAAGTGATTCGCCGGCTAAAGCTGCCGATGGGCCCCGATCAATTACTGGGCCACGTGACGGTCAACCCGGTTACCGACACGCCGATTATCTCGCTCGCCGTCACCTGGCCGGATCGCACCAAATCCGCGCAGATCGCAAACGAATTCGCGAACGTCTTCGTCGATCGCGAGCGTCAACTCATCTCCCACCAAGCCGACTCCGCGATTGGATTCCTCCAACAGCAACTACCGATCGCCGAGGACCATCTGCGTCAGGCGCAGAGCGCATTGGCGGCATACCAAAAGAAGACGGGGATCGCCGATCTCACGTCACAGACGGATATCCGCGTTAGAAGCGCTGCCGAACTCGATGCCAAGGCGCAAGCCGCCGAGATCGAGAGTAAGCAGGCAGCGGCGCAGCTCGCCAGCGTCCAGTCCGAACTGGCGACGACGCCGGCAACGATTCAGGGCCAGAAAAATGTCGCGGCAAACCCGGTTGCCGGTCAGCTCCAGCAACAGGTTGCTCAGGCGACGGTCGACCTGAACGAGGCTCGCGCCAAGTACACCGACAGTCACCCGGCCGTCGTGGCTGCCAAGGCGCGCCTCGCCGAACTCAAGCGCGAACTTGCGCAGCAACCGTCGACCGTCGTCAGCGGAACCGATACGGTTCCGAACCCGATCTATCAGCAACTGATCCAGCAACGCGACACCTTGCAGGGGACGATCTCGGCCGCCCACTCCCAGATCGCCGGGCTCGCCAATCAACGCAGCGCCGCCGAGCGTGGACTGCAGAGCCTGCCCGATCAGGCGCGCCGAATCGCCGAGTTGACCCGGAGCGTTGCGAACGCCCAGAGCGTCTACCAGTCGCTCACCCACAAGTTCCAAGACGCTAACCTCGCGCGAACGACCGCGCTCAGCGACGTAACGATAACCCAACCGGCCGATGCCGCGGTCTACACAAAGTCGCCGAACGTCGCTCTAAATCTCTCAATCGGGCTGCTGTTGGGACTGCTGCTCGGGATCACCGCAGCCTTCGGGATCGACTTCTTCGATGACCGGCTCCAGAACGAAGAGGAGGTCCGCGAGCGAACCGGACTTCCGTTGCTGGCCACGATTCCACAACTTGGCGCGCTGACCGGCAAGGACCACTCGTGGGTCGAATCGCTGACCGTCGAGTCGTTCTTCGAGCTGGTGACGCAACTCCGCAACTCGTCCGAGAACCCACCGCGGATCATCACGATCACGAGCCCCCAACAAGGCGACGGCAAGTCAACGATCGCGATCAATGTTGCAATCAGCATGGCATCGCTCAACGCGAAGATCCTCGTCATCGACGCCGACTTGCGCCGCCCGACGATCCACTCAAAACTCCGAATCTCTAATGACGTTGGGTTGTCGGATGTGCTGGTCGGCATCGTGCCGTTCAGCGAGGCAATCAAACCGAGCGGCCACGAAAATGTCTGGACCGTAACCGGTGGGACGCGACCGCCGAACCCGGTCGCGCTGTTGCAAAGCGAATCGTTCGATCGGCTGCTCCTCCAAGCCCGCGAGATGTTCGACTTCGTCGTCGTCGACGCGCCGGCGCTCGGTCCGATCGTCGACGGTTTGATCGTTGGCATGAAGTCGGACGGGACCGTGCTCGTCGTCTCGGCGACCAACACCGATGGGCGCGCCGCGCAGAGCGCGATTGCCAAGCTGCGTAGCGTTAGCTCGCTGAATATCCTCGGCGTGGTCCTGAACCACGTTAAAGCCGAACGCCGGACCGATTCCGACTACTACTTGGGCGGTGGCCAAACGATCTCGCTGCCGACGCTCGACAACGAATGAACGCAACGTCGAGGGTCGCAGTTCCGCAAACCGACGCGCGCACGATCCAACGGTTCGGAGAGTTCACGCGCGTCTACGTTGTCGAGCAAGATCCGACCGTGCGCAAAGCACTCGTGCGAGTCTTGGCGAGCGATTCGAGCATCCAGACCGTCGGCGACGCGCGCGACCCCGACTCGGCGGCCATCGCTTTGGCGTTGCCCGACGTCGTCTTGATCGACGTCGACCCGTTTCTGACGCGCCCGGGTGCGGGCATCGAGGATGCCCTGCTCGCGTGCCACTCCGCTGCCCCGCACGGAAAGGTCTGCGCACTGTCGTTGCATCTCGATCCAAAGATGGCGCGCCGTGCGATGACCGCCGACGCGGACGCCTACATCGTCAAGGACACGTCGCCAACGAGCCTCATCGCCATCCTCCACGCGGCCAATCGGGGAGAATGTTATGTCGACCCGCGGATCGCCGGAGCGCTTTTGCGCGGACATCGTCGCGCCCCCCGACAACGCGCCGATCTGTCGACGCGCGAGGGCGAGATCGTCCGGCTGATCGCTGAAGGCCTCTCGAACCGCGAGATCGGCCTGCGTCTCGTGCTGTCCGAAAAGACCGTCAAAAACCATATCAGCCGCATCTTCGTCAAACTTAACGTCAGCGCGCGTTCCCACGCCGCCGTATTCGCCATCCGCAACGGTCTTGCATGAGAGTGAATGTCAATGACTCACCGCGCGTATTTGATCGAGCCGCAATTACTTTTCGTACCTTATCTATCGCAGGTCTTGGCACACGCGGGACTCGCCGTGGTCGCCGCCGCCGGGAACGTTGACGAACGCGAACTCAACGACAATCAACCGGCGGTCGTCATGGTCGACGTTGACTATACGGAGCGCCGCGAGCTCAGCCTAATTCGAGAGATCCGACTGGCTGTTCCAAGCGCCTCCATCTTCGCATACTCGGACCGCGACGACGACTTGTTCGCAGCTTCGTGCCGGATCGCGGGAGCAACCGCCCTCATCTCCAAGAACGTCGACGAGGGCGCGTTTTGCGAGCAAGTTCGCCGCGCCGTCATCGTCGGAGCCTAATCCGCGCACAACGTCCCGTAGCGGCCGCGGCGACGCACATCCTGTGCACATCCTGTGCTCGCGGCACGGCCGCATCCTGCGGTCAGGCGCGGCGCTGGATGCTGTCGGGGACGATTGGGACGATCGAGGAGGAAGCCTTGGTCGGTTCGTTCATCGAACCGATCGTCGCAAGCACGGCGAGCGTCCCGCGCATAAGCTTGCTGAGCGGCACCCGATTCGCGCCCGCCCGCCGCGATGCCGGCCAGCACAGATGGGCCGGAACCTCGGCAACGACTTCACCGCGATTCAAGGCTCGTGCCAGAATCCACGAATTGATTTCGCCGACCGGTTCTTCACCGGCAATCGACGCGAGGAAGGTGCGTCGGTAGGCGCGGACCATGCCGGTGAGGGTTGCGACCCGTCGGCCGGTATAGAGCGCGAGCAGCCAGTTTGCCGAACGGCTTGCGGCCAACCGGACGAACGGAACGTTCGACACGCGGCCGCCGCGCGTGTACGGCGATGCCACGACGATCGCCGCCCGCTCGCCGATCAGCTTCTCGAGCATCGCACCGACGATCTCGGGCGCGTAGCTCAGATCCGCATCGAGGACCACGACGTACGGGTTCTTTACGGCGGTAAACGCCGTCCGCAGCGCCCCCGAAAGGCCGCGGTTGCGATCGTGCGTCGTCACCTGTAAACGGCTACCAAGCGTCTCCTGCGCCCGAGCAATGCTCTGCGCCGTCGAGTCCGTGCTGCCGTCGTCGACGACGACGATTTCGTAGCGGACCTCGAGCCCATCCATGTACGCTGCGATTCGCTCCAGTGCAACAACAAACTCGTCCCCTTCGTTGAAGGCGGGGACGACAACCGAAACTGCTTCGACCATCGCCACTAAGCGTACGGCGTCAACCACCTTCTCCGCAATGGTCACGCGGTCGTAACCCGTAGGACTTCTGACCTACATAGCAACCAGAAACCGGACTGAAGATGCCGCTTACCGGCCCAGTCATTAGTCCGTCTAGACCTCTCCGCCGACACACCATCAATGCTACCATGGGAGCCGTATGGAGACGCTGCAAGTCGAACCGCTGGAGACCATGGTTGGTCGATCCGCCGCCAATGCCCGGCGGCGGCGGACGCCCGCGCCGTTCAGCCCATGGTGGGCGCTGGTACTGCTGATATCCGACGTCGGAATGTTCGTCTTCTCGGCATTCGCCGTCGCGCTCGTTCGCTTCGGCGGCGCCGCGATCTACGAGAAACGTCTCGCGCTTGGGATCGCGACTATGATCCTCATCGCGTTTTGGATTGCTTTTTTCATCCGGCTCGGCCTTTACCGGCGCTCATTTGCATCGTCGTTTCGCGACGAGTTCTACTACACGCTGGCAGCGCTCGCAATCGGCGTCGCTCCCTTGCTCATCGTCTTTACGCTCGTCCCGGCGATCTCACCGTCGCGGTCGGCGCTCCTCGAGCTGTTCGCGGTCGCCGCGGTCGGCGTCAGCACCGCGCGTGCGGCTCTGCACGCCCTGCGCACCCGCTGGGCACTCCAATCGGCCCGACGGATTGCGATCGTCGGCGTTCCCGAACGAGTTGCGTCGGTCGTTCAAGAGTTATTGTTGACGAGCCAAGATGAGGTCTTGCGGCTCCCGATCGCCGATTTTGATGAACGCCTCCAAGAAGCGATGGCAAAGAACCAAGCCGTAACCGAACTCGACTGGATCCGCGCGGCGACCGCTTGGGGCTGCGACACGCTGATCGCAACCGAGGCGTTGCCGCCGTCGATCATGCCGACCATCCTTCGCACGACTGAACCGCTGGGCATAAAGTTCGCGTTTGCGCCGACGCGTTTCCGACCTCAAGCCTACGACTTCACACTCCAGAAGGACGGCGGCCTAGCGCTGATCTGTCCTCGTAGTCTGGCCGTCTGCACACCGCAGGTCTCGCTCGTGCGCCGCATCATCGACCTCGCGCTCGTCGTGCCGGCGATCGTACTGTTGTCGCCGCTTCTCGCCGCGGTCGCCCTACTCGTTTACCTCGACTCGGGAACGCCGATCATCTATCGACAGACTCGCGTCGGCTTGCACGGTCATGAATTCGAGATTCTAAAGTTCCGCTCGATGCCGCTCGACGTCGAGAAGACGACGGGTCCTGTCTGGGCCGACCCGAATCGACAGCGCGTAACGCGGATCGGCGGATTTCTTCGTCGCGCGTCGCTCGACGAGTTGCCGCAGCTATTCAACGTACTGCGTGGCGAGATGACGCTTGTCGGACCGCGGCCGGAGCGCCCGTTTTACGTGGAAAAGTTCCGTCGGCTACTGCCGCGTTACGACGAGCGCAATCTCGTCCGGCCGGGAATCACCGGCTGGTCGCAGGTCAACATGAAGCGCGTCCTCAGCCCGGCCGATGCCGGCGAAAAACTCGCCTACGACCTGTTCTATATCGAACATTGGTCGCTGTTCATGGATGCGTCGATCGTCGTCAAGACGCTCTTTGAGTTCCTCTTCCATCGCGCGGCTTAGACGGGTCTACCCGCGGTAGGACGGACGGACCCGGTGGCGGGGGCCCCTCGCCCTTGGCCTACCGGCAAGCGCAGGATATGATTTCGGGAGATGGAACGCACGTTTTCGACGGGGTGTGATGATGATCACAGTTAATTTGTATGCCGATCGCATGATGGCGACCGAGCCTACCAGCGCTGACGAGGTGCTCTATGCGACGCGCTCGCACAGCGAACTGTACGCAGATGCGGCTCACGACCTCGGTCTGTCGCCCAAGCAGTACGGCGAGTTTCGCAGCCGGCTGATGGACGGCAAGGTCGTCTACGTACGGCTTCCGCACCATCTCGACGGGATGGCCGGACAACACCATGGTCACGCCTACGCGCTGAAGAACGTCAACGTCACCCAGGCCTCGATGGGTTGGAAAGTCGCCCTTACGGACGGCACCACGATTTACGTCCCGCAGATTTGTGGGAACTTGTCGGTGCTCCGCGGCAAACCGGTTCACATCGCGCACGTTCGCCGCCCGGCCCCGCACGTCGTCGCCGTCCACCGGGCAGCGCCGCCGCAACGGCTCGTCGCGGCCTCGCACGAGGCTCCGCCCGCCGCACCGACGCAAGTGACGCTCGAAGCCCCGCCGGCCGCCCCGGTTGCAGCGCCGGCTGAAATCGTCGCGGCAGCGCCGGTCGCGCCGCTAACCGCGGTCACTGCCCCGGTTTCGCGCCGCGCCCCCTTCTTCGTCGCTCCGCTGATCGGATTCTTGTTCGGCGTCGGCGGCGGCGGTTCGAATACCCCCAACGCCCCACCACCGTGTTCCGCCGGATCGAATCTGCTGGGGGTTTGTCAAGCCGGTCACTGACCGTGGGACGGAAGAAAATTAGGTCTTTGGACGGCGAAGGAGGGACTTTCCCTCCTTCGTCGTTTAATGCGGCAGGCCGTACAATCAGGACGTGATCGACCATCGCGAATCCCTTGGCATGCCGCGCCGTGCAATCGTCCTCGAACCGCAGCGGCTGTTCTTGTCGTTCATCTGCGATGCGGTCGAGGCCGGTGGTGCCCACGTCGTCCTTCCGATGACGACGATCGATCGCAAGCTGATCGCCGATCTCGAACCGGACCTCGTCTACGTCGATCTCGACTGGCTGTCCGCCGGACCGCACGTCGCCCTCGGGACGCTCCGGCACCTCGCGCCGACGGCCCGCATTATCGCCCAGAGCTCGTTCACGTCCGAACAGCTGCTGCGCGAAGGCGGCGCTGATCGCGTCGTCGGTGCTGACGCGACCGACGTGGAGCTGCGAGCGATGGTTTGGCAACTGCTCTATTCCGGCAAGTTGTCGTCGGACGGCCCGATTTAGCTTCGAAGGGTATCCCGGGCTAGCGATCGTGAACGAAGTGGCCCCAGCCCAGCGCCCTGGCGACCAATTCGGCTCGGTTTCGGGAGCTCGTCTTTATCAGCATTCGCTTCACATGATCGTTCGCCGTCGACGTGGCGATCTTCAGGATCTCGGCGACCCCGGTCGTTCCATGACCCTCGAGCAGCAAGGCCAGAACTTCGCGTTCGCGGCGCGAGAGCGCGAACCGATCGGCCGCCAACTCGATCGTCTTGCGCGTCTGGAGCCGTTCAATCGTCACCGCAAACTCGTCAGTACGGATGCCGGCCAGTCGCGCGATCCGCAAAACCGTCGACGGGGGGACGATCGCGACCCGGCTGACCGATTCGCCGTCGGTCGGCCCAAAGGCCCCGATTTGTGCGCGGATGGCGGCCTCGACCGCCGGCGCGAACTGATTCGCCACGGCCGTTCCGAAGAGGGCCGCGTGCCAATCGTCACGGCGCGGCAACCAGTAGGACTGGATCGCGGCCAGTTGATCGACGACGAAAAGCGCCGCCTGCGCGCGCGAACGGATTTGTTCGAAGGCGCCGTTGGGGGCGCCGGCGGCGCTCGGCGCGAACGCCTGCGCTGTCAGGGGCTCGAGCAGCGCCTCGAGCGCCTCACGCTCGGCGGCGGTAAACCGGCCTTCCAGCGCCGTGCGCAGGACCGTTAGCAACCCGCAGACCAGGCCGCCGTTTCCCAGCACCAAGGTCTGGCCATCAACGTACGCCGCGATGGCGGCGCGCGTCGGGACGACTTTCCCGGGGGAACGGTCTAAAAAGAGTAGACCATGCTCGGCGCGGGCGATCTCCACGAGCGCGTCGGCATCGTGGCCCGGCCCGAGGACGATCCCGCTCAACTCGCGCGCCGGGCCGTAGCGAACGGCGACCCAAGCTGCGTGCGGAATCCCGCCAAGCGCCGCCTCGATTGCACGAGCGAATCCCGCATCTTTGAGGACGGGTCGAAACGCAGCGTTCCCGCCGGCGAGGTGTACCATCCGTTCCGCGACACACCCCCTTCCGGCACGCGTCAGGCTGTCCACATAGGCCGGACGAACCTGTTCGGCCCTAACAGGCACCCTCCACAATTCCCCATTTTGGGGGGAAGGCCTAGGGCGATTAGCCTGTTATAACTACGTCATCGACGGTACCCACGTAAGACTTTAAGGGATTGGACAGTATGACTATCAATGGATTGCGAGTCGCCGTAATTGAATCACAAGCGCTGTTTGCAAAGGCGCTCTGTTCGGTGTTGGCCGAGGACCCCGAGGTTAAGGTCGTTGGGGAGTATCGCGCACCGACACCGGAAGCGCTTGCCGCAGCCAAGCCGAACCTGATCGTCTTCGACATCGACGGGCAAACGACCGACCTCGCGGAGGCGGTCACGATCTGCCAGCATGGCGCGCCGGGCGCGCGCATCTGCGTTCTTTCGATGAAGCTCTCGCCGGAACTCATGCAGCGCGTGCTGGCCACCGGTGCCGAGGCCTACATCGTCAAGGACATCTCGCCGGGCGAACTCATCCGGGCGGTGAAGACGGTTGCCAGCGGTGAATCGTACGTCGACCCGCGCGTAGCAGGCGGCCTCTTGCGGCGCCGAAACACGGCGGCCGGTCGGACGGAGATCGCCGAACTCTCGGCCCGCGAAGCCGAAGTCATCAAACTGATCGCCGAAGGTTTGGCGAACAAACAGATCAGCGCGCGTCTGAACCTATCCGAGAAGACCGTGAAGAACCACATCAGCCGCATCTTCTCAAAATTGAACATCAACGCGCGAACCCAAGCGGCCGTCCACGCCATCCGCGCCGGCATCGTCTAAGCGCAAGAGGGGGCCCCACGCCGCGAAGTGGCGGTCCTTAAACTTGGAGGCAAGGAGACTCGAACTCCTGACCCTCACGCTGCCAGCGTGATGCTCTACCAACTGAGCTATGCCCCCGCGGTCGAGCCGCTAGATTGGCGCGATCGGTCGGCTAGCCCTCCGCCGATCAGCGGGCGGTCGCCAAGCTCACGATGCCGGCCGCGATCATCAACGCGCCGACGATGACTCCAATCGATCGGATTGAACCGCGCAGGCGCGGCCCTGCCACCCGGTCGACGACGAGCGCCACGAACGACCACCACGCAAACGCGCCGGCGAAAACCGCTCCAACGATTGCCGGATAGTCGCCGGCAGCGATCGGCCGGATGCCCGCCGCCGCGAAGATTGCGGCAAATATCGGAATTGCCCCGGGAACCGGCAGCGTGATCGCAACCCCGGTTGCGAACGCGGCCGACAGGCTCCGCCGTGTCGGGCGCAACTCGTGGGCCTCGATTGCCGGCGCGCGCGAACGGACGAGCCAGATGCCAAACACGACCAGCACGATGGCCGCGCCAATGTGGAGCAGCGGCCGCTCTACGCGCAACAGATGCTGCGGTAGCTGGGCTCCGATGACGCCCAGCCCGCCGTAGATGGCATCCACCAGCGACACGCCGGCCCCGACCGCCAACCCGGCCCCCAATCCACGTTTCAGGGTCGTCTGGATGCAGTAGCTGGCGATCGGTCCGAGCGAGATCTGAATGAAAAACCCAGTGATCGCCGCTAGTGCTAGCGCTAATACAAGGGCGGTCATCGGCCGACGACCCCAATGGACCTAGGTCCGAACCGGGCCGACTGCTCTACTCCGCGCGAACCGAACGCGCTACCATCTCTACAGATCGCGACGACGTTTCATCTGCGGGCGCATCTGCGGCCGAATTCCACTCATACCGGCCGACACCCGTCCCGCCCCGCCCACCTGCTCGCAACGCCCGACTTTGCTTATGGATCTCACGGACGAATGATCGCCACCTCGCCTCGGAACACCGCCGCCGTTCCCGATCGGTTTGGAATCGTCGGCGGCGGCTTGCTCGGCATGACGCTCGCCCTGCGCCTGCGCGAGCGCGGCCATGCCGTCACGATCATCGAAAGCGGTTCGACCCTCGGTGGGTTGGCGCAGCCGTGGAGCATCGGCGATCTGACCTGGGACCGCCACTACCACGTCACGTTGCTCTCCGACCGCCACCTGCGCGAACTGCTTGCCGAACTCGACCTCGACGCCGAGATCCGCTGGACGACGACGCGGACCGGATTCTTTACCGACGGCCGCTTCTACGACATGTCGAACCTGGTCGACTTTATCCGGTTTCCTCCGCTTGGTCTATTCGACAAGTTCCGCCTCGGGTCGACGATTCTGTACGCGTCGCGAATCGCGGATGGCCGGCCACTCGAGCGAATCGGTGTCGCCGAGTGGTTGACGCGGCTCTCCGGCCGGCGCACCTTCGAGAAGATCTGGCGCCCGCTGTTGCGCGCCAAACTCGGCGAGCGGTACGCCGACGCGTCGGCGGCCTTCATCTGGGCGATCATCGCGCGGCTCTATGCCGCCAGGCGCAGCGGCATCGGGCGCGAGCTCTTCGGCTACGTTCCCGGCGGTTACGCTCGCGTGTTGGCTACCTTTGCGGCTCGCTTGGAACAACGCGGCGTCGCAATCGAGCTCGGCACGAAGGTTGCGCGCGTCGGTCGCGGCCCCGGCGGCGGCTGTGCGATTACCATGGCGGACGGCCGACTACTCGATTTCGATCGCGTGATCGTCACCGCCGCCGCGCCGCAAGCCGCGCGCCTGTGTCCCGAACTGCCCGCCGACGAAGCGCGCCGGATGCGCGATAAGCGCTATCAAGGCATCGTTTGCGCCTCGCTCGTGCTCGACGAACCGCTCGGACCATACTACATCACCAATCTGACCGATGACTGGGTCCCGTTCAGCGCCGTGATCGACATGTCGGCGATCGTCGACCGCAAAGAGTTCGGCGGCAAGGCACTGGTCTATCTTCCGAAATACGTTGCGCCGGACGATCCACTTTTCGAAGCGACCGACGAGACGATCCGGGCGAGCTTCATTGCGGCGCTAACCCGCATGTATCCGACGTTTTCGGAGCGAACGATCTTGGGCTTCCGGGTTTCGCGCGTTCGCGAGGTCTTCCCGATTGCGACGATCGGTTACTCCGACGATCTCCCGCCGGTCGCGTCTTCAATCCCCGGATTATTTTTCGTCAACTCCGCGCACATCGTCAATGGGACCCTCAACGTGAACGAGACCATCCAACTCGCGCAGCGAGAACTCGCAACGCTCGCACCGCTGACCGTAAGCACATGAGCTGCGCTAGCCTCTCGCTCGACCTCGACAACGAATGGTCGTACCTCAAGACGCACGGCGATCCCGCGTGGGAGCAATATCCCTCGTATCTCGACGTCGTCGTGCCGCGGGTGCTCGAGGTGACCGCGCGCTTGGGATTGCGCATCACCGTCTTCATCGTCGGCCAAGACGCCGCGCTCGAACGAAACCACCCTGCACTGCGGTCGATCGCGGCCGCCGGCCATGAGATCGGCAATCACTCGTTCCATCACGAGCCTTGGCTCCATCTTTACGATCGCGCCGAACTCGAACGCGAGATCACCGACTCGACTGCCGCGATCGCGAACGCGACCGGTGCGCGACCGCGCGGATTTCGCGGCCCCGGGTTCAGTTGCTCGCTCGCGACGCTCGAAGTCTTGCAAGCGCACGGCTACGACTACGATGCCTCGACGTTCCCGACATACATCGGTCCACTCGCCCGCGCTTACTATTTCATGACGGCCAAGCTCACGCCCGAGGAACGCGCGCAGCGCAAAGCGCTCTTCGGAAGCATGCGTGACGGGCTGCGCCCGCTACGTCCTTACCGCTGGGAGTTGGCTGGTGGTTCGCTCGTCGAGATTCCGGTCACGACGTTCCCGGTGCTGAAGATCCCGATCCACTTTAGCTACATCCTCTACCTCGCGACGCTCGCGCCGCCGCTCGCGCTCCCGTATTTCCGGGCGGCGCTGGCGGCTTGCCGGCTCGCGGGCCTGACGCCGTCGCTGCTGCTTCACCCGCTCGATTTCATCGGCTGCGACGACGTGACGACGCTCTCGTTCTTCCCGGCGATGAACAAGACCGGCGCCGCGAAGCTCCGCGTCCTCGAATCGGCCCTGCGTGCCCTCCAGCAGAACTTCGAAGTCATCCCGGTCGGCGAGCACGCCGCTCGAATCGCCGATGGTCGCCGCTCGCCGGTGATCGTTCCCAATTTCGGTTAGTTCGAGATCGACCGCCAGGAGCGGGCCCATACGCGGCGCGTATTAGGCGGTGGAGGTGTCGAGGCGCCGGGCAGTCGCGCGCGGGAGCCGCGTGAGGAAAGTCCGGGCTTCACAGGGCAGCGTGCAGGATAACGTCCTGTCGGGGCGACCCGAAGGAAAGTGCCACAGAAACAAACCGCCGCGGCGCGAGTTGCGGTAAGGGTGAAATCGTGAGGTAAGAGCTCACGGGACGGCGCGGTGACGCGCGTCCGGGTAAACCCCACGCGAAGCAAGACGGTTCGATTCGTCCGCCCTCCTCACGGAGAGCGGACTCGGCGGCCCGCCGACCCGAGCCACGTCGCAACGAGCTGCGCGGCGACGCGCAGCCAAGAGAGATGGCTGCCCCCCGCAGCGGTCCGCCGCCCGGGGACAGAATCCGGCTTATAGGCGCCCTCGCCACCTCCGCGCGCCGCAACCCATCGAGGCTCCATCGCCGTTGTACGGACAAAGGGGAGACCACGTGAGCCAGCATTTTTCTAAGGATATGACCGTCGAGCAGGCGTTCCGCGTCCACGCCGGCGCGCGACGCGTGTTCGCCAAGTTCCACCTCGGTGGTTGCTCGCATTGCGCGATCAGCGAACACGAGACGCTCGAACAGGTGAGCGCCGGATACGGCATCCCACTCGACTTGCTGATGACCGAACTTGGGAAGCTCTACGAGCAGGGCTTGCTGCAAGCCGGCGATCGCGTACGTTTACCCGATGAGATTCGCGCGAAGATCCCGCAACTCGCCACCGTCCCGGAGATCGGCGAAGTGACGAGCGCCGATGCCGGTGCGTACACCGTCGAGTTCGGCGAGGTTCGGCTCCAGGGGCTCGCCGAGGATTTCATCAAAGTTGAGGCGGCCGGCGCGGCAACCTAACGCTAGACCCGTTTGCGGTCGGCGAACGTTTCGTCGATCCCGTGCCAATGGACGATCTCCGGCTCGCCGAGCTTCCAACACAGATAGATCGGCTGGCCGGCCCGAACCGATGGAAAGTCCAACAGGCCGAGGTCCAGATCCTTAACGATGCAGCCGTGACTCTCGATGCGCGCGACTAAGCGCGCGAGTTCTTCTTTTAGCCGGGCGGCAGTCGTGCGCTGACCGACGTCAGCGTCCGACGCGCCATGGCTTACACGCCGCGAGAGTTCCGCTTCCAGCGATGCGATCGCGATCTCGCGCCGCGCCACGCGCAGCTGATCGACCAATGGTCCGAGAACGGGAATGAGGGCATTGGCCCGTTCGGGCGAAAACATCTTCATGGTATGTTGGGCCGCCGGCTGGAGATCAAGACGATTCGCCGCTTCGTCGTTGTGACCGGGCTTTCCGGCGCCGGAAAGAGCCAAGCGATGAAATCCTTCGAGGATCTTGGCTTCCATTGCGTCGACCGGTTGCCGCCGCGGATGGCGGCTGAGTTGCTGGACCTCTGCTCGCGCGCTGGAATCGAGCGGTTGGCGCTCGCCCTCGACGTCGGCGTCGGAGGCCCGTTCGGCAATGCCCTCGACGCGCTCGACGAGTTGCGCGCCGTTAATCCGACGACCGAACTCTTGTTCCTTGAAGCCGGCGACGAAGCCATCGTGCGCCGCTACAGCGAGACGCGCCGCCGGCATCCATTCGAACAGGTCGGTCATCTGCTCGATGCCATCGCCGCCGAGCGGCAATCGCTCGCGCCGTTTCGCGCTCGGGCCGACCGTATTTGGGACACGACCGGTTTCACCCACGCACGATTGAAAGCACAAATTGCGGCGGCCTTCGCCGACGAACCGAGCACTGCGCGCTTGGCCGTCCACTTGTTGACGTTTGGCTTCAAACACGGCTTACCGGCCGACTCCGACCTGGTCTTCGACGTGCGGTTCCTGCCGAATCCAAACTACGAGCCCGAGCTTCGGGAATTGACCGGAATGGATCTTCGTGTCGCCGCTTTCCTGGAATCGATTCCCGCGACGACCGCGTTCCTCGCGCGGCTGTACGACATGATCGACTTCTTGGTGCCCCACTATATCGACGAGGGCAAGGCACGCCTCACGATCGCAATCGGCTGCACCGGCGGACGCCATCGTTCGGTCTACGTTGCCGAGCGCCTCGCCCGTCACTTGCAGGTCCGAACCGAACTCGCGGTGACGCTCGAGCACCGCGACACGGAAACCGCATGATCCCGTCGCTGCGCCGATTCGGACGCTGGTTCTATCCGGGCCTCGGGGTCAAGCGCTGGCTCTTGCTCGCGGCCTTCGGCGCGATCTTGCTCGTCGACGGAACCACCCGCTGGTTGACGGCACAGGGTTACCACTTCGAAGCGAATGAGTTGATCGACAACGTGTTCGACGGCGTTTTGCCACTGTCGCTGTTGGCGTATTTGTTTTTTGGCCTCGGCGCGATCCTCGTCGTCGTCGGGATCCGGCAGTGGATGCGGTCGATCGTCGCCGCCGTGACGCCCGACAATAAGGACCGAATCGTCGACGCACTGATCGATGCACGCCTGCGCCGCGGCTACAAAATCGTCGCAATCGGCGGAGGAACCGGGCTGTCGACCCTGCTGCGCGGCCTCAAGCGCGGCACGACCAACCTGACTGCAATCGTCACCGTGACGGACGACGGCGGTAGTTCGGGCCGCTTGCAAAAGGAACTCGGGATTCTTCCACCCGGCGATATCCGCAACTGTCTAGTCGCGCTCGCCGACGACGAAGCGTTGGTCACCGAACTCTTCCAGCATCGGTTTTCCGAAGGGCAGGGGCTCGCCGGCCACTCGTTCGGCAATCTGTTTCTCGCCGCAATGGCCGCCATCACCGGCAGCTTTGACACCGCCATCAAAGAGTCGAGTCGTGTTCTGAAGATCAAGGGGCGCGTCTTGCCGTCGACCCTCGACCCGGTTCAGTTGCGCGCGACCCTCAGCGACGGTACGGTCGTCGTCGGCGAGACGAACATCTCGAACTCGACCCTGCCGATTGCGAAGCTCGGGTTCATCCCCGGCCCAGCCCGCGCGTTCGCCGAGGCGATATCGGCGATCCGCGAGGCCGATGCGGTCGTGCTCGGCCCGGGTAGCCTCTACACGTCGATTCTCCCAAACCTGCTCGTCAACGAGATCGTCCGCGAACTCACCGCCACCTCGGCGGCGAAGATCTACGTCTGCAACGTGATGACGCAACCGGGCGAGACCGACGATTTTAGCGCGTCGGACCACGTGCGGCGGCTCTGCGAACACGCCGGCGCCCGCGTCTGCGACGTCGCCATCGTCAACGTCGAACCACCGAAGCGTCTGCTCGGCACCTACGCGGAAGGCGGCCAGACGCCCGTCGTCGCCGATATCGCGAAGATCGAGGCGCTCGGCGTTCGGGTGCTCGGCGCCCCGGTGATCAGCGAAACCGCCAACGTCCGCCACGACTCGCACAAACTCGCCGACGTGATCCTGCGCTTCATCGACGACTACGTCGCCGTCCGCTCGTCATTCGTTCGTGGCAGCCCCCATCACCCATCGCCAACTGCTACCAAATCGATGCAATGAACAACCCGCATTGCGGGCAATCAGCGCTCGGGGGGACGACGTTGCCAGGAGGAACCTCTGACGAGGAGCGTAGCCATGGATGGCGCGAGCGACGAGCAGTGGAGCAGCAAAAATTGCGTCGTCCCCCCGAGCGCGGCGCATGCGCTAAAGTTCAGACCCGTAACCGCATCACACGCTCGGCGGCGCGTTCGATGAGATTCGCCGCGTCGGCGAGCGCGGTCG
>JBOHTW010000344.1:0-2118 GCA_050733835.1 Vulcanimicrobiaceae bacterium | reverse complement strand
CCGGGCCCGAGAAACACTTTGAGCAGCGCCGCGATCGCCGCGTTCCAAGCTCCGGCGGCGAGCAAGCCGAAGGCGACCGTGGCGAGTTGGATCATCGTGGCGAGATATGGATTGGCTTTCATCGTTGCACGAGTTCCTTTTCAAGATGCGGTAATGCCAAGCGCCTACGCGAACGAGGCGCCGTCTCCTGTTATCCGGCGATGCAACCGCGCGCGCCGGTCCTCGGTCGAACCATTCGTTGCTCGATGACCTTCGAATCGCTTTCGCTGACTCCACTTCTCATTGTCGCAGGGGCTGCATTTGTCGCAGCCGCGATTAACGCTGCCGCCGGCGGCGGTAGTTTCATCTCATTCCCGACCTTGCTCGGCGTCGGGATTCCGCCGGTCTCCGCCAACGCGACGAACAATCTCGCCATGTGGTTGGGCACGCTGACCAGCGCCAACGAACTGCGCGGCGATCTCGATCTTCCGCGGCCGGCGTTCGTCAAGATCGTCATCGTCAGCTTGATTGGAAGCGTCGCCGGCGCGCTGATCTTGCTGCGGACGTCGAACGCGACGTTCGCTGTGCTGATTCCGTTTCTGTTGCTCGGGGCGACCTTGCTCTACGTCTTTGGTCCGCAGATCACGCGAGCTGTGCGCGACTTCACGTTCGCGCGCCTGGACTCGCCGATCGGCCTGGGCGCGCAGTTCGTCGTCGCGATTTACGGCGGATTCTTTGGTGCCGCGCAGGGGATCCTCATCCTCGCGTTGCTCGGCGCGCTCGGGATGCACGACGCCCGCAAGGCAAACGCGCTGAAAAACGTGCTAACTGCATTCATCAACGGCATCGCCTGCATTCCGTACGTCCTCGCGCGAATCATCGACTGGCAAGTGGGGCTGGCGATGGCGATCGGCGCGATCGCCGGCGGCTATATCGGGGCGAACCTCGTCAAGCGGCTGCCGGCGCCGGCCGTCCGCACCGTCGTGATCGCAATCGCGTGCAGCATGACCGCGTATTTTTTTTGGAAAACCTATCTGCGCGGCTAGCGGATGAATTCAAACGATGAGATGGAGATCGCCGAACTCGTGCCAGCGGTAGCCGCGCGCGATCGCGGCCTCGTAGGCGGCACGAAGCGCGCCGTCGTGCAAGAACGCGCCCAGCAACCGCAGATGGCTGGCAGCCGGATCGTGCAAGCCGGTCAGCAGCCCGCCGGCGATACGCACCCCGCGCTCGGGCGTTACGACCACGTCAGCCCAACCCGAATTCGCGACCACCTGCCCGTCGACCGCGGCGCTTTCGAGCGCGCGCACAACGGTCGTGCCGACCGCAACCACCCGTCGTCCGGAAGCCCGTGCGGCGTTGACCGCGGCGGCGGTTGCGGGCGAGATCGCAAACCGTTCCGGCGGCGGCGACTCGTCGTTTTCAAGGCTGGCGACGCCACAATGCAACGTCAACGCGACCCATTCGACGCCACGCAGGCGCAGTTCGTGCAGCACGCGAGCGGTGAACGGCCGGCCCGCCGACGGCATCTCGACCGATCCGGGATGTTGCGCGAAGATCGTTTGATAAAGATCGAGCGGATACGCGCGGGGGACGTGCCGATACCGAATCGGCCGCCCGTAGGTCCGCAGATAGTCGTCGAGTGCGCCGTCGACGGCAAGCCGCGCGTACCATAAGCGCGGGCTCGCCGGCCGAACCGGCGCAAGCAGGACGATCGAAGCGCCGTTCGGTAGCCCAAGCATTGCGCCGGCGTCGACCGCGCCGC
This sequence comes from Vulcanimicrobiaceae bacterium, assembly GCA_050733835.1. GTDB lineage: Bacteria > Vulcanimicrobiota > Vulcanimicrobiia > Vulcanimicrobiales > Vulcanimicrobiaceae > JBOHTW01. The sequence continues at coordinate 374 of JBOHTW010000344.1, read as the reverse complement.
GCGGCTCGACGATCCACAGCACCGGATCGATCCGCGTTGAGAGGTGAACGACGATCGGCGTGCCGTCGGGACGGGCCGCGTCTAACGCCGCCGGAATCGTCGCCGAGTCGTTCACGACCAACAAATCGCCGGTTCGCAGTAACCGCGGAAGGTCGCGAAATCGCGCGTGCGCAAACCGCCCGGTCGATCGATCGCTGACGAGCAGACGGACCGAATCGCGCGCTTCACCGCGCGCCTCGGGCGGCTCGGATGCCTCGAGTTCGGGCGGAACGGCGAGCAACCGCTCGACCAATTCGACGCTCATTGGACCGCCGCGAGCGCGAGCGTTTGCAACTCGACGCGCACGAACCGTTCGCGCGGCTGGTCGATGACGG
>JBOHTW010000343.1:0-4167 GCA_050733835.1 Vulcanimicrobiaceae bacterium | reverse complement strand
GGGTAAAGCCGGCGTGCCGTGCCCACCGCCGCACGCCGTGATCGCTGTGGCCACAATGACGAACATAGCGGGAATTAACACTGGATGATAGCGACGCAATTGCTGGGCTCCCCTGAGCTAGCGACTTCTTGCTAATATCGGTAAGGAAAGAAACCGTTCCTGCTGCGGAAATCGCCGGCCCTTCGTGCGACGATCGGCGGCAAGCCGCTGGCGAATCGCGCCGTGCCGCGTGAACGATCGACCCACCGAACGGCCATTGTCCGCAGCGGGTCCCTCCGGCGGCAACGGTCTTCGATCACTCGTAAGCAGAGCGGCGCTAGGCGGCTCGCTCTGCCGCCTTGTCCAATGCTTTGGTTAGCATTGACCGAGTACGGCTCACTCACCAAGCTCCTAGCGGCTCGTCAGACGCCGAGATGCTGGAGCAGATCCGACTCGCGAGCGATCGCGTCGGCGTTCGACAGCGCTTCGACGATTCGGCCATGAACCATCAGGTAGTGGCGATCCGCGACCCGGGTCGCAAATCGAAGATTCTGCTCGACGAGCAAAATCGTCACGCCCGACTGTTTGATCTCGAGGATCAGATCGCCGATCGCGTCGACGATCGTCGGAGCGAGACCCTCGGTCGGTTCGTCGAGTAAGATCAACCGCGCGCCGCTCCGCAGAACGCGCGCGATCGCGAGCATCTGTTGCTCGCCGCCTGAGAGCGTCGTGCCGAGCGCCTTCGCGCGTTGGTTGAGGATCGGGAACAGTGCGTAGATGCGGTCGAGGGACCAGGCGGCATCGCCGATGACCGGCGGCAAGGTCAGGTTTTCGGCGACCGTGAGGGTCGCGTAGATGCCGCGCTCTTCGGGGACGAAGCCGATCCCGCGGCGGGCGATCTGATCGGCTCGCAAGCCGGCGATCGGGGACGTTTCGAAGACGATCGCGCCGGAGCGCGGCCGGACGATACCCATGATCGACTTGAGGGTCGTCGACTTGCCGGCGCCGTTGCGGCCGACGAGGGTGACGACCTCGCCGGCCTGCACGTCGAGGTCGACTCCCCGAAGGACGTGGCTCTCGTCGTAGTAGGCGTGAAGGTCGCGAATCTCAAGCACGGGCGCCGCCGCCCAGGTAGGCGTCGATGACGCGCTGGTCGGCGCGCACGTCGGCGTAGCAGCCTTCGACCAGCACCTTGCCGTGCTGCAGCACGGTGATGCGCTGCGAGAGGTCGGCGACGACGTTAAGGTTGTGCTCGACGAGCACGATGGTGCGGCCCTTGGCGACTCGGCCGATCAACCGCGCGATCCGCCCGACGTCCTCGGTCCCCATCCCGGCGGTCGGCTCATCGAGCAACAGGAGCTGGGGATCTTGGGCGAGCGAGATCGCGAGTTCCAGGGCCCGCTTGCGGCCGTAGGAGAGCTGAGCGGCTTGAAGTTCCTCCATCCCGTCGAGGCCGACGTCGGCCAGCAGTTCGCAGGCCCGCGCGTCCAGCCGCCGGGTTGCCGCGAAACTCGCCAGGAACCGGGTCGAGAGCTCGGTCTTCGCTTGCAGCGAGATCTTGACGTTCTCCAGCACGCTCAAATGCGGGAAGATGCTGTTGATCTGGAAGCTGCGGACCATCCCGAGGCGCGCCACTCGCGGCGGGGACATCCCGGCGATCTCGCGGCCGCGGAGCCGGATCCGGCCGGCGGTCGGGGCCAAAAAACCGGAGAGCAGGTTGAAGAAGGTGGTCTTTCCGGCACCGTTGGGGCCGATGATCGCGTGGATCGTCCCCTCCTCGATCGCGATCGAGATGCCGTCGACCGCGCGGTAGCCGGCAAAGGATTTTGCGAGCCCCTCGGTTTCCACGATCGCCGCCATTGGGCGCGTCTTCGGCCGGTGAAGCGACCCCGACCTGCTTGCCCGCCGGCGGGGCCTGGTCGCCCGGGCGGTGGCCGCGTCGGAGGGCGATCGAACCGACCGATGGCCCTAACAGGACACCGCGGTGCCGGTGCCGTACAAGGGGCACGCGGGACTGGGGGGAGACCCCTGGTTTTCCCGCGTTACACACACTCCATTTAGGAGGCTCAACTTGCGCAAACTGAAAGGCGCGCGCCCGTGGCTCATCGCCGCGTGCGCAGTTGTGTTGAGTGCCTCCCCGGTATTGGCACAAGACAACCCGTTTAAGGATGTCCCGCCGAATCACTGGGCATATCAGGCAGTTGCACAACTTCAGAAGGACGGCATCGTCCAGGGGTATCCCGACGGATACTTCAAGGGCCAGCGCCCGCTCACGCGCTACGAAATGGCCGTGGTCGTCGCCCGCGCTCTGGCGAAAGTCGAATCCGAACTGGCGAATGCCAACACCGCACCCCAAGTCAAACCCGAAGACATCGCGGCGCTTCGGAAGCTCGTCGACGAGTACGGGACCGAACTGAAGGACGTACAAAAGGACGTGGCTGGCCTGAAGACCCAGGTTGCTTCGAACACAGCGACCCTGAAGCGTCAACAGTTCCACCTCTACTACTTCCTCCGCGCGCCGGGCGTGTATGACGAACGGGTCGCGGCGTACGACCACAACAACAACGCGCTGCCGTCGAACACCAAGCTCGATGGTCCCAAGACCAACGGGCTGTCGCAGCTCTACACCTCGGGTGAAGTTGCGCACGGAACGGCGTGGCAGACGCTGCGCATGATCTTCTCCGGCGCAGTCAACGACAAGGTGTCGTACTCGATTCGCCTCGAGGATCGGATGTACTGGGACAGCACCCAGAACAACGGCGGCAATTCGAACACGGCGGCCACGGGCATCGGCCCGTATCCGACCAACACGTACCTCCGCCTGAACTGGGCCTTCCTCAGCTACAAGGACCCGTCGGGCTTCAACGCCGCAGTCGGCCGGTTCGTCGATGAAGACGGCGACGTTGGCCTGGCGTGGGCCGACTACTTCAACGGTGTCAAGTTGGGTTACGCCAAGGGCGGCCTTTCGGCATACGCGTTCTACGCGTTCAATGGCGGATCGGCGTCGGCGATTAACCCGTATCCGGGCACCTCGGGCCAGTCGATTGCTGGCCGCGTCGCGTATGCGCTCAAGGGTAACAACGGTAACTCGGGCCATATCGGCGTGAACTACATCACCAACATCAACGAGTTCGCCGAATCCCAGCATGTTAACGTCGGGTCCGTCGACGCAGCGTATTCGTTCAACAAGGACCTCACGCTCCAAGTTGAAGGTCTGCACCGCTTCGGTAAAGACAACTTCGGAAACACCTGGAAAGACGCGAACGCGTTCTGGGGCAAGGCTTTCCTCGGGCCGACGGCGCCCAAAGAAGGCAATGCCTACCTCGAACTCGGTTTCATTGGGTCGGGCCAAAACTCGCTCAATGGGCACACCGAGGTCTTGGGAACGCCCGACTATCAGAACTTCTACTTCAACAACCCGAACGGCTACCAGATCGCTTACGGGGGGCTGCACTACTTTTTCAGCCCAGGCGCTCAGGTTGGTCTGTTCTACGAGGGTTGGCGGTTGAACCCGAACGATTACATCCAGCTTCCTGCCCAGGGCGCGCCCGGCTCGCCTTGCGCCGCCGGCGGATGCTACATCACTCGGGACGATGGTCGCGCGATCTTCCTGCAGACGCTGCTCGCGTTCTAACGCGAACCCGAACCAGCTAAGCTAGTGGTCAGAGGGCTCCACCCGTTCGCGGGTGGGGCCCTCGCTTTTTTCCGCGCCGGCGCGGCTTCGCGAGCCGAAGTACTCGGCGATCCAAGCCGCCGACGTCAGCCGCCGGCCGCCGACGCGCACGGTTTGAAGCCGCGAACGCTGGGCGGCTTTCTGTAGCGCGGCCCGCTGCTCGGGTGGAACGAGCCGCGCGAGCGGCCGCAGGCCGGCGTGGCCGGCGGCGACCGACAGCCGCTGGAGGCTGGCGATCTCGGCTTCGGCCAGGACGGACGCCAGTAGCCAGGGTTCGCCGCTGTCGGCGCGGTCGAGCGCGCGCCGGTACCGGCGTCCCAACCCCGCACTGAAAGCGACGATCTCGTAGCCGAACCGGCGCAGCAGCAGATTGACGAGCAGCCGCCCGACTCGGCCGTTTGCCCGTGCGAACGGCGCGATCCGGCGGAAGCGCTCGTGGGCGCCGGCGATCCACGCTAAGCCGTCGACGCCGCGCGGGGGCTCGCCGGCCAGCGATTCGATCAGGGCCGCCATCT
>JBOHTW010000342.1:0-1692 GCA_050733835.1 Vulcanimicrobiaceae bacterium | reverse complement strand
CGAGCTGCGACCGGCCGCCCCGGAATCATCAGTTTCGGCCTGGGCTTCCACGGTCGAACGTTGCTGACCCTGACGATGACCGGCAAGGTCAAGCCGTACAAGCAGCGGTTCGGTCCGTACGCCGGCGAGATTTATCATGCTCCCTATCCGTACGAGTACGCCGGTTGGAGCACCGAACGCGCGATTGCGGACCTGCACCGAATATTTGCGACCGACGTTGCACCCGATCAAGTCGCCGCGATCATCATCGAACCGGTCCTTGGCGAGGGCGGCTTCATTCCGGCGCCCGCCGCGTACCTGCGCGAATTGCGGGCGATCGCCGATCGCAACGGCATCCTCTTGATCGCCGACGAGATTCAGTCGGGAATGGGTCGCACCGGCCGCATGTTTGCGATCGAACACAGCGGCGTGCGGCCCGATATGATCGTGATCGCCAAGAGCCTCGCCGGCGGGCTGCCGTTGTCGGCGGTCGTGGGTCGCGCGGATGTGATGAGCGTCCCCGAAGCGGGCGGTCTCGGCGGAACGTTCGGCGGCAATCCGGTCGCCTGCAGTGCGGCGCTTGCGGTCCTCGACATCTTCGAGGACGAGCATGTTCTCGAGCGCGCGCGCACGCTCGGCGAGCGGTTGACCGGTGAACTCGAAGCGCTTGCGCGCCGCCACGATGCGATCGGGGACGTGCGCGGCCTCGGTGCGATGGTCGGTTTCGAGCTGGTCGTCGATCGTGCGTCGCGCGCGCCGGCGAGCGAGGTTGCCCGGCGGCTAATCGTGACGGCGCGCGAGCGCGGCCTGTTGCTGCTGAGTGCCGGAAACGCCGGCAACGTCATCCGGATTCTCGTTCCATTGTTGGTCGACGAGCATGAGCTTGCGACCGGTCTCGACCGGTTGCGCGATAGTTGCGCCGTCGCGCTCAGCTCCTAACGATCTAACTCTCCATCAGAAGAGGAATCCATGAGCACCATCCTGCACGCCGAAAAAGGAACATTCTCCGCGGCCGGCACCGGGCGGCTGCGGCGCGGAGAACTCAATCTCATCGACGTCGTTTCCGCAACGCTCGCCAATATCGCACCGGCGATGAGTTTCTATTTCTCGTTCGGCGTCATCGCCGGCGGCGCCGGGGTCGCCTCGCCACTGACGATCATCATCGCGATGATCGCCGTGCTGTTCTTGGCAAACACCGTCGGCGAGTTCTCGCGCTATATTCCGAGTGCCGGATCGTTTGTAACGTTTATTGGAAGCACGTTCGGGGCGGTCGCCGGAGTTGCGACGGCGCTATTCGTGATGTTTGGTTACATTGTCGCGTCGGCCTCGGTGGTGTGCATCATGGGCGGCTGGACGGCCGACACGCTTGTGAAGTATGCGCACGTCGCGATTCCATGGCAGTTATTGACGCTCGTGTTTGCCGTCATTGCCGGCCTACTCATGATCCGCGGCGTCAAGATCTCGACGCGGTGGGCGGCGATCGCGTTTTATTTCGAGTTTCTGCTGCTCGTGATCGTGAGCATCGTGATTCTCGTTGCGAATCCGGCATACATTAATTGGCGTCCACTCGATCCAGCCGCGCTTAGCGGTGGGCTCAAAGGGCTTGGGCTCGGGTTCCCAATTGCGATCTTCCTGTTCATCGGCTGGGAGAACTCAGCGCTGATGGCTGACGAGACGAACAACCCGCGCTCGTCGGTTCCCAAGGCCCTGCTC
>JBOHTW010000341.1:0-4208 GCA_050733835.1 Vulcanimicrobiaceae bacterium | reverse complement strand
ACGCAGCTCGCCGCCGGCGGCCGGGCGCTGGTCGGAGCCGCGGTCGTCCAGGCCGAGCCGCACATCGCGGCGTTCGTCGAAGCCTGGGATCCGGCGATGAAGCACCTGACGATCACCCAGCCGGCCGGCAGCGCCTTCCTCTCGCCGGTGCTGCTCTTTCCGCAGACCGTCACGATTGTCGACCAAGCGCTGCCGTCGGACGGGTTTGCGACGCCGGCGCGCGAGCGCGAGGTCAAAGCGGTCTACTTCTCGGCGGTGGCCGCCGCACGCGCGCACCGGCCGGAGCCGGGCCCCGCGATTTTATTCGCCGTCGACGACCAACGCTCGCAGCGCGTTCTCCCAGGCGGGATCGGGTTCGCGGCCAGCGGCGAGACGGTCGCACTCGGTGGGCTACGACTGCGGGCGACCCTCGGCAGTTATCCGGCGTTGGTCGTATCGGCGGCGCCCTACCCGCCGGCGCTCGGGCTTGGGATCGCGCTCGTGCTCGCCGGGTTGATCGCGACGGCGATCGGTCTACGACCATCGTCGGATCGTGACGAACTCTTTACACGGACTACGTCAAGCTGAGCGGCCGGGCACAGGGAGCCCGGGTCTTAGAGTCGGACTAGGTATATGCCCGAGCGGGGCGCCGGATGGCCGCCGGCACGCACCGCCGGGCAGGAGAAAGCTTCATGGATGAACTGCGGTTGCCGCCACGCCAGGCGCAGCGGCTCGCGCAATTTCTGGTCGGGCGCAAGCGCGACGTCGTCGCCGCGATCGTCGACTTCGGGATCGAGCGCCGGCACGTCTCGCTGGCCGATCGCGCGTTTGCCGGCCGGTTCATCGAGCGGCTCGCCGAGGAACTGACCGACGACGACCGCGTTCACTTGGAGCGGTTCGCCCGCGAACTCGGGCGCGACGCGACCAACGCCGACGACAACGCTCACCGGCTGACGATCGCCTGCGCGGCGGTCGCGCGCGTCTATGCGACTGAGGTCGGTCGCAGCGACGATGTGGCGCGCTATCTTGCGCTACGCGCCAGCGCCCTGGAACGCATCGTGCTGGCGACTCAGGCGCTGACCGTTCGCGAATGGGTTCCCGAACCCGCCGTGCGGGTCGCGCAGAGCGATTTGGTCGTCACGCTGTTGTCCACGCTCGAGAGCCACGACGAGGGAACGTCGGCGCATTCGCGCGCGGTCGGCGCGTGGTGCGCGCAACTCGCGAAGCTGCTCGGCATGACGACGCCGATGCAAGAGTTCGTCTCGACCTGCGGCATGGTGCACGACATCGGCAAACTCGTCACCCCAACCGAGATATTGCTCAAACCCGGCGCGCTCGATGATGCCGAATGGGTCGTGATGCGCGCGCACGCGGCGGCCGGCGCACAGATGCTCGAGCGCATTCCGCCGCTGCGCGAAACCGCGGGCGTCGTCCGGGCTCATCACGAGCGCATCGACGGACGGGGTTATCCCGACCAGCTCTCGGGCGACGGAATCCCACTTCCGGCGCGAATGGTCGCCGTCGCCGACGCATTCCACTCGATGATCAGCACGCGGCCGTACCGGCAAGCGCTGTCGATTCCGGCGGCGATCCAGATCATCCGCGACGGCCGCGGCACGCAATGGGATTCCGGTGTCGTCGATGCGATGCTCGACTACATCGTGCCCAAGACCAGCAAAGGCGCGGCGAGCATCGGCTACGCGGTCGGCGGCTTCAATACGTCGTCGTACTGGTGAACGCGAACCGGTCGATGCGGGCGGTCGGGACGACCATCGAATACGAGTAGCCGGCGGTGCGCGCGAGTTCGCGCGAGAACTGGGCGCGCCCGAGCGCCGCAAGAATGCTCTGGTTGAACCGCAGATTGTGAACGCCGGTGGTGAGTTTGCCGTGCTCGATCAGAAACGAGCCGTCGCGCGTCATGCCGGTCACGATCGTCTGGCGCTGGTCGACGGTTCGAATGTACCAGAATCGCGTGATCAGTAAACCGTGCTCGACGCCGGCGATCAATTCGGCGCGCGACTCATTCCCGCCGAGCAGCACGAGGTTACGCGGCTGCGGTCCCCACGCATTGGGTGCGGGCAGTCCGTGGCCGGTATTTTCGCGATCGAGTTTCGCCGCCCAGTAAGCGTCGGTGACAAGATTTTCGGCGATTCCGTCGCGCACCAGCGCGAGCCGTTTGGTTGGGACGCCTTCGTAGTCGAACGGCATTCCGACGGCTAATGGGTGCCCGTAGTCGTCGAGTAAGGTGACGTTCTCGCCGACGCACGGTTTGCCGAGTGCCGTGGTCAGAAATGACGAGCCTTCATCGTAGGCGCGAGCGGAGAAGTGCTCGGCCAAGTACGCGAGCAACTCGCCGAGCGCCGGCGGCTCGAGGACCACGGTCAATTCACCGGGCTCGACCGCGACCGGCGCGCGCCCCTCGCACGCTTTGCGCGCGGCGCGTTCGGCGACCGCGGTCGCATCGAGGGTGGTGAGATCGACGACGTATTGTTCGCCGTAGCCGCTCGCATCGGCGGCGTTCTGTTTGACGTTGATCGCCGCATCGGTACCGTCGAACGAATTGAGGGTGCCGAGCGTATTTGCGATCGTCAGGCGGTGGGCCGTCGTCGTCACGTAGCCGGCCGACCACAGCCGATCGCGCTCTGCGACGTCGAAGACCGCCCGCGTCATTTCCGCGCGGGTTTGGGGAGTCGCGGCGGCGGTCGATGCGGCGTAGGCGCCGGCCGGGGTCGTGACCGTGGCGCCGGCAACCAGGCCCGGAAAGGCGGCGTCGCGCGGCGCGAACCGGGCAAGGTCGATGGCCCGCGCAACGCAGGCGCGCAGTCCGGCGCCGGCGAGGTCGTTGGTCGAAGCGACGCCGACGCGGCCGTCGACGACGGCACGAACGCGGACGACGGCATCGGTCTCGACGAGGTTTTGGTGGACGGCGTTGTGGGTGAATCGCGTCAGGCCCCGATCGTGCAGTTCGACGATCGCTTCGGTTTCATCGGCCGCCGACACGCCGATCACCTCGCGCGCAAGGGCTTCGCGCGCGCCGCTTTCCTGCAACGTCGCGGTCATCGGTAGCCGGCTCCGACGGTGACGCCGCGAAACCGCGCGGGCGCGGCGCACTGCGCGGTCCGGCCGGTCTGCATCGGTTCGCCTTTACCACAGTTCGGCGTTCCCCATGCGACCCACGAATCGGCGTCGGCAACGGCGTCGCACGAGTTCCAGAACTGCGGCGTGACGCCCGCGTATGTCGGGTTCTTGACGATCCGGCCGCGCTTACCGCGTTTGATCTCCCATCCGATCTCACAACCGAACTGAAAGTTCAAGCGGCGGTCGTCGATTGACCACGAGCGGTTCGATTCCATATAGAGGCCGTCGTCGATGTCGTCGAACAGCGCTTCGAACGGCCGGTCGCCGGGCAGTAGGTTCAGGTTGCACATGCGGATCATCGGCACGTGGCGCCAGCTTTCGGCGCGCACGCAGGCACTGCTCGGCCGGCCGATCGTCGCGGCGGTCTCGCGCGAGCTTTCGAACCCGACGAGGATCCCGTTCAGCACGATCGGCGTGCGCACGCTGGCGGTTCCCTCGTCGTCGAATGCGACGGTCGCAAACCCGCGCGGCAGACGGTTGTCGACGACGATCGTCACGTGGTCGGACCCGTAGCGCAACGTGCCGAGCAGGCTCGGGTCGAGGAAACTGGTTCCGGAGAAGTTCGCCTCCCAGCCCAAGATGCGATCGAGTTCGGCGGCGTGTCCGCACGACTCGTGGATCTGCAGTGAGACTTGCGAGCCGCCGAGGACGATGTCGCGCGTTCCCTGCGGCGCGAGCGGCGCGGTCAGCAGTTGGGTCGCCTGTTCGCCGATGCGCGCCGCGTTGTCGCGCAGCTTGGCGAGCTCGACGATCTCCCAGCCGCCGCCTTGATAGAGCCCGATGTCGCCGGGGAAGGTGCGCTCCTGCGCGTCGTGTTCGTCGACCGCCAGCGCCGCGATGCCGCTGCCGGTCTGGCGGATCGTCTGCGCGATGCGCGCCCCGGTCGTGCTGTAGAACTCTTTGTCGGTCCGCCACAGATCGATCCAAGCGCGGCCGACGCGCACTCGCGGGGTCGCATGCAACAGCCGTTCGGCGTCGAGCAGATGGGCGACGCGCTCGCCCAGCGGTACGTCGACCGGATCGCGCTCGCACGGGGTGGTCCACTGCGCGACGTCGCTCGTCGCCGGAACCGGCGTCGCGTGGCGCCGGGT
>JBOHTW010000340.1:0-1516 GCA_050733835.1 Vulcanimicrobiaceae bacterium | reverse complement strand
CGGCGCCCGTGTTGTTACAAGGGTGCAGCGGCGCTTGGGCGCGCGCAATGCTCTGGGAGTATTAAGCCGTGCCGACCCTCTACGGCCGAAGCCACGGCGCCGGCGATCTGATGGCGCGGGTCGGGCGGTTAGAACAACTGGGCGGCATCACGCCGTTGGAGTTTGGCGGCGGTCGAGCCCGCGGCGTCCGCGGCTTCGCGGTTCGCACGGGTTCGGGATTCGAATTCACCGTCGTCGCCGACCGTGCGCTCGACGTTTGCAGTGCTGAATATCGCGGGACGCCGCTGGTGTGGCACGGGCCGGCGGGGGTCGCTGCCCCGAGTTACTATCAGCCGCGCGGGGAAGATTTCGCGCGAAACTTCTTCGGTGGACTGTTTACGACGTGCGGCTTGGGGAATTTCGGGCCGCCCGGAAAGGACCGCTGGGGTAGTTTCGGCATGCACGGGCGCATCAACCATCTGCCGGCCGAGCATCTTTCGCACCGTTGTGAGTGGCGCGATGACGTGTGCACGCTCGAGATTACGGGAACGATGCGCGAGGCGCAGATGTTCGGCGAGGACCTGCGGCTCGACCGGCGCTTGCGGACCGAACTCGGCTCGAGTCGTTTGTTGGTACGCGACCGAGTCACCAACGACGGCGGGCGGTCCGAGCCACACATGCTGCTCTATCATTGCAATGCCGGCTTTCCGCTCCTCGATGACGATCTGCGACTGGTCGTCGCTCAGACCGCGATGCACGCGCGCGACGACGTCGCCGAGCGCGCGATCGACGTTTGGGACCGTGGTGGGCCGCCGGATCCGGCGTTTGCCGAGCAAGTCTTCATCCACCAGCCGCGCGCCTGCGCCGACGGCCGCGCCGGCGCGCTGTTCGTCAACCGCGCGCGCAACGACGGGCGCGGGCTGGCCCTCTCGATTCGGTTCGATCCAATGCAGCTCCCGGCGATCTTCAGTTGGCGGATGCTCGGCGTCAAGACCTACGTGATGGCGGTCGAGCCGGCGAATTGCCCGACGATCGAAGGCCGGGTTGCCGCCGGCGAGCGTGGGACCTTGCCGATGCTCGAACCGGGTGAGACACGGACCTACGAACTCGAGTTCGAGGTGTTGGACGATCCGGCCGAAATCGACGCGCGAGCCGCGCTGTTGTCGACGAACCGCTAACCCCGCGCGCGTCTATCGATCAGCCGGCGAAGCTGCCGCGCTCGATCGAACGCCCGGCAAACAGCGCATCGAGCGCGATCCGGCCCGGACCGACGAGCAGCAGAACGAGTGCAACCGCGCAGTAGAGCAGTTCGCGCTCGAACGATGCTTGCCGGGGGGCGCTCGCGACGAAGACCGCACCATGTGGAAGCTTGACCAAGAGGATCGCCGCGATCATGTCGACGAGCAGCAAGAACGCGAACAGCCGCGTGAGCAGGCCGAAGATGAGGGCGATTGCGCCGATGAACTCGGCGATCGCGGAGAGAAGCTGCAAGACCGCCGGAAGTGGAAGATAGCCGGTGCTCCACGTGAGTGGATGC
>JBOHTW010000339.1:0-8455 GCA_050733835.1 Vulcanimicrobiaceae bacterium | reverse complement strand
GGGCGCGGGGTTGCGAGCGCGCGCCGCGGCGCTTGGGCGCCCGGCGCCGGCCGCGTGAACCTGGCGCGCGGATAGCGATTCGAGTTTGCCGGGAGCCGCCGGAAGAGGGCCTGAGGACCGCGCCATGCCGGCGGCAGCGTAGCGTGGTCGCCGAGCGAGCCGTCGTAAAGGAAGACGGAGCCGGTCGTGCTGGTGGCGTTGACGACCGGCCCGCCGCCCTGGACGATCGCGTTCGCGGTCGTCTGACGATTGTCGACGGTCGCCGCGCGGTTGAACGCGGTGAAGACGCGTCCCCCGGCGGTCTGGCCTTGCAGCTGCACGGGCCCGGCCGCGCCGATCGCAACGCTGCCGTGTTGCGACTCGAAGCGCGCGAGCCCGGGCGCGAAGCTGGCCGCATCGTCGACGATCGATCCGTCGACGCTGCTGACCTGGATTTGGTTTGCACCCGAACGTTCGAGCACGATGTTGCCGAGCCCACTGCGCGCGCGCAGCCGGTTGAAGTTCGAGTCGGCGATGTAGGTCGGGCCCCGCAAGACCTGCGCGAACGCGTCGCCGCCGGCGTCACGAAAGACGATCGATCCGCCGCGCACCCGCGCGATGATCGTGCCGTTGTGGTAGCCGTCGACTTCGACGCGGCCGCGGCCGATCTGAACGACGAGCAAAGCGGTCGTCTGTGGGATCGTCACGTGTACGACGCCGCCTTCGCCCCGCAAGTCGACGACGTCGCGTGGACCGGCGGGCAACGTCGACACCACGAACGTCTCAGCCGGGAGCACCACCGGACCGTTCGGGCCTTCGATCTCACCGGCAAAGATCGGGAGCGGAACGTCGCCGGCGGCGCGTTGGCCGCCGGCTGAAAACCGGGTGACGGCGACCGACGGCGGAGCGTCGATGCTCACCGCCGGTTGCGATCCGGTGCCGACGATGACGTCGCCCTGCCGGAGGTTGATGCGCACGATCGGCGCCGGGAGACCCGAGAGCACCGTCCCGGCCGACTGGGCGCGCACCGGCGTCACACCGGCAAGCGCGGCGAGCAGCGCAACGAGGCAGCGCAGCCGGAAATAGGCCGCCCGTCGCGCGACGGGGGCCGAGTCGCCGGCGGGCGGGCGCGGACGGGCTCCCACCCGTTCACGATACGCGAGACGCGCCGGGCCCGTCATGAACCCGAAATGAGGGTTTCGCCGATTCGCGGCAAGTCGACCGAGAACGTCGTGCCGCCGTTTGCGTTTGATTCCGCCGCCACGGTTCCGTCGTGGACGCGCGCGATGCTGCGCACGATCGCGAGGCCGAGACCGGTTCCTTCGACCGCCCGCGAGTGCGAGCGGTCGGTCCGATAGAAGCGGTCGAAGACGCGCGCGAGTGCCTCGTCTTCGATGCCGATTCCGGTGTCGGCGACGTCGATCCGAGCACGGTCGTCGTCGGTCCGCAGCCGCACGTCGATTGCGCCTCGTTCGGTAAACTTGATCGCGTTTTCGACGAGGTTGCCGAAGAGTTGGCGCAACAGGTTCGGATCGCCGCTGACGCTGGTCCCGGGCGGACTCTCGTCGATGAACCGCAGCTCGAGTTCCCGTGCATGTGCCCGCGGCTGAGCCGAGTTCACGATGCCCGCAAGCAACTCGCTCAAATGAATCGGCTCGTGTGGGATATCGTCGCCCGATTCGGCCTTCGCAAGCACGAGCATCCCGTTGACCATTCGCGCAAGTGCGGCGCTTTCGTCAATGATCGCCCGCAGGCTTTCGGTGCGAATCGCCGGATCGCGATCGGCCCACCGCTCGAGCATCTGGGCGTTGGAGTGGATGACGGTTAGCGGCGTCTTGAGCTCGTGGGAGGCGTCGGAGATGAACTGTCGCTCGCGCGCGAACGCTTCCTCGAGCCGCGCGAGCAATGCATCGAACGTCACCGCAAGCCGGCCGACTTCGTCGGTTCGGCTCTGCCACGCGACTCGGCGGTCGAGTTGATCGGAACGAATCTCACCGATCGCTTGCGTCAGGTCTTCGATTGGTCGGATCGCGCGCGACGCAAGCGAGATCGAGCTGAGCAAGACCGCAACGATCGCGAGCACTACGACGATCGCGAGCAAGACGAAGATTCGGCGGAGCGTTTCGTGGACGATGTCGAGCCGTTCGCCGATCTTGACGCCGATGACCGCCCCGTCGGCGGTCGTCAATCGCTGCGCGCGAACCAGCAACTCGCCTTGGTTTCCTTGAACGATCCGATAGATGGGCGCGCCGCCGTCGAGCGGAATCGCGCCGAACGAGGCCGAGCCCATGTTGGACGACTTGCCGATCGGGTTGCCCTGCGGCCCATCGATCTCGACGAAGGTGGTCGGTGACGACCAGTGGTCGAGGTTGCCGGGAACGGCTAACTGTTGTTCGATCGGCAACTGCTCGCCGACCGCGCCAAGCAGACTCGACTGCGTCGCCAACCGCGCGATATCGGTTCCGATGCGATCGACCCGCGCCTGAACCTCGTCCAGCAAGATCGCGCGAACCTCGAAGCCCAGCACGAGCGCGATCACGCCGACCAACGCGATCAGCAGCAGGGTGTAATAGGCTGCGATCCGCCAGCGCAGCGAACTAAATGCGAACGGCGCCGGCACTGGGAAGCTAGTCTTTGAGGGTGTAGCCGACGCCGCGCACGGTCGCGATGAGCTTGTCGCCGAAACCGTCGTCGACTTTGCTGCGCAGGTAGCGGATGTAGACGTCGATGAGATTCGAATCGCCGAGAAAATCGCTGCCCCACACGCCGTTGAACAACTGATCGCGCGAATGGACTTTATTGCGATGCAACAGCAAGTATTCGAGCAATGTGTACTCGCGGGCGGTCAACGATACCGGCTTGCCGGCGCGGTGCACTTCGTGCCGGTCGCGGTCCATCACGAGATCCTTGACCGTGAGCAGGTTGCTCAGGGGCGCGCGTTCCCGCAGCCGGGCGCGAACGCGCGCGAGCAGTTCGGGGATTGCGAACGGTTTGCTCAGATAGTCGTCGGCGCCGATGTCGAGACCCGCAATGCGATCCGGGATGCGGTCCTTGGCGGTCAGCATGATGATCGGAACGCGGCTCTTCGCGCGAACGCGCTTGCAGACTTCGATGCCGTCCATCCGTGGGAGCATCAGGTCGAGGATGACGAGGTCGGGCTCTTTGAGTGCCTTCTCGAGCCCCGCGAGGCCATCGCCGGCGGTCTCGACGGCGTACCCCTCGTGTTCGAGCTCGAGCCGCAAAACGCGGGCGATCTGCGCGTCGTCTTCGATGACGAGGATGCGAAAGTTCCGCTCCCCGTTGGCCGTCATGCGCTACGGCGAACGCGGGCCGGGAAGAGGTCGGCGAACGTGAGCGAGCCGGCCAGTGAGATCCCGACCGCAAGCCACGCAAGGTTGGTCGGATTCGAGAAGTAGCGCGCGAGGTACTCGGCGGCGAAGCCGGCGCCGTTGGTTAGCGCTTCGATATGGAGCATCACCAGCGTCGCCAGCAGCAGCGAGACGAGGACGGTCGCGGCGAATCCGGCGATCTCGCGGGGACTCGAGAACAGACGCGGCGATTCGACGGTTGAAGCGAAGATCGCGCGCCGCAGGTGCTCGGGCGGCTCCTCGAGCGGGAGCGAAAATAGAGCGCGTTCGAGTTCGTCGTCGGTCATTGTGGCCTGGCCTCCTCGCCGGCTTCGCTGGCGCGCGTCAAGGCCGTGCGCAACAGTTCCTTGGCGCGGAACAGATGCGTTTTCACGGTTCCCAGTGGCAGATCCAGCACGCGGGCGATCTCCTCGTATTGACGGCCTTGCAAATGGTAGAGCGTCACCACGACCCGATATTTCTCCGGCAAGGCGTCGATTGCCGCCCGCAGCGCCCGCGCCTCATCGTTTTGTAATGCGACCGGTTCAGGACCGGGTGCCGGATCGGCCCGGTCGGGGATCGCGCCGCCGGTATACCGCTTGCGCCGTTCCAGCCGGTCGCAACAAGC
The DNA here is from genome assembly GCA_050733835.1 of Vulcanimicrobiaceae bacterium. Lineage (GTDB taxonomy): Bacteria > Vulcanimicrobiota > Vulcanimicrobiia > Vulcanimicrobiales > Vulcanimicrobiaceae > JBOHTW01. Next base: position 4,501 of record JBOHTW010000339.1, on the reverse strand, counting down.
GTGGTACGCGATCGCAAATATCCAGGTCGAGAACTTCGCGCCCGGCCGGAATGTCCGGATCGACCGGAACGCCTTGAAAAACGCCTCGTGAGTCGCATCTTGAGCTTCGTCGGCATTGCGCAACGTGCGCAGCGCCAAGTGGTAGACGGCCCGGTCGTAGCGCTCGACCAGCGAACCGAATGCTTCGCGTTCGCCGCTTATTGCAGCGACCGCCAACTGCTCGTCGGACGGAGTCAGAACCGCGCCCGCAGTCGGGGTCGCCGAGCGGCGGAAGGCGGCCGAACCGAGGACCGATGCGGTGATCGTCACGTCCACACGTACGGCGAACCAACCATCTGGGTTTCACCGCGAGTGTCCGGCCGCAGCGAAACATTCAGGCAGCCGGTCCGTATCAGTGACGCACGTCGAGAACGACCCGGACGTGCAGAGGAGCCCAACATGATCGTCCCGCGACCCTCCGACCGAATGGCAACCGATCTTCCGCAGCAGCGCCGGCTGATCCCGGGCGGCGAACCGGGCCGGACGACGTTTCAGGGCTGGGGGCCCCGGATCTAGACATGCTGTTGGGCTCCGACATCGGCGGCGACGTCATCGGGCTCGTCGCGGTGATCACGATCTTCGGGGTGCCGCCGTTCGTTTGGCTGCTGGCGCGGATCATGCGCCATCGCGAGGCGATGGCGACCCTCCAGCACGGGATCCCGCCGACGGTCGACCCGGCGGCCGCCGGCGCGTACTACGCGCGGATGAGCGGTCAACCGGCGGCCGGGCCGAGGCCCGCCGGCTACTCCGCTTACGCGATTCAATGTCAACTCCGCAAGGGCATCACCCTCGTGGCCGTCGGCCTGGCGCTGGTCGTCGGCCTCTCGACGATGGGTTTCGGACCGTGGCTCGTCGCCGGCCTCATCCCCCTGTTCATCGGGGTTGCCCAAGTTGGGTTAGCGTGGCTCGCCGGCGGGAACGCGATGCCGATCCCGCCCGAGGCGAGGACCGGCGGCCCGGTGCCTGGTGCGCCGCCGTCGGGAGCGCCGTTCGACTCGAGCTACACCTACCGGCCGAGCGGCTCGACGCAAGAGCTGTATCCGCCGCCCAAGCCGCCCGAGCCCCGTTAAACGCACAGATGGCGGGATGCCGGAGCATCCCGCCATCTGTGCGTTTGAGGAGAGCGAGCTACGCCTTCTTCTTACCGAGCATGACGAGTGCGAGCGCCCAGCCGCTGGGCGTCTTGGTTCGCACCAAATAACCATCGGGCGTACGGTCGTAGACTTGGAATCCCGCTCGGAGCGCGTCGGCGAGCGACGTGAAGACCATCAAACCTGACATCGCGGGACCCTCCTTTCGCGTCGTGCTCTCCCTGCTATCTCTACGTATAACTATATAACGGCAGATTTGGACGAATGTTCCAGTCGGCTCACGGACGTGCCGTTAGGCTTTCGTGAAAGTTTCTTGCGAGCGGAGTTGTCGGTACCGGCGAGAACCCAGGATTCATGCCCCTGACCCGGAGCCGTCCGACACTCCACGAGGCGGTTATCCGTGATCGCCGCGAGCCGGCACCGGGCATCGTGGTTTTGGGCCTCCGAGCGCCGGAGCTAGCGGCGGCCGCGCTGGCGGGGCAGTTCGTCATGGTCGTTCCGCCGACGGGCGAGCTGGCGTCGACCGCACTCGGCATCTACGAGGCCCGAGGCGATCGGATCACGCTGATGCTCGTCGTCTGCGGCCCGCGGACGCGCGAACTGGCCGCGCAGCCCGTCGGCGCAACGCTCGGTGTACTCGGCCCACTCGGCAACGGATTCGCGCTCGATGCGACCGGCGACGACGTTGCGATCGTGGCGGGCGGCGTCGGTCTGGCCTCGGTGCTGCTGGCCGCGCAAACCTTGCGCGACCGCGGCAACGGCGTGACGCTCTACTACGGCGCGCGAACGGCAGCGGCGCTCGTCGATGCTGAAAAATTCTCGGCGCTCGGCTGCACCTTGGCGCTTGCGACCGACGACGGTTCGCGCGGCCATCGCGGGTTCGTCACCGAGTTGCTTGCGCGCGCCGGCGCGACTCACTCGTCGATTCTGGCCTGTGGTCCGTCGCCAATGTTGCGAGCGGTTGCGCGCATCGCGTTGCAGCTCGACGTGCGCGCCCAACTCTCGCTCGAAGAGACGTTTGCATGCGGCGTCGGGGCATGTTGGGGTTGCGTCGTTCCACTCGATCGCGCGAGCGCACAGGCGCCGCATTTCCCGCCGCCGCAATCCGACGAACCGCGCGGCTACGTCCACGCCCGGATCTGCGTCGAGGGGCCCGTCTTTTGGGCACACGAACTGAAGTGGTAGACGTGACGGTGACGCCGGACCTGTCGGCCCGCATCGGTCCGCTCAAGTTCGCCTACCCGACGCTCATGGGCAGCGGCTGCTACGGCTCGGGTGAAGAGTACGCGCCGTTCATCGACCTCGCCAAGATCGGCGGCGTCGTTTTGAAAAGCGTGACCCGCAAGCCGCGCCTCGGAAACCCCACGCCGCGATTGGTGCCTACTCCGGCGGGGATGCTCAACGCGATCGGATTGCAGAATCCCGGAATCGACTGGTATCTCGAGCACGACGTTGCGAAGTTTGCCGATCGGCCGTGCGCGGTGATCGGCAGCGTCGCCGGCTTCTCGGTTGACGACTACGCGTTCGTCACCGAACGGTTGGCGGCGCGCGCCGAGATCGACGCGATCGAATTGAACATCTCATGCCCGAACGTCGCGAGCGAAAGTGAGACGTTCGCGTGCGACCCCAAGCTGACGGCGCGCGTCGTTCGCGCGGCGCGGGCTACGACCGACAAACCGCTGATCGTCAAGCTTTCGCCAAACGTCACCGACATCGCCGGAATCGCGTGCGAGGCCGAGGCCGCCGGCGCCGACGCGCTGGCCGTGATCAATACCGTGCGCGGAATGGCGATCGACGTCGATGCGCGGCGGCCGCGGCTGGGCAACCTGACCGGTGGGCTTTCGGGTCCCGCGATTCGGCCGATCGCGGTGCTCGCGGTCTACGAAGTCGCGCGCGCGGTGCGGATTCCGATCGTCGGTCAAGGCGGGATCGAGACTGCCCGGGATGCGCTCGAGTTCTTCCTTGCGGGCGCGAGCATCGTCTCGCTGGGAACGGCGAACTTTACCGATCCGCGGGCGCCGCTCAACGTTGTTGATGGCTTGCGGCGGCATCTTGTTGAGCGTGGGATTCGCTCGCTTGGCGAGATCGTTGGCGCGGCGAATGTTGGGCTTGCGGATGCTGAGAGCTTTCAAGGAGATGAAGGCTGAGCGGCGCACACGGAGCCCTGGAGCCGCGGATGGGAGCGGCGACATTCCGGCCCGAGATCGCTACAAAAATCGCTTCGTGCAATTTTTGCTGCTGCACCGCTCCTCGCTCTCGCCCTCCGTGGTTCCGCTCGTCGTCGGAGCTCTCGTGCCGAAACGTCGCCGCCCCCCTCCTGCGGGTCAGACTGCGTGAAGAGGCAAATGGCTAAACTTATCGTTGCGTTGGATGTTGACTCGTTTGCGCAGGCTCGGGGGTTGGTGGAGCGGCTCGATGGGCTTGATGTTTGGTTTAAGGTCGGCAACGAAGCGTTCTACAGCTTTGGTGCAGAGCTCGTTGCGTATCTCGAGGATGGCGGGCGGCCGTATTTTTTGGATGCGAAGCTCCACGATATTCCGCGGACGGTGGCGGCGGGGGTTCGTGCGCTGGTTCGGCCGCAGGCGCGGATCGTCAGCGTACATGCGATTGGCGGGAACGAGATGATGCAGGCGGCCGTCGAGGCGGCGGCCGAGCGCGCCGGCGAGTTGGGAGTTTCGGTGCCCGAGATTTACGCGGTCACGATTTTGACGAGCATTGCCTCCGAGGAATTGCGCGAACTCGGACTGACCGGCGGGCCGGGGGAAAACGTCACGCGGCTGGCGGCGCTGGCACGCGACGCGCGGTGCGCGGGCGTCGTCTGCAGCGTTCACGAGGCACGCGATCTCAAGAGCTTCTTCGGCACCGAGTTCGGCGCGCTGTGTCCGGGGATTCGGCCGAGCGGGACCGCGCACGGCGATCAGAAGCGGGTCGCATCACCGCGCGATGCGGTCGCGGCCGGCGCCGACTATCTCGTCGTCGGCCGGCCGATCACTGAGGCATCGGACCCGGCGGCCGCTGCCAACGCAATCCTCGTCGAGATGAGCGGCGTCCATGTCTGATTCGTTCGACCTCGAGGCCGCGTTGGCGCAGCACGGCGCGGTGCTCGACGGCCACTTTCGGCTGTCATCGGGGCGCCACAGCGATCGCTTCATCCAAAAGTTTCGGATTCTCGAGGACCCGCAACTCGTCGAACCGATCGCCGACGAGCTGGCCGACCTCGTCCGTGGGTACGAGCCCACCGTCGTCGTCAGCGCCGCGGTCGGCGGCATCGTGCTCGGCTACGAGATGGCCCGCCAACTCGGCACCAAAGCGGTCTTCGTCGAGAAAGCGAACGGTGAACCCAAGCTGCGGCGCGGCTTCGTGTTGCAGCC
>JBOHTW010000338.1:0-4818 GCA_050733835.1 Vulcanimicrobiaceae bacterium | reverse complement strand
GCTCGACGCGCATCGTTCTGCGGCATCTCATTCCAAATGCGCTCGCGCCGGTCGTGGTCGCAGCGACCCTTGCGATCGGCGACAATATCTTGGTCGAGGCGGGACTATCGTTCTTGGGCCTTGGCGTCCAGATCCCGACGCCGTCGTGGGGCAACATGCTGCAGGACGCGCTGACGCCGGCCGTGCGAACCGCGCCGTGGCTCGTGCTGACGCCGGGGCTGTTGATCGTGGTCACGTTGCTCGCATTCAGTTTGGTCGGTGAGGGCCTGCGGGTCGCGTTCGACCGTTCGATCGGCCAGACAAATGCCGGTATCGACGACCTGCCCGAAGCCGAGCCGGCCTGGCCAACCGCCGCCCCGTCACTGGCGTCATAGCGGCCGTGTTCGCTTCGCTGTTCGTTCCCGCGACCGACGGGCGCAAAATTCGCAAGGCGGCGACGCTTGCCGTACGCGAGATCGTCCTCGATCTCGAAGACGGCGTCGCCGCGTCGGCCAAGGACGATGCGCGGATGGCGCTCGCGGCCGCAGCCGCCCAGTTGCGCGCCGCCAATCGTGACGTTTGCGTGCGGATCAATGCGCTGACGACGCCGCACTGGCGCGAGGACCTCGCGGCGGCGCTCGACGCGGGCGTGCTGCGCCTGGTCGTCCCCAAACTCGAATCGCTTCACGACTACGAGGCCCTCGACTCGGTGCTCGATGCGCGCGATCCGGCGCGCCGGGTGCATTATTCGGTGCTGTTTGAGACCGCCGCTGCGGTCGCGGCAATGGACCGGCTGATCGTCCACACCCCGCGGCTGCGCGGCATCTCGCTCGGCCTCGCCGACCTGTGCGCCGACCTCGGGACGAGTTGGCGAGCGGCCTGCGCCCAATCGCCGCCGCTGTTTCTCAGCGCGCGCGAGCAGTTGGCGCTGCTGGCGCGCGCGAACGGGCTCGAGCGCCCGTGGGATGCCGTCTGGCTCGACATCGCCGACGGCGATGGCCTGAAGGCCGATGCGCAGATCGGCCGGCGGCTGGGGTACGGCGGCAAATCGGCGATCCATCCGTCGCAGGTGGCGATCATCAACGCCGTCTATGCCCCGACGGCCGACGAGCTGGCCCGCGCCGGCCGGATCGTCGCGGCGTTTGACCGCGCATCGGCCGACGGAATCGGCGCGGTTAAAGTCGACGGCCTGATGATCGATGAGCCGGTCGTCCGCGACGCCCGGCGCACCCTTGCCGCCGCCGAGGCCGAGGCCTCGCTCGCTCAACCGGGAAACTCCACCGAGTTGACGTAGAGCAAGACGGTGTCCTCAATGCTCGAAGCGCCGATCTTAGTCACGGGTGGTGCCGGTTTTATCGGCAGCGCGCTCGTCTGGGAGTTGAATCGAGCTGGCTGCGACGACATCGTCGTCTGCGACGTTCTCGATCGGTCCGAGAAGTGGAAAAATATCGCTCCCTTGCGGATTCGCGACTATCTCGACGCCGCCGATCTCGCTGGGCACGTCGCCAGTAACGCGAGTTGCCTCGATGAGTTTAGGACGATCGTTCATCTGGGCGCCTGTTCGTCGACGACCGAGACCGATTCTGCGTACTTGATGCGCAATAACTACGGCTTTACGAAGATGCTCGCCGAGGCCGCGGTCGCGCGCGGCGTGCGGTTCGTCTATGCCTCGTCGGCGGCGACCTACGGGGCGCTCGAGCACGACCTGGCGGAGTCGCGCTCGCTGCACAGCTTGCGGCCGCTCAACATGTACGCGTACTCGAAGCATCTCTTCGACTGCTACGCGCAGCGTTCGGGATTGGCCGAACAGATCGCCGGGGTCAAGTATTTCAACGTCTACGGTCCCAACGAAGCGCACAAAGGCGACATGCGCAGCGTCGTCGCCAAAGCGTACGAACAGATTCGCGCGGGCGGAACGGTCCGGCTCTTCAAGAGCTATCGCCCCGAGTTTCCCGACGGCGGCCAGCAGCGCGATTTCGTCTACGTCAAGGATGCCGTTGCCATGACGTTGACCTTGGCCGCCAACCCGGCAGCCCGCGGCATCTTTAACGTCGGCTCGGGTTTGGCCGGGACCTGGCTACGGCTTGCGCAGGCCGTCTTTGCTGCGCTTGACCTCGAGCCGCGGATCGAGTTTATCGAGATGCCGGAGTCGTTGCGCGCGAAGTATCAGTATCGCACCGAAGCCTCGATCGTGCGCGCCGGCGCATTCGATTCGGCGCCGCGCTATACGCTCGAGGACGGCGTTGCCGACTACATCTTGCGGTACCTCGCACCGGACCAGCGGCTCGACCCGGCGGTGCCGGAGCCCGAGGCGCTGGCCGCGCGCGGCGTTACTCGTACATCCGGCGCATAGCGTCGCTGACCGCCGCGCGCGACCCCGCGGGCGCGGTCGGCTGGGCTGTGTCGGGCTTACGCATCCACGGCATCAGGTCGCGAAGTCGCGCACCGACCTCTTCCACCTGGTGGGCGCCGGCGGCGGCCCGAAACTCCGCGAACCGCGGCTTGCCGGCAGCATGCTCGGCAATCCACTCCTGGGCGAACGCGCCGCTCTGAATCTCAGCGAGTAGCGTTTTCATCGCTGCTCGCGCTTCGCCGGCGATGACGCGCTTGCCGCGTGTGTAATCGCCGTACTTAGCCGTGTTGCTGATCGCGTTGCGCATTCCTTCGATGCCGCGCTCGTACATCAAGTCGATGATCAGTTTCATCTCGTGCAGGCACTCGAAGTACGCCATCTCGGGTGCGTAGCCGGCCTCGACCAACGTCTCGAAACCCGCGGTGATGAGTTCGGAAACGCCGCCGCAGAGCACGGCCTGCTCGCCGAACAGATCGCTCTCGGTCTCTTCCTTAAAATTGGTCTCGAGGATCCCGGCCCGGCCGCCGCCGATCGCGCAGGCGTAGGCCATCGCGATCGTGCGGGTGTCGCCGCTGGGATCCTGATGGATCGCGATCAGACACGGGACGCCGCGGCCGGCTTCGTACTCGGTCCGAACCAGGCGGCCGGGTCCTTTCGGCGCGACCATGAAGACGTTGACGTTCTTGGGCGGCACGATCGTTCCGAAATGAATGCCGAAGCCGTGCGCAAACGCGAGGTAAGCATTGAGCTGCAGGTTGTCGCGGATCGAGCGCAGGTAGATCGCGGGCTGTTCTTCGTCGGGCGTCAGGATCATGACGATGTCGGCGGTGCGTACCGCATCTTCAATGGAAGCGGTACGAATGCCGTCGTTTTTGGCCGTTTCGCGCGACGTCGATCCGGCGCGCAGTCCAACGACGACGTTGACCCCGCTGTCATGGAGGTTCTGCGCGTGGGCGCGCCCCTGGCTTCCGTAGCCAATCACGGCAATCGTTCTGCCGGCCAGAACCTTGGGATCGTTGTCGCGGTCGTAGTAGGCCTTCATCGAGCCATCTCCTTATCGTCTTCAGTCAGCTTGGTGAGTTGCGCGTCGAGCCGCCGAAGCGCGTCGTCGCCACCGGTCAATTCGATCGCCGTGCGGAAGCGTTCACCGTCGGGCTTCACGTCGAGCCGTTCGAGCGCGCAGCCGAACCGGTGGGTGAGGTTGACGATCCGCGCGATCTCGCGCCAATCGTGCAGAATGTAGTTTCGCGTCACGCGGGGATGCCTTCGATTGCATCGACGGTCGCGGCGCCCGGCGGAATCAGCGGCCAGACGTTTTCGGTCGGATAACACGTGCAGTGGAGCAGCATCGGCTCGCGCGCGCGCATCAGCCGGTCGATCGCCCCTTCGAGTTCGTCGCTCGATTCGACCGTCTCCGCCCGCACGCCGAACGCACGCGCGATCGCCGCGAAGTCCGGATTATCGGAGAGATCGACCGCCGAGTAGCGCCGTTCGTAGAAAAGCTCTTGCCACTGCCGCACCATTCCGAGGCGCCGGTTGTCGATCAACAGCAGTTTGATCGGCAGATCGAAGCGGCGCAAGGTCGCAAACTCGCCGAGCGACATCTGTAACCCGCCGTCGCCGCAGACCGCGATCACCGTGCGATCGGGTTGGCCGAACTGCGCGCCGATCGCCGCCGGCAGGCCGAACCCCATGGAACCCAGGCCCGCCGAGGTCAGGAAGTTGCGTGGATCGATCGGCCGCGCGCGCTGCGCCGCCCACATCTGATGTTGGCCGACGTCGGTCGCGACGATCGCGTCGGCGGGCGCAACCGCGAAGACGGCGTCGAGCACATCGGTCGCCGACAACGTGCCCGCGGGCGTGCGATCGCGCGGCAGCGGCCCACCGACGGCCTTGGCCGCCTGCGACCATACGTCGAACGACGGCAGCGGATGCGCGTCGAGTTCGTCGATAAGCGCGCGCAACGTCGCGCGTAGGTCGCCGTGGAGCGTGACGTCGGCGCGGACGATCTTGTTGAACTCAGCCGCGTCGATATCGGCGTGGATGATCTTCGCCTTGGTTGCGAACTTATCGGTGCGGCCGGTGACCCGGTCGTCGAACCGCATGCCCAGCGCAAGGATGACGTCGGCCTCAGCGACGGCGAGGTTAGCGGCCTTCCAGCCGTGCATGCCGAGCATCCCGAGAAACCGTGGATCATCGGGATGCGCGCAGCCGAGCGCGTTGATGGTTGCCGTGTGCGGCGCGCGCAGCGCCGCGCACAGCTCGCGGTACTCTTTGGTTGCGCCCGAGACGCGCGCGCCGCCGCCGACGATGACGACCGGCCGTTCGGCGGTTCGCACGAACTCAGCGGCGCGCTTGATCGCGCTCGGGTCGACCGCCGTCGCCTGGGCGCGCCGGGAATGCTCGCCGGCCGGCGGCTGGCGCCGGGTCACGGTGCCCTTGAGCACGTCGGTTGGGATGTCGACCAGCACCGGGCCGGGCCGCGG
>JBOHTW010000337.1:0-2340 GCA_050733835.1 Vulcanimicrobiaceae bacterium | reverse complement strand
GGGCGGTGCCGTTCGCGCCGGGATGCGCTGCGGTCGCGAGCGCTACGTGGGCTTCGTGGATGCCGACGGCTCGTATACGCCCGAGCAAGTCGACCGGCTTTATCGGCGGTGCCTTGAGCCGACGGTTTCTGGCGCGGTCGGATCGCGCCGAATGCCGGGAGCCCGTGCTGGTAAGCTTCCGCCGTTAGGCAGGCGGGTTGCTAGCTTTGCGTATCGTGTGATCGTGCGCACGCTCTTCGCGTTGAAGTACACCGACCTCCAATGCGGCGTGAAAGTGTTCCGCCGGAACGCTATCGATTCAGTCTTCGATGACCTGGAATTGGCGAACTTCGCCTTCGACGTCGATCTCCTACTCGCACTCGACCACAAAGGGTTTTGCGTCGTAGAAGAACCGATCTCTTGGGATGACGTGAGTGGCTCGAAGATCGCGCTGCTGTCCGCCGGACTCTCGATGCTGAACTCGGTCCTGCGCTTGCGTCTCCGGCGGGGCGTCTTCCGCCACATCCCTTTTACCGAAAGGCTGGCCAGTTCGTCGGTCATCGCCCCGTCTGCGGGCTTCCGTATCCTCTTGCTTGCGCCGCCGGAGTCGGAGCCTGATGGCGCCGACGATTTGTGCGAACATCTCCGTCGCGCCGGCCATAGCGTCGCCCTCGCTCGACCCGCGGGCCGACTTGCCGAACTCGCTTTCGCGATTCGCTACGCGCTCGGCGACCACGCCCAGGTCGATGCAATCTGCGACTTCGGTGGTACGCGAGTGGGACAGATGCTCGAGTCGTCCACGAAGCCGACGTTTCTCGCATCCGTTTCGGACGATGCCGAGCAGATCGCGATTTTTCGACCCAGGAAGACGAAAGGCCCGGCAACGGAAACGCTGCTCGCCGGCCTCGGTGCCTCGATCGCAACGCACCGCGGCTATCGCGGCGCCTTTCGAAACATCGGGGGCCGCTGGACGCTCGTTTCAGGGAATTCGCGCGAAACGGCCCTCGCAGTATCGCAACCACTCGAGTCGACTCGCGCTTCCTGAGGGCAGAAGCTTGCCCGTTTGGCGAGCCGGCGAGCCCTCTGGGAATCGTTCATTGCTTCGGCGTCGGGGTGAACCGCGCAGTGCGATAGCGCCGAGGGCGAAGCTCGCACCTGGTCCTGGCGGTCCCAGGTCATGGGCTTCCAAGAACACGAATGCGACCTCGCTATGAAAAACGAAGCCACGATCGACAACATCACCGTCGGCGGGCAACCAAGCGCCGAGGAGCTGCGTTCCGGCCGCTTCCAGACCGTCGTCAACGTCCGCCTCGACGAGGAGCCCGGAAACGAGACCGCCGCGGACCTCGAGGGCTCGGGCATCGCGTACACCGCGGTGCCGTACACGATCGATACCGTCACGCGCGAGGATATCGCGGCGATCCGTGCGGCGGTCGATGCCGCCTCGGGCCCGGTCTTGATCCACTGCATGGGCGGAACTCGCGCGGCGGTCGCGGCCGCGATCATCGGTGCCGGGCGCGACGGCTCGGGCGCCGCGGGCGCACTGCGACGCGCCGTCGAGGCCGGGTACGGCATCGCCGGAACGCCGTACGCAGCCTTCATCGACGAGTACTTCGCGAAATCGCGGTAGCCCGCACGCCGTCGCCGAGGGAGCGGCGAGATCCCGCTTCGCAGAGCCTACAAGTCGCAAACCCGAAGTCCCTGGGAAGCGCGAACGAGCGGCGAAGCGGCCGCGGGCGCCAACGGGTGAAGGATCGTTACGATTGCCGGGCACCTGATGAGCCACGACGTGCCTCTGGCGCTCGCGAACTCGATCCTGAAAAAGGCAGGTCTCAAGTGAAAGACTACGTCGCGATTCTTGAACCGGCCGCGGACGGCACCTGGGGCGCCTACGTTCCGGACCTTCCGGGCTGCACCAGCGGTGGCTCGACGCGCGCAGAAGGGGCTCGCAATATCCGCGAAGCCGTCGAGAGACATATCGCCCTTCTGCGCGAGACAAACCAGCCGGTTCCGGCGCCCATTTCAGGTGCGGAGATCGTTCACATCGCATAGTCTTGGGGGTCCGCTCCAGCGTCGTCGAGCTCAGCGTCGTCGCACCGGTGGCCGCCGAACGAGGCCACTTCGATACCTCCACGCTTAACGAGCCGTACCGGATCGAAGGCAAGGAAACACGCGGCGCCGCGCGAGCTATGGGTGATCGGAAGCGTTATCGACCGCATGTGGCGCTCGTCGCGATGTGGGCAGCCGAGTTGCTCGCCGAAGCGCAAATGCGGGAAAAGTCGCGGCAGCGATGGTAGGGCCGGCGCTCAGGCCTGAAGGGCTTGAATAACCGAAGCGTCTTCGGTTATAATGATCCTACAT
>JBOHTW010000336.1:0-8301 GCA_050733835.1 Vulcanimicrobiaceae bacterium | reverse complement strand
GTCCCGAGGTTTCTAGGTCACCTCGGGACCGCCGCAAGGCACGATGGTAAGATAGGAGAATGGCGAGTGGCCACGACTGACGGACTCGCGGATAGCGTCTTGGAGCTCATCGGTTGGCTGGTCCACTTCGACACGACAAGCACAAATAGCAACCGTCCGCTCATCGATGGTATTGCCAATTATCTCGATCTGCGTCGCGTACCCGTGGAACTCATCGACTCGGCCGATGGCAGCAAGGTCAACCTGATTGCTACGATCGGTCCAAGCGATGCTAAATCGATTCTCGTCTCCGGTCATACTGATGTCGTACCGGCGGACGGCGACGCATGGGAAACAGACCCGTTCGTAGTCTCAGTCCGCGACGGGCGGCTATACGGTCGCGGAACGGCCGATATGAAGTCGTTCATCGGCCTGACGCTCGCGATTCTTGCTCCGCTGCATAGCGTGCTTTCGAAGAAGTCGGTGACACTGGCTCTGTCTTTTGATGAGGAAATCGGCTGCCGCGGAGCACCGCTGATGTTGCCCCATCTTGCCGCGCGCCGGGAGCGGCTCGTGGGTTGCGTCGTCGGGGAGCCCACCGAGATGCGCGTCGGGACCGCCCACAAGGGCAAAGTTGCTGTCCGTGCCACCGTCACGGGTCGCAGCGGCCACTCAGCGTACCCTCAACTCGGCAGCAATGCAATTGACGCAGCCGCGGAATTGATAACGTGGCTGCGAAAGCGCGCGGAGCGAGAACAACGCGAGGGCCGGAGGGACGCACGTTTTGATCCACCGTACGCGACGATCCAGACCGGGGTGGTCGCCGGTGGAACGTCGGTAAACATTATCCCGGAGCAGTGTTGGTTTGACTTCGAGATCCGCTCCCTCCCGGGGCAGCAGTCGACAGGCCTGATCGAAGAATTGGAGCGCCACTTTCGGAATGGACTCCCGGACTATCTAAACAATCAGCCAAATGTTCCACAGTTGACCGTCGAGCGAATAAGCGAATATCCGCCGCTGCTCGAACGCAATCATGTGTTCGTTGACTGGGCGCGATCGCTGGCGTGCTCCAACGAAGACCCGATCACGCTGAGCTTTGGATCGGAAGCAGGCTTGTTCTCGTCGCTTGGCATCCCCACAGTTGTCTGCGGTCCCGGAAGCATACATCGAGCACACATACCGAACGAGTACATCGAACTGGAGCAGTTGCTGGACGGTGCTCGCTTTCTCGAGAATCTTGGCCGGCAAGTGCGAGAAGGGCTCCCAGCCATGGCAGGAGCGCGATAAATGGCTGAGTTTGTGGTGAACGAGATCGCAAATTGGATCGTCGTCGCAAGCGTTTACACGCTCCTCGCGATCGGCTTCAGCCTGTTGTTCGGCGTGTTAGAGGTCATTCACTTTTCCCACGGCGATGTCGCTTTCTTGTCTCCGTATGTAGCACTCGCCTTGCTCGGGGCGTTCAGCGGTGCCGCGATTGGGCACGATCTCATGCCCGCATTCCGCGCCACTCTCGTCGCCATCCTCGCGGTTGGCCTCATCGGCTGCATCCTATACATCGCGGTCATCCGGCCTTTCCAGTACCGGTCTCAGCTCATCGTTCTCGTGGCGACCGTTTCACTTGGCATTGTCCTTCGAGAGACCGTTCGGCACGTCGTTCCGCAAGGCAGTACGGCGCAGGCTTTCCCGTCGCTCTTGAGCGCACCGGCCTTTTATCTCTTTAACACGGCGGTCAGTCAACTCGTGATCGTTGCCCTCGTCACGACCGTTGTCTTATTGGGCGCTATCTATGCGTTTCTCAACAAGACCGTATTGGGCACGTGCATTCGAGCCCTCGCACAGGATCCGGAAATGGCAAGCATGCTCGGCATCAGCACGACGAGGATCGCGCTGCTGACGTTCTTTATCGCCTCAGTCGTCGGAGCTATCGGTGGCATATTCTTCGCCATCTACACTGGGGCGATTCGGTTTGACTATGGCATCCTTGCGGGCCTGCTGGGCTTTTCGTCAGCGGTTGTCGGGGGCTTGGGAAGCGTATACGGCGCGGTGATCGGCGCCGTCATTTTGTCCGGCGTCGAAACCCTGGCGCAAGCGGTCCTGCCAAACGGCGACGCGTATGAACAGGTTATCGCATTCATGGTCGTCATCGCGTTCCTCATCTTTCGGCCGACCGGGATTCTTGGAGAAAAGGTCGTGGAAAAGGTATGATCGTGCCGCGAGCGGTGGCAACGGCGGCACTCGTAGACTTCGGTTTCATTGTCGTAGCGGAGGGCCTAGGCCTGACTCTGCTGCTCGTTCTACTCATTAGCGATTCGTATGTCGTGCTGTGCGCGACCGTCGGGGCCGTTATCGCAGGGTCGCTGCTTCTGTGGCGTAGCGTGATCGGTGCGTATATTGAGAGGGTGTTCAGTAGGCGCGCGGTCTGGGTTCGCGGCGTGGCGGCGCTGTATCTTGTTCTGATGCCGGCGTTTTTGGGCGGGAATACCTACGTATATAACTTGTTCATTCTGTCTGCGTTATTCGCAGTCGTGGCGGTGGCGCTAAATTTCCAGCTAGGCAGCGCAAATCTGCCGAATTTTGCGAGCGGAGCATCTTACGGAATCGGTGCATACGTATCGGCGCTGCTCATGGTTCACGCTGGACTCGGTTTTTGGCCCGCGCTAGTGATCGCCGCTGTGGTTGCTGCGGGCTTTGGTTTCTTGCTGGGAGTCCCGTGCATGCGCACACGGGACTACTACCTCGCGCTGGTCACGATCGCGTTTGCTGTCGTCGTGCAGCAGATGCTCAATAACCTCGCGTTTACGGGAGGGCCTAACGGGATCGTCAATATTCCCGTTCCGTCGATCTTTGGGTACTCGTTCAGCACGGCGCCTGATCTCTTTGGTATGCGGCTGCCGTCGCAGGCTAATTTCTATTGGTTGGCGTTAGCCACGCTGTTCTTTGCGATATTTCTTGGTAGACGGCTGCACGATTCGCGCATTGGCCTGGCTTGGAATGCGATCGGGGCGGACCCGCTCGCGGCGAGCTGTCAGGGAATCAATGTGGTGTGGTACAAGGTCCTAGCGTTTGCCGTCGACGCGTTTCTTGCGGCCTGTGCGGGGACGGTATACGCGTCGTACACTAGCTATATTTCACCGGATGACTTCACGTTCGTCGTGTCGGTGACAATCATGACGATGGTGATCGTCGGCGGCCTAGACAACGTCGTCGGCGTCGTCGCTGGTGCGTTTATCTTGACGGTGCTACCGGAGAAGTTTCGCATTTTTTCCGATTACCGGTTACTGATCTACGGATTGGCGGTCATTGTGGTCATGTTGATACGGCCAAGAGGGCTGATCCCTCGGCGGCTCCGCAGGTACTAGGCGATGGGCGACACGGAGGCAGCCGTTCTTCATGGGGAGGGTATTGGTGTTCAATTCGGCGGCCTCGTGGCATTGCGTGATGTCGGGCTGTCTGTTCGGCGTGGCGAGATCCTCGGAATCATCGGCCCAAACGGTGCCGGGAAGTCGACCCTGATCAACGTCATCAGCGGGATCTATCGCCCCAGCTCAGGCAGCTTATCGTTCGAAGGTCGGAATCTTATCGGTATGAGTCCGCACCAGCTAGTGCAGATGGGGATCGTTCGGACGTTCCAGAATTGTCGTCTGTTTGGCGAGTTGACCGTGTTAGATAACGTTCTCATTGGAATGCACGCTCAAATGCGAAGTGGCCTATTTGACATCGTGCTGCGTCCGGGGCGGGCGGATCGTGAGATGCGAAACGGAGTGGCCGAGGCGGAGCGACTGCTTGGTGTACTCGGGAACGATCTACTTGAGCGGCGCCATGCCGAAGCTCGAAGCCTGCCGCACGCTGATAGGCGCCGTTTGGAGATTGCGCGGGCTCTCGCGGCGCGGCCGAGGCTGCTGCTTCTAGACGAGCCGTCGGCCGGGATGAACGAAGAGGAGACGGAGGAGCTCATCGGCGATATCCGGCTCATTCAACGGGAACGTGCAGACCTATCGATCATCGTCATCGAACACGATATGCACGTTATTCGACGGCTGCCAGATCGCGTTATCGTGCTCAACTACGGAGAAGTCATTGCGCAGGGCCGCTTCGTCGAAGTAAGCCGAGTCGAAGCGGTGCGCGTTGCCTATCTGGGACGGAGACAACGCCATGTTGCTTCTTGAAGGCGTGTCGACCGCGTACGACGGAGTGCCGATGTTGCGCGACGTAGATTTGGTCGTAAAACCCGGCGAACTGGTGTGTTTGCTCGGTCCGAATGGCGCCGGGAAGACCACGATGTTCCGGACGATAACCGGACTCGTTCGCCCGACGGCAGGGAGAGTGAGCATCGCGGGTCGGATGATCAACAGGATGCCGGTGAACCAAATTTCTCAACTCAGAGTTGGAGTCGTCCCAGAGGGGCGGCGTCTCTTTGCGAAGCTCACGGTCGTGGAAAATCTACGACTCGGTTATCGAGCCGCACACGGTACTTCGTCCTTTCCCGAGATGCTGAGTCAAATGACCGCCCTGTTTCCAAGGGTCGGAGAGCGATTGGCGCAACTAGCCGGTACGCTCTCTGGGGGAGAGCAGGCGATGGTAGCATTGGCGCGCGCGCTGATCGGTTCGCCGAAATACTTGATCATGGATGAGCCGTCACTCGGCCTATCGCCGCGACTCGTCGAAGAGTATTTTGACCTCGTGTACGCACTCAAGGGTCGGGACCACGCGATCTTGCTCATCGAGCAGAACGCCGAGATGAGCCTCGAAATCGCTGATCGAGCCTACATGTTACTGAAGGGGCAATTAACCCATTCGGGAAGCGCCTCGGACCTTCGTTCGAGCGGTTTGACAGCCGCCGCGTACCTCGACACGTAGCTCTTGCTACTTGCGCGATCCGCACGCATTTGCGACGGCGAGACCTCGACGGTGACGGGTCGCGGCGCGGTAGCGTCAGCGGTTTCGGGGGTTGAGCATTCCAGAGAAGAGCTTCCAGGCGACGAACAGGGCGACGAGACCGAGGCCGATCTGGACGATGCCGACGCCGTGGAGGCCGCCGAGTTGGAAGCCGTGATTCGTCGCAAACGAGTAATCGACCATGCCTCAGTTATCGGTCCGGGCCGCGTTGATTGAAGCGGGAGATGACGAGCGACCCCAGGATGAGCAACGCGCCGACGACCTTCTCCGACCCGAACCGCTCCCCGAGGAGCGCCCACGACGTGAATCCGCCGACAATCGGGATCAAATACATGTAGATCGAGGTGCGTGCGAGTCCGATGCGCTGCGTCGACCAGTTCCAGAGGTTCCACGCGACGTAGACCGGCACGATGCTGCTCCACGCGATCGCCGCCCAGCCGACCGGCGTCACGCTCCGCCACGGTTCGGCAAGGGCCACCGGCAAGGTCGCGAGCAGGACGGGGAGCGTGCCGGCGGTCAGGGTCCAGGCCATCACCGTCGACAATCGATATTTGCTGAGCAACGGTTTGTTGACGACGGCGTAGGCCGCGAAACACAGCGCTGCCGCGAGACAAATCGCGTCGCCGATGCCGGCGGTGTGCATGCGGGCGCCGATCTTCGCGGAGATGAAGACCAACACGCCGACCAGCGCCGCCAGTGCGGCCAGCACCTGATTACGCGAGATCCGCTCCATCCCGGCCGCCGCGAGCAACCCGATCGTCATCAGCGGCGCGGTCCCGATCAGCAACGCGTTCGAGAATGCCGTCGTGTAGCGCAGCCCGATCGTCGACAACAGGATGTAGCAACTATAGCCGAGCACGCCGGTCCACAACACCCGCTGCCGGTCGCCGCGAGCGATCGATTCACCGCCGGCCGCGGCGAATCCGATCCACGCAAGCCCCAGCATCACCGCATACCGCACGAACGTGAAGCCGAGCGGGTCGATTTGGTCGAGCGCGATCTTCTGAACGACGAAGCCCGTTCCCCAAATTGTAACGGTCGCTAGCGCGACCAGATCGGCGAGAACGAAACGGGGTTTGGCAGCGGTACTCATCGTCCGAGCCTAGCTCAAATGATCGGCGCGCGCGCTCCGTTTCTTGCGTTCGAATCCTGGTCGCTGTGCTCGCCGCGCTACGTACTTTTTTTTGTCACCACGTCGGCTTGGTGGCAAGCGCGGCTGCAAGCTTGACGCACGAACGTCTTGACGATCGTGTAGAGATCGGTGAAGTCGGTCGACTTCGAACCTTTCCCTTCGAGGACGAGCCGCACGTCGGTGCCTTTGCCGTTGACCGTGATCCACCGAATCCGGTGGCGCTTTGGCGCGGCGGCGCCGCTGGGGTCCGCGCTGAACGACGCCTGGCCGTTGACGTCGACCGAGAACGTGATGTAGCTGCCGTCGAACATCACGACGCTCAGGATATAGTCACCACGCTCGCGGCTCTGGACGCTCTTGATCGTCACATAGGGCTTGCCGGTTACGGGGTCGGCGGCGTGGACGAACGGGTCGAGCATGCGGGTGAGAAAACCTTCGAGATGACCGAGCGCTTCGACGATCTCGGCCCGATGCTGCGCGATGTGCTCGCGCGCGATCCGAATCGCGTCGAACTCGTTTGCAAAGACCGCGCGCCGAGCGGTCCGCTCGGCGGCGAGCGTTCCCAGATCCAGCCGGAGAGCATCGTCGATCTCAGAGGCGGAGAAGTGTCCGGTTTCGATTCGGCGGAGCTTCCCAAACACCGAGAAGGGATTGCGCGGCGCCGGCTCGTGGTCGAGCGTGATCGAGGGGGTCAACGTGGCCTCCGCAATAGTGGCAAAGCAGCAAGTCGGCCTTCATTCTACGACATCGACGCCGCGGTTGCGCTGTGACCGGGATTACGATTCCTTTACGTGACGGGTTGCCCGTGCCCGCGTCGCGGGGGGCCTCGCGACAGGACCGCCGTCGGCGGCGTTCTATAGGGTGTAATCTGTATCACAGGAGGCTCAGGCTAACGAAGACACCCTTCGCCCGTTCGTGTCACGTGCTCGCTCTGATGGCGGCCTGCGCGCTGTTGTTGGCGGGCTGCGCGGCCCGGGCGTCTGACCAGAAGCGCGACCCCAATACGCTGGTCGCGCTGGAGATCGCCGACGCCGGGCAGATCGACCCGCTGTTTGCGAATTCGGAGCCGGAATTCTTGTACGCCGGCTTCATCCTGGACGGGTTGACCGGTATCGGTCCAAACTTCAGCGTAATCCCGTGGTTGGCAACCTCGTGGTCGCACTCGCCGGACGGCCTGCACTGGAACGTCAACCTCCGCCACGGCGTCACCTGGTCCGATGGCGCCCGGTTCAGTTCAAAAGACGTCGTTTTCACGTGGAAGACGATGCTCGACCCGAAGGTTGGCTTTCCATACGCCGGTCAGTTCGCCTACGTGAAAGACATTGTAGCGCTCGGCCCGTATCGCGTGCGCTTCGATCTCAAGAATCGCAACGCGTTGTTTGAAACCAGCGTACTCGGCTCGCTGATTCTGCCCGAACATGTCCTGGGGAAGATCGCGCCGGGCCAACTGCGGAACTCGTCGTTCGGCCAGCATCCGATCGGCACCGGGCCCTACATGCTCAAGCACTGGGAACACGACAACCAAGTCATCTTCGTGCGTAACCCGCACTGGTGGCATGGTCCCGCGAAAATATCGCGGATCGATATCCGGATCATCCTCGACGATCAGGCGCGGGTGGAGGCGATGGAGAACGGCTCTGCCGATCTCTACGACACGATGAGCCCGGCGGACTATCGGGAAATTCAACAACAGGATCCCGGTCTCAAGCTCCTGCATATCCCCGATCTGTTCACGTATTTCATGTCGACAAATCTCGCCGCGCCGGGTCTGAGCGACCTCGCTGTCCGCAAGGCGATGATGTACGGCTGGGATCGTCCGACAATCACCGACGGTCTGTTGCACGGCGACGCACAAGTATCGTACGGAATCGTCCCCCCGGCCCTCAAATATTGGTACGACCCGCACGTCGGACACTACGTCTACGATGCGTCCAAGGCGCGTGCGCTGCTTGACGCCAGCGGTTGGATCGTGGGCGGCGACGGCACCCGAAGCAAGGCCGGCGTTCCGCTCGCATTCGAGTTGATTCTGCCGTCGGGTCAACTCCAGTACGCCGAAGCCTGCGCTGAATTCCAAGCCGATATGCATGCGATCGGCATCACGGTCGCGATCAAGCAGCTCGACTACGCAACGTTTATTCAGCGGATGAATGATCGCAAGTTCGAACTTGCGTTCACCGGGTGGGGCGGAACGACCGATCCCGACCAGTTCACGTTCCTCGATTCGACCCAGCTCGAGCCGGTTGGTAACAACTACACCGGCTACAAGAATCCGATTGTCGACCGCGACCTGGTGA
>JBOHTW010000335.1:0-4952 GCA_050733835.1 Vulcanimicrobiaceae bacterium | reverse complement strand
GAGTCGGCGTGCTCGGCGTTGCGGCGCTCGCGCAGCACGGGGCGACGTTCCTGATGTTTCGCATCGACGGCCCGCCGGCCGAGCGGAGCCGGCATGCGGTGGCGCGCTTGTGGCCCGCGGTGCTGGTGTTGTATGTGCTGGTAACGGTCAGTACGTTGCGCGTCCGGCCGGCGGCCATTGAGCACAGCCCGCTCGTGGCGGTCCTTCCGGTCATTGCGCTGGCTGCATTGATTGCGCTGCGGGCGGCCGTCGCGCGCGGCCGGGCGGTGTTGGCGTTCCAAACATCGTGCGTCTTCATCGCGAGCCTGCTGGTTGCGGCGGCCGCGACGCTCTATCCCTATCTCTTGCCGGCGTATCCGGCGAGCGCCGGTGGGCTATCGATCTTCGCGGCATCACCATCGTCGATCGCACTGGCGACCGCACTTAGCTTCACGATCTTCGGGGTCATCGTCGTCGCGATCTACTCGCTGGCGATCGCCCGCCGGATGCGCGAAAAGGTCGTCGTCGAGTAGGCCGTCAAGCCGGTGCAGCGGCGCCGGCGACCGGCGGCCGCGTCGGGTCCAGATCGTCGAAGTCCGAAGTGGTCTGCCCGATCGTCGTGTCGAGTGCAACCCGGATGCCTTCGCCGAGCAAGCTGAACGAGAGCATCGTTGCGACGATCGAGAGCCCCGGCGTCAGCAACAGCCAGGGCGCCGTCCGGACTGCGGGCGAGAGAGCATCTTGCAGCATGTTGCCCCACGACGGCGTCGGCGGCTGCACGCCGAGCCCGACGAACGAGAGTGAGGCCTCGGCGAGGATGTTTCCGCCAATCGCAAAGGTCGCCGAGACAACGACCGGCGCGAGCGCATTGGGAATGAGGTGCCGCAAAACGATGCGTGCGGGCTTGGCTCCCAACGCCCGTGCCGCTTCGACGAAATCGCGCTCGCGCAGCGAGAGCACCTCGGCGCGAACGAGCCGCGCCATCCCCATCCACGACGTCAGACCGATGATGAGGACGATCATCGCCAGCGAAAAGCGGTTCGTCAGCGCTTCCACGATCACGAGCAGAAAGAACGTCGGAAATGACAGCAGAGCATCGACAAGCCGCATCATGAGTGCGTCAACGGCGCCGCCGGCCGCGCCGGCGATTGCGCCGTAGAGCAGTCCGACGACGACCGAGACGATCATCGCGGTAACGCCGACCGTCAGCGAGACGCGTGCGCCGTAGAGCGCGCGCACGAACTCGTCGCGACCGAGTAAATCCGTGCCGAGCGGATGGAGCAGCGACGGACCCGCCGGATGGCCCAACAGGTCGTGCTGAATTGCGATCGGTGAGACATGATCGAGCAGCGGCCCGAAGATCGCCGCGCTCCCGATAATGATGACGACGATCAAACCGACGACGGCCGAGCGCTCGCGCCGGAAGCGACGAATGAAAGCTCTCATTTAGTCGTACCGAATTCGCGGGTCGACGAGCGCATAGGTGATGTCCGCAAGCAGGTTCCCGGCGACGATCAACACGGCAGTCAGCATCGTGATTGCCATCAAGGTCGGATAGTCGCGGCTGAAAATCGACGAAAACGTCAGATAGCCGACGCCGGGGATCGAGAAAACGTACTCCACGAAGTACGCGCCACCGACCAAGGTCGGCAGACTCAAGCCAAGCAGCGTTAGCGTCGGCAGTAGCGCGTTGCGCAAGGTATGCCGGAATAAGACCGTCCGTTCGGAGAGTCCCTTGCCGCGCGCCGTGCGGATGAACGGCGAGTTGAGCGTCTCGATCACCGAGCTGCGCTGGAATCGCATCCAGGTCGCGAAGCTGACGAGCGCGATCGTGCAGACCGGCAGCACGAGGTGACGGAGGCGGTCGATCGGATCGCCCTCATGCCCGAGCGAGGCGATCCCCGATGACGGAAACCAGTGCAATTTGACCGCGAACAGGTCGACGAGCACGATCCCGAGCCAAAATGTCGGCATGCCGTAGAGCGTGAAGCCGACCGCCGACGTCACGTTGTCGAACAGCGAGTCACGCCGAGCACCGGCGTAAACCCCAACCGGCAATGCAACGACGAGGGTCAATGCCAGCGCCAGACCGATCAACTCGACGGTGACCGGTAGTTTCTCGAGGACCTTCCCGACGACCGGCCGCTGATCGACGTATGAAAAGCCGAGCGAGCCGTGCAGCACCAGTTGCTGGAGCCAGTAAAAATACTGGACGTACCACGGTTTATCGAGTCCGTAGATCGCGTCGAGGTGCTTGATGGCCTCGGGCGAGAGCCCCTGTCCCTTGGGACCAAGGATCGCGGCGGGCCCGCCCGGTGCGAGCGCCATCAGTGCATACGAGACGATGCTGATGAACAACAGCAACGGAATTGCGCCGGCGATCCGCCGGATGAGGTAGGCCGTCACGGCGTGAGCGTCCAGTCGAAGACGTTGTACCAGATGAACGGATACGGCAATGCGACCTTCGGTTGGATGTCAAGCCGCTTGTTGAATGCCGAAGCCGAAAAACGCGTGATCTCCGGCAGCATTGGGAGCGTCTCCGCGGTGACTTCTTGCATCTGGTTGTAATAGACCCGGCGCTTGGCCGGATCAATCGTTCGCAATCCCATCACAAGGTCGCGGTCGACGGTTGGGTTCGAGTAGCCGGTGACGTTGACGCCGACCGGCGGCCGCTGCTTGGAGTCGAGCAGGGTAAAGAAGTCGGGATCGACCGCTCCGCCGCGCGCGTCGGCGATCAGATCGAACTTGCCGGCATACAACCGCGAGATCATCGTCGGAAAATCGAGGTCGTGCAGACGGATTTCGATACCGATCGCCTTCATGTCGGCCTGGAACTCTAACAATTCGTCGGTGATGACGACCGAGCCGGGGTTGACCAACAACTCGAACGAGAGTCGGACGCCGGCGCGTCGACGAACGCCATCCGCGCCGACCCGCCAGCCGGCGGCATCGAGAACGGCGCGTGCCTTCGCCGGATCGTACGGGTAGCGCTTGACGTGCGGGTCGTACCAATACGTCAGTGCTTCGGCGACGATGCTGTTTGCGACCGCGACCTGTCCGTCAAAAAGTCCTTTGGCGATCGCCTCGCGATCCCAGCCGTACATCATCGCTTGCCGAACGTTGACGTCCGACAGGCCCACCCGGCGGAGGTTTGGCTCGATCACATCGATGTACGGTGAGAGGAAGTGCAGCAAGCCGATCTTTGAATCCGATTGAAGCTGGAGATATTGCGACGACGAGACGTCGTCCATAAAATCCGCTGATCCGTCCTTCATTGCGTCGACCTCCGCTTGATCGTTGAAGATGATGCGGAAATCGATTCGCTTGATCCGCGGCAGGCCGTGCCACCAGCGTGGGTTCCGCACGAGGACGGCCTGACTGTCGTGCTGCCAGCTCTGCAGCCGATACGGCCCGGTTCCGACCGGGTGCTCGCCAAGCGACGAAAACCGCTGACGATCGGGTGGAGTCTTCGCGAGGATGTGTTTGGGTAGGATCGGTGAGCCGAGCGCGTACAGCACGAACGTCGCGTTACGAGCGGTGAGATCGAACCGCACCCGGTAAGGTCCCTCGGTGACTACATTCTTGACGTATTCGAATTGGCCGCGGGCGTTATAGCCGACCTTGGGGTCGAGCATCAACTTCCAGGTATATACGACGTCGGCGGAATCGAACGGCGCACCATCCGACCATGTTACGCCGTGGCGCAGGTCGACCGTCCAGTGAAGACCGTCCGGCGTCGTCGTCCACTTGGTCGCCAGCCACGGGACGAGCGCGTAGTGAGCTCCGACTGCGACTAGGGAATCGAAGATGATCCCCTGATAGAGAGCGTCCGCCGCGCTCTCGGCGTAGAGCGGGTTCATCGTGCCGGCGTCGACGCGTTCGACCACGACCAGCGTATCGGCGTCCCGATGTTGCGCGGCCGAGCGAGCCGAGCATCCGACGAGCGCGACCATGCAGGCGAGGCTCAGCGCAAAGCCACCTAACGGCGTCACCGTCATGCCTTCGCCAAGCCTTCGACGACCGCTTTCCCGGAACGCTTGGTCCGATGACGCGAATGTCGACAAACTGTGGGGACTCTTACAGTTGGCTTCGGTTCTGCGTGCTAAGCTGACGGTAAGACTGATTTGGAGGAACTTTCGATGAACCGATTGCTCGCCGGCGCCGTCTTTGCGGGGTTGCTTGCTCCGCTCGCCGCCGTCGCCGGCCCGAATCTCGCCAACGTCGGCGGACCCCTGCCGGCTGCGATGCAGGGCAAGCCGGTCGTCGCCGTCGTGCGGGCCGACTGGTGCCCGTCTTGCAAAGAAGTCGAGCCCGTCCTCCATCGCGTGCTCGATCGCTACGGCAGCAAGGTCTCGTACGTTGCGTTGAACGTGACGAACTCCAAGACCGCGACGGCGGCCGCTGCGCTTGCCGGCCGCGACGGGCTCGCGAAGTTCTACGAGTCGGCCAAAGAAGCGACGTCAACGGTCGCGATCGTCGATCCCAAGACCGGTAACGTCGTCGCCGAGTTCTACGACCAGACCGATCCGGCCGCGTATCGCGCCGCGATCGACAAGGCGCTGACGCTCGCGAAATGAGCGAGTCGCTCGACGCGGGCCGCGCCGGTAGGTCGCGGCGGCGCGCCGAGCGGTTGAGCGTCCTGGCGGCAATCGCCGTCGTCGCGTTATTGGCTTGGGCGGTCGCCTATGGACCGATCGGCGGGCAGTTCGAGCTGCTCGTCGGCCGGCTGCAGCAGATGCTGGCGGCGCGAATGCACGGCGCGCCGCTCGTGGGCCTACGCCTCTATGGGGTCGCGTTCGCCGGCGGTCTGGTCGCCAGCCTCTCGCCGTGCATCCTTGGAATGCTGCCGGTGAACCTGTCCTACATCGGCGCCCAGCGCGTGACGACGCGAGCCGCCGCGGCGCGGATCGCAACGTTGTTTGTCGCCGGCGTCGTCGTGGTCACCGCGGCGGTCGGCTTGGTCAGCTCGCTGT
>JBOHTW010000334.1:0-12295 GCA_050733835.1 Vulcanimicrobiaceae bacterium | reverse complement strand
GCGTATCGGCGTGCATCGCGCCGAGCCCGCCTTGTGCTGGCGCAGCTCATAAGCTTCGCGCGGAAATCCCCGCGCGAACGATTTCAGGCGATTGCACGCTATCGCTTGCGGGCGATCGCACGCTATCGTTTGCGAAGGGCTAACCCCGATTTCATCTCAGATCGCTGGGAACTTTTTGCTAACCCCCATTTCAGCCCAGATGACGGGAAAGTTCGCTTGGGAAACGACCGAACGGCTTATCTCATCGGGCTTTGGGGCGCCGGCCGACACTATGTCACGTACGTGATGCAGCAGAACATCGGCGAACGGGCAGTTTACCTTAGAGACGGGCTCGGACTGTATCAGGGTCCGACTTCTATGATCCACAGCGGCCATTCCACGATAAAGCATGTTTCTCGCGCTCACCGGCCACCGGCGATAACGAGCCGTCTGTTGGAATCGGTCAGACTGCGATTTGCCGATGTCATTTTCATCTATCGCCATCCGCTCGATTCGTTGCTGACAAATTGGCTTTTCTGGCGGAACGTGATTCGCGACGGCCGACCGGGCCTTCTTACCTCAGAGGCATATGCGAGCGCAGACGATTTTAGCGCTGATGTGGAGTCGCATTTTTCTGAACTCAAGGCGCTAGCCGAGGGCGATCCTGATTTCTTGGCAGTCCTACCAAAGGGTCCGCGATTCATGTCTCTCGAGGAGTTCGTCGAGGAAACGACACTATTTGTCCAATGCGCCCCGCTCGCGTTGCGGCTCGAGGACTTCTCGATCGATCCGCTCAAGGAGTTTTCGAAGATCGTTGACGTGATGTCGGCTGACGTCGATCTGAGCCGTTTACGGCTAAACCCACCGAGAAGCCGGCCTTATGGTTATTTGGCAGTGAAAGAAAGGGTGCCCCAATTCAGAAACCTTATCGACGGGTTGAACGCCGAGACGAAACGACGGATCGAGAAAATCGGCTATACGGTGTGAGTTATGCGCACGCGAAGCTGCCGGGCGACATCGTCGGTAGGCCAAAAGGGCCGCGAAAGGACGTACCGCAGGGGGCGCCTTAATACTACCTTAATGGCGAGCGACGTCACGGAGAACCGGGTAGGGCGGGTCTTTTGGATCACCGGGTTATCGGGCGCCGGCAAGACGACCGTGGGGCGAGAACTGTGGGTCCGACTGCGCGCCGGCGGCCGTCCCGCCACCTTCCTCGATGGCGACGCGCTCCGCGAGGCGATCGCGGAAGATCTTGGCATGAGCGCCGGTAACCGCTTGCAATCGGCGATGCGCAATGCGCGCCTGTGCCGGCTGCTGGCCAAGCAGGGCATCGACGTGGTCTGTGCCACCATCTCGCTGTTTCATAGCGTGCAGCGTTGGAATCGCGAGAATATCCCGGATTATCGCGAGATCTACCTCAGGGTACCGGCGGAAGAGTTGCGGCGTCGGGACAGCAAGGGGATCTACGCGCGGGCTCAGCGCGGCGAGGAGCGGGATGTCGTCGGCCTCGGTGTGCCGGCGGAGACTCCGGAGAATCCCGACTTGGTCCTCGACAATTATGGCACGCTCGACGTTGCCACGGCGGTCGACCGCATCTTGGAAGTACGGGCCGGAGAGGACCTCCCCGGCGGCGTGCCGCGCGCGCGCGTCGCCTTGGGGACAAAAGCGGAATCTCTCGAAGCGCTGGCGCCGCTGCTGCGCAACGGCCGAGTCCTGCCGCAGGTTCGCTTCTCAGTTGGCGATTGGCACTCAGATTGCGCCGGCGTGCTCGCTCGCATCGCAGGCGCCTCCTGGGGCGGCGGGCGGCTCATCGTGCGCAGTAGTGCTCGGGGTGAAGATAGCTACCTGGGTTCCCAGGCCGGAAAATACGATTCCGTGCTCGGCGTCTCCGGAGAGGCAGCCGTCGCTGCAGCGATCGACCGGGTGGTCGACTCATTCGGTGAGGACGGAACCGACGACGACCAGATCTTCGTGCAACCGATGCTCGACCGAGTGGCGATGGCCGGCGTGGCGTTCTCGCGCAGTCCCAGCGGCGGCGGACCGTATTTCGCGATCAATTACGACGACCGCTCGGGGCTCACCGATCGCGTGACCGCCGGCGTCGGGGAAGACCTCGAGACCTATTTTTGTCTCAAATCGCGCGCCGATGCCGCGCCGGCGTCGCTGGCGCCGGTCATCGCGCTCCTGGTCGAACTCGAAACCCTTCTCGACTGCGACGCCATCGACGTGGAATTCGGCGTCGCCGGCGACGGAGCGCTCTACCTTCTGCAAGTCCGCCCCCTCGTCGTCCACCGCGAAGGCCAAGTTCCCGACGCGATGGTCGACAAGGCCGTTGCCGATATCGCGCGCAAGGTCGAGTTGATCAGCCGCCCACATCCCTATCTGCACGGCCGCCGCACCATCTTCGGCGTCATGCCGGATTGGAACCCGGCCGAAATGATCGGGATCCGGCCCCGGCCCCTCTCCTTGTCGCTATATCGAGAACTCATCACCGACGCGATCTGGGCGTATCAGCGCGACAATTACGGCTACCGGAATCTTCGCAGCTTTCCACTGCTGGTCAGCTTTGGTGGATTGCCCTACATCGACGTGCGAGTCAGCTTCAGTTCCTTTATACCGCGCGACGTACCCGACGATCTCGCCGGACGGCTGGTGAATTACTACATCGATCGCCTCCTCGCCGAGCCGCATCTTCACGACAAGGTCGAATTCGAGATCATCTTTTCGTGCTATACGCTCGATCTGCCGGAGCGGCTGGGCAGGCTCGCCGAGCACGGGTTCTCTTCGGAAGACCTTGCCCTTCTTGCGGACGCCTTGCGGGGCCTGACCAATCGCATCATGCATGGTGAGACCGCGCTGTGGCGGCGCGATCGGGAGAAGATCGACCTGCTCGAGCTGCGGCTTCCGACGATTTGCAACGCGGGCATCGACAAGATCAGCCGCATTTACTGGTTGATCGAAGACTGCAAGCGCTACGGAACGCTGCCGTTCGCCGGTCTGGCGCGAGCGGGTTTCATCGCGGTCCAGCTGCTCGAGTCCTTCGTCGCAGCCGGCGTTCTCGATGCCGAAGAGCGTGCGACATTCATGGCCAGTCTCCGCACCGTCGCATCACGCATGGGACAGGACTTCGCGCAGCTTCCGAAGGCGGACTTCCTCGCGCGCTATGGCCACCTCCGGCCGGGCACCTACGACATCCTCTCGCCGCGCTACGACGAGGCGCCAGATCTCTATTTCGATTGGTCGAACGCCCGCTCGATCGAGTCGAAGGCGCGACGCTTCGCGCTCTCGATCGAGCAGTTGCGCCACATCGAGCAGCTTCTACGACAGCACGAGCTCGACATCGACGTCTTGAGCCTGATCGAATTCATCAAGGCAGGCATCGAGAGCCGCGAATACGCAA
Organism: Vulcanimicrobiaceae bacterium; assembly: GCA_050733835.1. GTDB lineage: Bacteria > Vulcanimicrobiota > Vulcanimicrobiia > Vulcanimicrobiales > Vulcanimicrobiaceae > JBOHTW01. The sequence goes on along the minus strand of JBOHTW010000334.1, from coordinate 8,916 downwards.
AGTTTGTGTTCACGCGAAGCCTGAGCGACGCTCTGTCGCTGATCGGGCAGCTGGGCAAGGAGCATGGTCTGTCGGCGGAGGATTGTGCGTTTCTGAACTACGACGCCATCCGCAGGCTGTATAGCGAGAGCGGTTCGGTGCGCGAGTTGCTGCTCGAGAGCGTCGCGCGTGGCAGGGAGCAAGATGCGCTCACGCGCAACCTCGTACTCCCGCCGATCATCACGTCGCCCGACGAAGTCTGGGCGTTTCACCTTCCCCCGAGCCAGCCTACCTTCATAACGAGCAAGAGCGTCACGGCACCGGTCGCCGCAGTCGGCGATCCGCCGGAGAGCTTCGCCGGGCAAATTCTTTTCGTGCCGAGCGCGGACCCCGGCTTCGACTGGATCTTCACGCGCGGCATCGGTGGCTTCGTCACCCAGTACGGAGGCGCTAATTCGCACATGGCGATCCGGGCCGGCGAGCTCGGCATACCCGCAGTCATCGGCGCCGGCGAAGCGTCGTTCCAGCTCTGGCAGACCGCCCGCAAACTGTGCCTCGATTGCGCCAACCGGAGGGTCTCGCTCATCGCGTGAAAGCGATCGCCATCACCCAGCGAGTATCGGTCGTTCCTGCCTATGGAGAGCGTCGCGATTGCCTCGATCAAGCGTGGACGAGGTTCCTGACGACCTGCGGGCTGCTTGGGGTGCCGCTGCCCAACGTCCCGCGGGCGGCTCTTGCGTTGTGCGACGCAGCCGGCATCGCCGGCTTGGTGTTGACCGGCGGTAACGACCTTGCGGCGCTCGGGGGCGATGCTCCCGAACGCGACATCGTGGAGAGCGCCCTCCTCGATTTGGCGGAGCGCCGCGGGCTGCCCGTTCTGGGCGTTTGTCGCGGCATGCAAGTCATCCAAGCGCGTTTCGCGATCCCGTTACGCCGCGTCGAAGGTCACGTGGCGCAACGTCAGATCATCCGAATCAACGGCGAGCCGAGGGAGGTCAACAGCTTCCATCGCTTCGCCGCCTTTGACTCGCGGCCCCCGCTCACCGTGTGGGCGATTGCCGACGACGGCGTCATCAAGGCAATTCGTCATGTAGCCCAGCCTATCACCGGCATCATGTGGCACCCCGAACGGTCCGCGCCGTTCTCGGAGGCGGACGTGGCGCTATTCCGCCAAACCTTCGCGGTCACCACATGACGCGCGCGGTCATTCTCGCCGCCGGTCGCGGAAGCCGCATGGGACATCTCGGCGACGAGCGCCCGAAATGTCTTGTGGAGCTCGCGGGCAGGAAGCTTATCGAGCTCCAAATCGCTGCGCTGCGGCGCGGCGGGGTAGACGAGATCGGCATCGTTCGCGGCTATCTGGCCCAGATGATCGATTTTCCGGGCCTCCGATACTTCGCCAATGAGCGATGGGCAGAGACCAATATGGTGACGTCCCTGGCCGCTGCGGCCCCCTGGCTGCGCTCGGGGGCGGTCGTCGTCAGCTACGCCGACATTTTCTATCGCAGCGAGCTGGTCGCCGGTCTGGCCGCGGCGGCGGGGGAGTTGGTCATCGCTTACGACCGGGCGTGGCGCCGCCTGTGGACCCGGCGTTTTGCCGATCCGCTGTCCGACGCCGAAACGTTCCGGATCGATGCTGCCGGCCAATTGCTCGAGATTGGCGGCAAGACGTCGCGGCTCGAAGATATCGAGGGGCAGTATATGGGCCTCCTGAAGTTCACGCCGACGGCGTGGAGCGCCGTGGAGGCCGTGCTCGGTGCCCTCGACGCACCGACCGGCGATCGGCTCGACATGACCGGTTTGCTGCGCCGCTTACTTGCCGATAAGATGATCCCCATCGGCACCTTCGGCACGAACGGTCAGTGGGGCGAAATCGACAATCCCCGCGACGCTGCGCTCTACGAGGATATGGTACGAGAGGGCGAGCTTCTGCTCGAGGAGGAGCTTTCAGATTGAAGCACGGAGATTTTACGGCGTTAGCCGGCGACTACGCGAAGTTTCGACCGGGCTATGCGCCGCAAGTCGCGACCGCGGTCCTGGGCTTTGTCGGCCGCGATCCCGCCGGTATCGATGCCGCCGACATCGGCGCCGGCACCGGCATCTGGACGCGCATCCTCGCCGCCCGCGGTTTGCGCTCCGTCGTTGGGGTGGAGCCCAACGACGAGATGCGCGCGCAAGCTATCGAGACGTCGTGCGGCACCGGTATTACCTGGGTGAAGGGCTGGGCGGAGGCCACCGGATTGCCGGACGGTTCCGCCGATCTCGTCAGCATGGCTTCGTCGTTCCATTGGGCGGGATTCGATCGGGCGTGCGACGAGTTCTGGCGCATTCTGCGGCCGGGCGGCGTTTTCGTTGCCCTGTGGAATCCGCGGCTCATCGAAGCGAACCCACTGCTCGTCGAAATCGAGGCGGAGATCGCGCGGCTCAAGCCCGACGTCCGTCGCGTCTCGTCGGGCCGCTCCGGCATCACCGAGCAGCTGAGCGAAAACTTGAGTGCCAAACCGCAATTCACCGACGTCTTGTACCTTGAGGCGAGGCATTCCGTGGATCAAACGCCGGAGCAGTATCTCGGCGCTTGGCGCTCGGTGAACGATTTGCGGGTACAACTAGGCCCGGAACTCTTCGGCGAATTTCTGAAGTACGCGGAGAAGCGCACCGTGGGTTTGACGACGATCGAGACGACCTATCTGACGCGTGCCTGGGCAGCACGGCGCTCAGCTCCGCCTAGGCCTTAAACCGTAGCCGGGATCCGTTTTGCCCGGTCGCGACTGCGCTAGAACGGTGGCCACCGTAAGCACAACGGGGACCCCGCTTGCGCGAGATCCCCGTCCGATGGTTACCGCGAGTTGGATCGCGTGCGATCCACGGCGCGGACTACATCATGTCGTAGTCGCCCATGCCGCCGCCGCCCGGCATCGGGCGGTCCTTCTTGGGTTCGGGCTTGTCGGCGATCAGGGTCTCCGTCGTCAGGATCAGGCTTCCGATCGAGGCCGCGTTCTGCAGCGCCGAGCGCGTCACTTTGAACGGCTCCACGATCCCGGCCCCCACCATGTCGACGATCTGGCCGCTCATCGCATCGAAGCCCTTGCCCGCGCCTTCGCTCTTGACGCGCTGCACTTCGACCGAGCCCTCGTAGCCGGCGTTCTCCGCGATCTGGCGCAGCGGCTCCTCGAGCGCGCGGCGGATGATGTCGAAGCCGATCTTCTCGTCGGCGACCGCCGCTTGCGCGCCGTCGCCCATCGGCCACTTGTGGCCCTCGAGCGCTTTGATCGCGTGCACGAGCGAACTGCCGCCGCCGGGGAGCGCGTCCTCGATGCGGTGCTCGTTGGGAGCCGCACGAGGGCGTGCGGTTTGTCGCCCCGCTCCTCACGTTGAGTTCCGTCTCGGTCGCCGCGCTTACTTGGATCACGGTCACGCCGCCGGAGAGCTTAGCCAGCCGCTCCTGCAGTTTCTCGCGGTCGAAATCGGAGTCGGTGTCCTTGATTATCGGCGGGCTTACCCCATGCCAGTCCACGATCGTGGTCTCGTCCGTGGTGACCTTGACGGTCTTGGCTTGGCCGAGCAGGTCTAGCGTGACCTTGTCAAGCTTGAGACCCAGCTCTTCGGAGATCACCGCGCCGCCCGTGAACGTCGCGATATCCTTGAGCATCTCCTTGAGACGGTCGCGTGAGCGCCGGCGTCTTGACGGCGACGCTCGACCTGGCGCGTAGCGGCTTTCCCCCGTCCCGGAGACGCTTTCCCGGAAAGTCCGTGTGTGATAGAATCGGGGCAATGATGACCCGCAGCCAGCTTCATCAGCTCGTCGATGAACTTCCCGAGAGTGAAGTCAACCCGGCCGCGGAGTTGCTCGATGCGTACCGTCGCGGCGATCGCGCGCTCATCCAACTGTTGACAGCGCCTGTCGTACCGATTGAACCCGAGGAGCTGGCGGCTCTTGCCGAGCTGACCGACGAAGATCTCGTCAACGTCATTTCCGACGAAGAATTGCGCGGCCGCCTCGGCATTGCGTGAACGTCCGCCGCGTCGTTTACACGCCACGCGCCGAACGCGACCTCACGGCGTTGCCGACAAATGATCGCTCCGCCGTCATGAACGCAGTGAGAGCGTGGTCCCGGCATGAGCCGTACGTCGACGTCGAAAAACTGACCGATGCTCGGCACTGGCGGATTCGCGTCGGGCGCTGGCGGGCGTTGCTCGATCGACCGGAGCCCGACGTTATCCGAGTCCTGCGCGTCCTCGATCGCAAGGATGCGTATCGCCGATGAAGCCCGAGCGCCGGCGACGGGCGACACGGCTCTCAATATCCCCCGCCGCCCGTCACGCTGCCGACTCGCACGACGACCCATTTAGGCACTATCCTTCCCATTGCCGTTGCCGGTCGCTGCGCAGCTCCAGGCCTGTTGATCGATTGCTAACGTCGCCCAACTGGCATGCGCGCCGTTCGGCTTGAACATACCCCCCGGAGCAGCCGCCGACGATGACCGCGCAAAAATCGTCGCAGCGAGAAAGCGCTGCCGGGGCGTTGTCCGGCCGAAAGACGGGGACCCCGCTTGCGCGAGATCCCCGTCCGATGGTTACCGCGAGCTGGATCGCGTGCGATCCGGCGCGGATTACATCATGTCGTAGTCGCCCATCCCGCCGCCGCCCGGCATCGGGGCGTTCTTCTTGGGTTCCGGTTTGTCGGCGATCAGGGTTTCCGTCGTCAGGATCAGGCTTCCGATCGAGGCCGCGTTCTGCAGCGCCGAGCGCGTCACTTTGAACGGCTCGACGATCCCGGCCCCCACCATGTCGACGATCTGGCCGCTCATCGCATCGAAGCCCTTGCCCGCACCTTCGCTCTTGACGCGCTGCACTTCGACCGAGCCCTCGTAGCCGGCGTTCTCGGCGATCTGGCGTAGCGGCTCCTCGAGCGCGCGGCGGATGATGTCGAAGCCGATCTTCTCGTCGGCGACCGCCGCTTGCGCGCCGTCGCCGCTCGGCCACTTGTGGTGCTCGAGCGCTTTGATCGCGTGCACGAGCGAGCTGCCGCCGCCGGGGATCATCCCCTCTTGGACCGCCGCTCGGGTCGCCGAGAGCGCATCCTCGATGCGGTGCTTCTTCTCTTTGAGTTCCGTCTCGGTCGCGGCGCCGACCTGGATCACGGCGACACCGCCGGAGAGCTTCGCCAGCCGCTCCTGCAGTTTCTCGCGGTCGAAGTCGGAATCGGTGTCCTCGACCTGGCGCTTGATCATCTCGACGCGGCCCTTGATGTCGGCGGGCTTGCCCTTGCCGTCGACGATCGTGGTCTCGTCCTTGGTGACCTTGACGGTCTTCGCTTGGCCGAGCAGGTCGAGCGTCACTTTGTCGAGCTTGAGACCCAGCTCTTCGGAGATCACCGTGCCGCCCGTGAGCGTCGCGATGTCTTTGAGCATCTCCTTACGGCGATCGCCGAAGCCCGGCGCCTTGACCGCAACGCTGGTGAACGTGCCGCGCAGCTTGTTGACGACCAGGGTCGCGAGCGCTTCGCCCTCGACGTCTTCCGCTACGATCAGGAGCGGCTTCTGGACCTGGACGACCTTCTCGAGCAGCGGGAGCAGGTCTTGAACCGACGAGATCTTGCGCTCGGTGATCAGCAGGTAGGGATCGTTGAGGGTCGCTTCCATGCGCTCGGAACCGGTGACCATGTACGGCGAAATGTAGCCCTTGTCGAACTGCATCCCGTCTTTGGTCTCGACCTCGGTCTTCATCGTCTTCGATTCCTCGACCGTGATCACGCCGTCTTTGCCGACTTGCTCCATGGCGTCGGAGATCAGGCTTCCGATCTCCTTGTCGTTGGCCGAGATCGACGCGACTTGCGCGATCTTCTCTTTCGAGTCGACCTTGTGCACGTGCTTTTCCATGTGGCCGACTGCGACTTCGACGGCCTTTTCGATCCCGCGCTTGATCGCGAGCGGGTTGCTGCCGGCGGTGACGTTGCGCAGACCTTCGCGGATAATCGCTTGCGCGAGCACCGTCGCGGTGGTCGTGCCGTCGCCCGCGACGTCGTTCGTCTTGGAAGCGACTTCCTTGACGAGCTGGGCGCCCATATTCTCAAAGGTGTTGGGGAGTTCGATTTCCTTGGCGATCGTCACGCCGTCGTTGGTGATCGTGGGCGAGCCGAATTTCTTGTCGAGCACCACGTTGCGGCCCTTGGGCCCGAGGGTCACGCGGACCGCGTCCGCCAGTAGGTTGGCGCCGCGCTCGAGCGCGCGACGAGCCGATTCGTCGAATACGAGTTCTTTAGCAGCCATCGGTTACGTTATACTCCTGCGGGGACGCGCGCGTCGGTGACGACCGCAAGCACGTCCTTTTCCGAGATGATGAGGTAGTCGGTTCCCTCGAGTTTGATCTCGGAACCGCTGTACTTCGAGTAGATGATGCGGTCGCCGACCTTCACGTCCATCGGATGTTTCGTCCCGTTATCGAGGACGCGGCCGGTCCCGACGGCCAGGACCTTGCCTTCCTGGGGCTTTTCCTTAGCGGTGTCGGGCAGGAACACGCCGCCGGCGCTCTTCTCCGCCTGCTCGACATGCTCGACGACCAGACGGTCGCCCAAGGGTCGAAGATTCACAAAAGGACCTCCACGGTTGAGGGGATTCTCTGTTTAGCACTCGTGGCAGTTAACTGCCAGCACCGACGATGTTAGCAGAGCAGCGGACCGAGTGCAAGACCTTTTCCGGCCAGCGAGAACCCCTGTCGGTGCCGCCGCCGGCTGCCCGCGGGAGCCGCGACGCGCGAGCCGGCATTGGTAGCCGGTGCCGACAACATCGAGCCTAGCGCTGGTCGCGGTGGCCCTGGGCTTCTCCTGGAGCATGGGGGCACACTACACCGGCGCCTGCATGGGGATGGCCTACGCCTCGCGGGCGATTCGGCTCTGGCCGGCGCTACTCGTCATGGCGCCGCTCGCGCTCCTGGGGGCCGCCTTCGCGAGCCACAACGTCGAGCTGACGGTCGGGCGGGGGATCGTCGAGATCGACCGGGTGACGACGGGTTTCGCGCTCGTCATCGTCGCCGTGGCCTTCGCGCTCACCACGCTCTACACGTACCTGCGCGTGCCGACCTCGACGATTCAGATCCTCGTCTTCGCGGTCGCCGGGGCCGCGGTCGCGGACGGACTGCCGCTGCACTGGGCGACGATCGTGCGGCTTGCGATCCTGTGGGTGCTTGCGCCGTTTGCCGCCTGCGCGCTCGGGTTCGTCTTCACGCGGACGCTCGACCGCCGGCTGCCGAGCAGCGCGCGGGGAACGGCGTCGATTCTGCCGGGCGCGCTGGTCGCGGTCGGGGCGGCGGCCTCGTTCGCGATGGGCGCGAACGACGTTTCCAATGCGACCGGCGTGTTGGTGATGACGCACCTGAGCGGGGTCCTCGTCGCCGGCGTCGTCGGCGGCGCAGGGCTCGCGCTCGGCGTGCTGACCTGGGGGAAGCCGCTCCTGCAACGGGTCGCGTTCGACATCGTCCGCCTCGACCTCACGATGGCGACGGCCGCGCAGCTCGTGCAAGCGCTCGTCATTCTGATCGCGGTCGCCTTCGGCTACTTCACCTCGATGAATCAGGCGCTCGTTGGTGCGATGGCAGGGACCGGTCTCGCGCGCGGACGGCGGACGATCGAATGGCCGACGGTGAACGCCATCTTGCGGGGCTGGGCGCTTGCTCCGCTCTCGGGGTTCGTGCTTTCGTACCTCGTCGTTCGGCTCGCGGAGTTCGTTTCGCCGTAAGCGCCGTGAGGTTCGCAACGAGCGTCGCGACTAGTTGCGGCCGTTCTGTTCGCGCGGGAGCGCGGCGTCGATCGCGCGGGAGAGGATCGCGCCGAGACCGCCCTTGCGCTCGGGCGGCTCGACGGGAGCTTGCTCGCCGTTGCCCTGCAGGTGCGCCTCTTCGAGCAGGCGCGCGAGCAGGCGCGGGCGTTCACCCTCCTCTTCAGCGGGCGCTGCGGCAGGACGCGAACGCCCTTTGAGCGCGCGCAAATAGGCGACGATATCGGGGCGGACGCCCGGTGCGAGGCGAGCCCCGAGCGACGTGCTGATCGGAAGGCTCAGCTTCGGTTCGCTTGCGAACGGCTCGCTCGGCGTCACTTCGCTCGCAACCGGTTCCGCCGGCGCCGGAACGACCGCCGCATCGAAGGGCCCGAGCGGCGGATCCTGCGGATCCTCCGCAGCCGGAAGCGGCCCGTTGTGAGCCGGGCCGGTGGACTCCGGAAGTTCGAGTTCGTCGATTTCGCCGCGTTCCAGCCGTTCGCGAGCGGCGACCAATTCCGCGATCCGGCGATCGAGTTCGGCCCGTTGCCGGGTCAACGCTTCTTCGCGCGCGGCATCGCGACGGGCTTGCGCTTCGCGCGCGGTCGCTTCGCATTCGAGCGTCTCGAAGTCGGCGCAGGCCGCGTCGTATTCGGCACGCGCGGCTGCGAGCGCGGCATCGGCTGCCTGCACCGTGGCCGCGTCGTTCTGCGACTGCGCCTGCGCTTCGTCGCGGGCTGCACTGTGGACGACGCGCGCGGTCTCCAGGCGGCGCGACGCGTGCTCGCGTTCGCCCAAGGTTCGCTCGGCTTCTTGCGCCGTCTCGCGGGCACGGCGTGCGGCGCCTTCCCGCTCCTGACGCGCGTGCTCTTCCGCGCCGCGCTCGCGCTCGCAGTTCGCGCGCGCCGATTCGATCTGTGCATCGAGCTCGCTGCGCCGGCGCTCGAGCTCGGCCAGGGCTGCTTCCGCGGATTCGCGCGAGCGCTGCGAAAAGTCGATGACCCCGTCGATCTCCGCGACCCCGCGTTCGGCCTCCGTTGCGCGCCGCTGCGCCGTCTCGTGGTCGCGCGCAAGCCCCGCGGCGACGCTCTCGGCCGCAGCAACTTCGGCGGCCGCTTCGGCCACGGCCGAGCCGAGACCGGAACGGCGTTCCTCGGCTTCGCCATGCGCGCGTTCGGCTTCGGCC
>JBOHTW010000333.1:0-4657 GCA_050733835.1 Vulcanimicrobiaceae bacterium | reverse complement strand
GGTTCAACCTGCTCGGCGACGGCTTGCGCGACGCGCTCGACCCAACGCAACGGTGATCCACCCCGGATTTCGCGACCTTTGTATGGTTATGCAACGTGAAGAAAATTTATGCCAAAATTTTCCAAATGTGAAGAAGGCATTAAGCCTTGCGATTAAAAAGCAAGCGGCACCGACTACTGACCGGAGCTCGATATGAAAGCATAGGGCGCCCGGACCTTAGTCTATCTACTACTCGACCTGTCGCGAGGGCGAGGATGATCCGACCACTCACGGAGCGCTTTGACCCGTCCCCCGTATCAACGATGGGTCGGTTTTTTGCGCCCCACGCAAGGGTTGAATTACGCCCGACCGGCCGTGCCGCGTCGTTTTTGAACCAAGCTGTTGCACTACTTCAGGATTTCATGAGGAGTCCGGCATGATGTCTTTACGCCTCCGGCGCGCGCTCGCGGCCGCGTTGCTCGTCTTCGGCATGATCGTACAGGGGACGGTCGTGTTTGCCGGCACGACCGGAACTTTGAGCGGCACGATCGTCGACGAAAAAACCCACCGACCCGTTACCGGCGCAAAAGTAAGCGTCTCGAGCGGTTCGCAAACCGAGTCGACGACCACCGACGCCCGCGGGCATTTCGTCTTTGTAACGCTGGCTCCGGACACGTATACCCTTGCGGTGGAAAAGGATGGCTTTGAACCGTACTCCGAGCAGGGCCTGACCATCCAAGCCGACCAAACACGCACCGTCTCGTACGACCTTGCGGAGTCGCTGCACGTGATCGCGCGGGTTCAGTCCCGCCCGGCGAGTTCGCTCGTCAAGCCCGGCACGACTTCGGACGTTTACTCGATCTCACCCTCGCAGGCGGCGGCGGCCTCCCCGCTCGGCGGCGGTACGAATCTGAACAGTGCGTATTCGGCGATCGCGTCGGTACCGGGCACCTACATCCCGGCCGGTAGCGGCGCCATCGGGTGGGGCCAGAGCGTCAACATCCGCGGCGGCGACTACACGCAGACGGGCTTCGAGTTAGACGGCGTCCCGATCAATCGGGCCTTCGATCAGTATTCATCCTCGCCGCTCTCGTCGCTCGGCAACCAAGAAGTGCAAGTCTACACGGGCGCAGCGCCGGTCGACGCCCAGGCCAACGGCCTCGCCGGTTACATCAACCAAGTCATTCAACGCGGTGGCTCAACCGGCCACCCGTTCGGAATTGACCTCGGCGTCGGCGGCCCGGCGTTCTACCACAAGTTCAACTTTCAGACTAGCGGCGCGACAACCAACCGGCTGTTCGATTATTACTTCGGAACCGGCGGGTACACTCAAGACGTTCGTCTGATCGATCAATTCAACGGCACCTCGTATTTCCAAACCTACGGCGGCTCGCAGTACAACTTCGCGGCGATCGGCTGCGGAACGCAAAACCCGAGCGTCGGTTGTTACAACAACGGAGCCACAGCAAATCTGCTCGGCGGCGTGCCGCTGGGTCCCAACGGCTACGCGTTCGCGCCAATTCTGTGGGGATTTGATTCGACGGTCTCGGATCGTGAGACCATCGCAAACGTCCACTTTGGAATCCCGCACCATCGCGACGGCGGCCGCGACGAAGTCCAACTCCTCTATAACGTCGGGCAGACGTACAATGCGCCGAACGCGTCGTCGAACTCGTGGGGCTCGCTGCTCCCGAACATTCAAAATGGAACGATCCCACTCGCGAACGGAACGACCTTGCCAAACGCAGCAAACGGCTGTCCGTCAGCGACCGACGCTGCGTGCGCAGCTGGAGTTTCACCATTTTTCCTCGATCAGAATGCCTACACGGGACCCCTCAACGCGCCACTGACGACGGCTAACCTGGGTTCGATCAGGAACCTCTACTTTGCCGGCTCCGGCGCCGTGAACCGCCCGTTTAACGCAACCGTCCCGCTCAATCAAACCGATAGCGAGACGACCGGCTTCGCGATCACGAAGCTCCAATATCAGAAAAACTTCGGTACCAAGGCCTATGCTCGCGTTTATGGTTACACGCTCTACTCGGATCGAATCGACAATGGCATCACCGGTCTCTTCCAGAACTACGTTGGCGCGTTTTCGCCCGACTACGTGATTTCATCGCATACACGCGGCATTGCGCTCAACGTCGGCGACCAGATCAACGATAGGAATCTGCTTCAATTCGACACCGCGTACACAACGTCCGATACGACCCGCAATCGCAACGACACGGCGTCCGGTGCCGGTACCGCGCCAGTTGCATACTTGGTCTCCGCGACCAATCCGACCGCCGGGTGTTTTTCGGCGCCGGCTGCTGTGGGTGCTGCGGTTAGCGCGCCTTGTGCAGCCGCTGACGGCTATAAGCTCCCAGGCGTTGGCGGGGCGTCTTTGATCACCCGCACGAAGGGCCAACTCTCCAATGTCGGCAACGTCGGCGGACTGACATGCGGCGCCGGGCCGTGCGAATTCTTGGCTGTCAACACGGGTGAGATTGGGGCGATCAATTCGGTGCAGCCGCAATTTGAAAACGTCGGGCTGCAAGACACGTTTCATGCGAGCAATCGGCTCGACCTGAACTTCGGCCTGCGGTACGAAAACTTCGGTTATAATATGCGCAGCTCGAATACGCTGGGCAACCAGTTGTTGGTGAACGACTACAACGCTTCACATTGCATCGCCGGAACGGCGATCACCAAGGCCCCTTGTGCGCCCGGCAGCACACCGACTGCCTTGAACGCGCGGAGCACGGACCTGGCGTATCAAGTCTGGTCGCCGCGATTCGGCGCGACCTACAAACTCAACCCGGAAAACGTCTTCCGATTCTCCTACGGCCGCTTCTCGCAGCCCGCGGAGACCTCGGCGGTTCAGGCAACCAACTTCCAAGCCGGGGTTCCGAGTACGGGCTTCTACTCCAACTTCGGCTTTGCCGGGTTCTCGCGCAACGTCGTTCCGGAGATATCCTACAACACCGACTTCTCATGGGAGCACCAGTTCAAGGGTTCGGACACGAGCTTTTCGATCACGCCGTTCCTACGCAAGACGCAGAACGAGTTCATCGCCATCTTGGTCGACCCGAAGACGAACTTCGTCGCGAACGTCAACGGTTTGAACCGGAACGTGAGCGGCTTCGAGTTCGCCCTTCGCAAGGGTGACTTCAATCGCAATGGATTCTCGGGATTGGTCTCCTACACGTACACCCACGCAACCGCCAAGTACAAGGTCTTTCCGACCGGCGGCTCGTTCGTGGCGCAAGCGAATCAGTTGATCCAGCAGTACAACGGGTACACCTCGTTCTGTGCCAAGAGCCCGACGAACTCGCTCTGCGGTCCGACGGTCAGCGGCGCGGCGGCGGCACCGTGTTACACGGCGGCCGGCACCGCCGATCCGGCGTGCGCGGCGGGGAGCATCGTGAACCCGTACTGGAACTCGAAACCGGGCTCGATGTTCGATCCGAACGCCTCGTACGTTCCGTTCAACCAGAACATTGGACCCGGTGCCTCCGGGGTTGCCACGAGTTATGTGGTCCCCGACGTGTTGGCCGTGGTCCTGAACTACAAACGGAACCGGTGGTCGTTCACGCCGAGCTTCCAGGTGCAGGCCGGCGCGAAGTACGGTAGCCCGCTGGTTGCGCAGGGGGTTGCGCCCGACAGTTGCGCGGCGCTAACGACGGCGATCGCGGCGAACGATCCGCGGTACATCTACGGACTCCCGACTGGCAGCGCGGCCGCATCCGGCTACGACGCGGCGAGCTGCGCGACGGCGATCTCGATTCCCAACCCGGTGACCAAGCAGTTCGACGGCATCGGTGCGTTCACGCAGCCGTCGGTTCTGATAACGAATCTCGCGATTGGTTACGAGATCAGCCCCAAAGCGACGATCCGGCTGACGGCAGCCAACATCTTGGACCGTTGCTTCGGCGGGACGCCGGCCGCCTGGAACATTCCGACCTATGGCTGCTCGTACGGACAGCAGGGCACCTATGTCGGGAACTTCTACAACCCCGGCGACAAGATCCAACTCGGCGTCGCGCAACCCTATTCGCCGATCGTCGCCGGCGCGCTCCAGTCGACGAACGCCTCGAACACGCCCCCGTTCGCGATGTTCCTCGACTTCAGCCTAAGCCTGTAGTTCCGCCAACCCGCATCCGGTGAGAGGGACGGCTCCCGCGGCGACGCGAGGGCCGTCGCTCTATTTCGCGGGTGGTACAGCCTACATCGCTCCGTTGCGACGCGATGCCGCGGCCTTGCGCGTTGTGCGCGGGCTGCCGCCGCGCCGGCCGATCTCGGCGAGCCAGGGCGCGGCCATGATCGGGGGTCAGCGGATAAACGAAGAGACCGCGGCCGCACACGCTTTCCCGGGCGGCGTATTCGAAGCAGCCGTAGGCGAGTATCTCGAGAATCCGCGCTGAACGCTCCGGATCAGGGCGACGGCCACGCCCCCAATGAACACGGCATCGGGATATTCCGCTGACAGTTTGCGCGCGAGGTCAAGAATGTGCGCCCAGTGAGCGTCCATCCGTTCACTATAGGCCTAAGCGGCTTAGGTGTCGACTACAACGAGGCCCAAATCTCGAGTTTGGATTTGATGCGGTCGATCGCGGCGTCGGTGAACTCGCTGGTTGAGGCGTGGCCGCCGAGGTCGCTGGTGGCCAGGCCGGCGCGGACCGTTTCCAGCGTC
>JBOHTW010000332.1:0-7932 GCA_050733835.1 Vulcanimicrobiaceae bacterium | reverse complement strand
ATTGTAGTGCGCCCGCAAGACATCCTTGCGCTAGGGTTGCTCATTGCGCTAGGCATCGCACTCGCGACGCTGTTCCGGCGAACGAAGCTCGGCACGGCGATGCGGGCGATCACCCAAAACGTGTACGCGGCCCGGCTGATGGGCATTCCGGTCGGCGGCGTGTTGTCGCTGGCGTGGGGTATTGGCGTGCTGCTAGGCGCCGTCGCCGCACTGCTCGCTGCACCGGTCACGTCGGTGACGCCGAACATGATGGACACGATCATCGTCTACGGCTTCGTCGCCGCGATCCTGGGCGGCTTTGGATCGCTCGTCGGCGCCGTCGTCGGGGGCCTTGCGCTCGGGGTCGTCAACAATCTCATCGATGCTTATCTCGCCCCGGAACTCAGCCTCACGATCGTCTTCGGGCTCTTGTTGCTGGTGCTTTACGTCAAGCCGGACGGATTATTTGGACGCACGATTTCGCAGAAGGCTTAGTCGTGAAAAAACAGCTAACGCCTGATTTGCCCCCGATCCTTGAAGCGCAAACACCGCCACCCGCGTCCGCACGTGCTCGCCCACGCTCACGCGCGCAATCAACCGGTTCGCCTCGGGCCCTGCTGATCGCGGTCGTTGCGGTCGCTGCGTTGCTGCCGCTCGTGCTGCAGCGCCTAAACGGCCAGGTCTACTGGCTGTTCGTGGTCGCCGAATTCTTCATCTACGCTATCGTAGCAATCAGTCTCGACCTGCTCATGGGTCGAACCGGCCAGATATCGCTTGGTCAAAGCGGCTTCTTCGCCGTCGGCGCGTACACGGCGGCCGTCCTCAACGTCCACACCGGAACGGGCATGCTCGCCGCGACGTTCGCCGGCGGCCTGGTCGCGGCGGTCGCGAGCCTGGTGCTCGGGTTCCCCGCCGCGCGACTGCGCGGCCACTACCTGGGCATCGTGACGTTCGGGTACGGCATCGCGGTCGATCAAATCGCGCTCAAATGGGACGCGCTGACCGGTGGCGATCAGGGCTTGCACCTGCACCCGGCAACGCTGCTCGGCATTAACGTCGGCGCACCGATTCGGATGTACTATGTTGCGCTAGTCGGGTTGTTGGCAGCAACGCTTCTCGTGTGGAAGCTTACCCGAACTCGACTGGGCCGGTCGTTTGCTGCGGTAAAAGACTCCGAGATCGCTGCTGCGGCGATGGGCATTCCGGTCGCGCGCACCAAAGTGATAGCCTTCTTGTTTAGCGCGTTTTTGGCCGGCGTCGCAGGCGGTCTGTACGCTTTTTTGAACGGCTTTATCGCGCCCGGCGATTTTGGTATTGACCTCGCGCTGCTGTTCTTCGCGATGGTCGTGATCGGCGGCATGGGTTCGCTGCCGGGCGCGATCGGTGGCGCGCTCATCGTGTTCAGTGTCCAGCAGGCCGCTTCGACGATCAGCGGCCTGTCGCTGGCGATCCTCGGCGCCGTGATCGTCGTCACGGCACTGTTCGTTCCCAACGGCTTGCGCGCGGTGTTCAAGCGCCTGCGCTGGGGCCGTCAAGCGGCGCCATGTTGACCGTTCGCGGTGCCGTCGTTCGATTCGGCGGACTGGTCGCCGTCGATACGCTCGATCTCGAAATTCCCGAGCGAGGCGTGTTCTTACTGGTCGGACCCAATGGCGCCGGGAAGACGACGCTGATCAACGCCCTCACGCGCGTCAGCCCCGTCGCCGCCGGTACGGCGACGCTCGACGGGGCCGATCTGCTCCGGCTACGTCCGCACGAGGTCATCCAGCACGGCGTCGCGCGCAGCTTTCAACGGGCGGAGCTGTTCGGCAGCCTGTCGGTGATCGGGAACGTGATGGTTGGCCTCACTACGTCGGCATCCGCCCAGTTAGACCACGAACGTGCCGATGCGTTGCTCGAACGGCTGGACCTCGCGCACGTGCGTGACGCGTCGCCGGCGAGCCTGCCCTACGGCTATCAAAAACTGCTCGACGTCGCCCGCGCTATGGTTTCCGAGCCTAAGCTCCTGCTACTCGACGAACCGTTCGCCGGGATTACGAGCGATGAAGCGCCGCGGCTTATCGACTGCATCGTCGAAGCCGGAAAACGGTGCGCGGTCCTTATGATCGAGCATCACCTCGAGCTTGTCATGAAGATCGCCGAGCGCGTCACCGTGATGAATTTCGGCCGTAAGATCGCCGAGGGGGCGCCGTCCCAAGTCCGCGACGACCCCGAAGTAATCCGTTGCTACCTTGGCACCGGACGCCAATCGAACCTCAATGGAGTGGCTGTATGCTGACCGTCCGCAACCTCTGTGCGGCCTACGGGGCCGTGCAAGCGCTGCGCGAGGTCAGCTTCGACGTCCCCGACGGCAGCGTAGTCGCCCTACTCGGCGCCAACGGCGCGGGAAAATCCACGACCCTCAAAACGATCTCCGGCATAGTTCGCCCCGTGCGGGGCGAGATCACGTTCGACGGGGTGTCAACCGGACGGCTGTCGGCGGCGGCGATCGTGCGCCTTGGCATCGTCCACTGTCCCGAGGGCCGCCAGGTGTTTGCCGGATTTACCGTCAGGGAGAACCTGCTTGTGGGATCGTTCGCGCGCGGTAACCGCAAGGATCTCGACCGTGTGCTCGACGTGTTTCCTGCGCTGCGCTCGCGCTTGCGCCAACTTGCGGGCACGCTTTCGGGCGGTGAACAACAGATGTTGGCGATCGGCCGTGCGCTCATGGCCGAGCCGAGGCTGCTGATGCTGGATGAACCGAGTCTCGGGCTCGCGCCCGTCATCGTCGAGCACATATTCGACATCATCGCCGGGTTGCGCAAGCAAGGCGTCGCGGTATTGCTCGTCGAGCAAAACGCGATGCTTGCGCTCGAACTCGCCGATTGGGCGTACGCGCTTTCCCACGGCGAAATTCGACTTTCCAACGCGGCGTCCGAGCTGCGCAGTTCGGATGCCGTCCGCAATGCATATCTCGGCGCGGCGGTTTCTTGACACGTTCTTTTTTGGGTCCTATAGTGTCAATATGCAAGAGTGAATTCCACATTGTGAGACTTTTAATCAACGGGAGCAGATCATGATTCGCAACACCTGGTACGTCGCTGGCCTCACGCGGAATTTCAAATACAAGCTCGAGAAAAAAGTCATCGCGGGCCGCCCGATCGTCATGTGGCGAACGCAATCGGGCGAAGCCGTCGCCTACGACGGTCGCTGTTGCCACAAGCGCTTCCCGCTGTGGGAAGGCAAACTGCTCGACAATGGCACACTGCAGTGCGGCTATCATGGTTGGTGCTACGATCCTTCAGGTGTGTGCGTCGCCATGCCGAACCAGCCCGACGTCGCGATCACGCCGGCCGCGCGCCTGTACGGGTATCCGGTGGTCGAGCAGGATGGACTCGTATGGCTGTGGCCCGGCGATCCGGCGCTTAGCTCGCAGGCAAAGCCACCACGCATTCCCGAGCTCGCCGATCCGCGCTACGAAGCCATCATCTCCGAGCCGATCTACGTGCGCGCGAACTCGCGCCTGTTGCTCGAAAACCTGCTCGACATCACGCACTTTTTCCCGCTCCACGACGGCAATATCGGCGACCGCGAGAACTCGGTTATTCCGGTCGGTCTACGCGAAGACACGATCGACGGTAACGCGATGGTGATGACGACGCGCCACATCACGAACTATCATTTGCCGCCATCGTACAAGCGCTGGTTCAATCTCGATCTCGTCGAGCGTGAGCACACCCACGCGATGCTCTGCCCCGGCATCGTGCGCGTGCAACTGCGCGTCGCGCCGCCCGGAAGGCTCGGCACCGCCGAAGAGACAGGCTACGTGCTGTGCCACACAGACACACCGCTTGACGACGAACATCTGGTATGGCACTGGATCATGATCGCCAAAGCTGGTGTGCGTTTTCCCGCCGACTCGTCAATGACGCTCGTGCAAGGGATGGCACTCGAATTCCCCGAGGTTGTTGCCGACGACGAGTGGGCGCTCGCGGAGCAACAGAAGATGCTCGAATTTCCCGAGAAGCTGCCCACCGACGCTCGGTACCGGGAGACGAACATTCGCACCGACATCGGCGTCGTCACCGCGCGCCGCGTACTCTCGCGGATGGAGAAGGCCGAAGGCAACGAGTTGTACGGCAGTCCTGCTGCAACCCTCGAGATGGCGACGCACCTTCCTGAATCGGTGCTCGAACCGCAGCCGGCAAACGTCTAATGCGGGTCGTTGTCGACATGTCCATGTGCGTCGGAAACGCCCTCTGTATGGTCGCGGCACCGGAAGTCTTCGAAGTACACGACGACGGGATGCTCACGCTACTGCAAGATCATCCGTCGGAGGATCTGCGCCGGAAAGTCGAAGAGGCGGCCCGGATGTGCCCTGCGCAAGCGATCGTGGTCGAAGGCTAGCGTGCAGGCTACGCTCGAGAACGTTGTGGTGGTCGGCGCGTCGCTTGCGGGCAACAGCGCAGCGCACGCATTGCGCCGCCTGGGGTATGCCGGGCGGCTCACCATCATTGGTGCCGAGCGCCGGCGCCCGTACCAACGCCCGCCGCTCTCCAAACAACTGCTCGCCGGTGACTTCACCGTCGAGCGGTGCGATCTGCGCGTCGACGCCGAATTGGCTGCCGACTGGCGCCTCGGACGAGCGGCGCGGCGCCTAGATATCCTGGGGCATGAGGTCGAACTCGACGGTGGCGAGCGCGTGCCTTTTGATGGACTAGTTATTGCCACCGGAGCGCGCGCGCGCCGGTTGCGCGGCGTCGACGACGCCGACGTGTGCACGCTTCGAACGATCGATGACTGCATCGCGATCCGCGAGCACATCGATCGCGGCGCCGCGCACGTTGCAATCGTCGGCGCCGGGTTTATCGGCTGCGAGGTCGCCGCGACGCTCCGCAAGCGCGGCGTCGGAGTCACCCTGATCGACATCGACGCCGTTCCGATGCAGCGAGTGCTCGGCCCGACGCTTGGCGCCGTCGCGCTCGCATTACACCGATCGCACGGCGTTCGATGCGAGATGGGCGTCGGCGTCTTGAGCGTTCAATCCGTCGCCGGCAAGAGATGCATCACCCTTACCGACCGCCGCACGATCGACGCCGACCTCGTTCTCGTTGGCGTAGGCGCCGAACCCGCTGTCGAGTGGCTCGCGGGCTCCGGCGTCGCACTTGAGGATGGCGTGCTGTGCGATTCGACGTGTGCGGTCGTCGGTACCGAACACATCGTTGCGGCGGGAGACATTGCTCGCTGGAACAATCCGCTGTTCGGGACGACGATGCGGACCGAACACTGGGACAATGCAATCGCGCAGGGTGAAGCGGCTGCTCGTACGCTGTTGACCGCGCCTAGTCAAGCGCAGCCCTACGCGAGCGTGCCACTGTTTTGGTCGGATCAATACGATTGGAAGTTGCAGATGCTTGGCGCCCCGCGGCTCGGTGACGATATGCGCATCGTCGAGGGCGCACTCGGCGAGCGTCGCTTCGTCGCGGCGTTCGTCCGCGAGGGTCGCATCGTCGGAGCATTCCTACTCAACAGCATGCACCGCGTCGTCGCCTACAAACGGCTGATCGAGGCGCGCGCCGGTTTGGACGGACTAGAGCCAACGTTGGCTGGGACGGCGCCGTGACGAACGATTCGCGAACGAAGCTGCCCCTCGACGGCCTCCGGGTGCTTGAGTTTGGCCACATTGCGGCGGCACCGTTTGCCGGGATGCTGCTCGCCGATCTCGGCGCCGAGGTGGTCAAAGTCGAGCCGCCGGCGGGCGACGGTCTGCGGTCGTGGGCGCCGATTGTCGAAGGCACCGGAGGCGAACCCTTCAGTCTGAACTTCGCCTCATTGAACCGCAATAAGCGGAGCGTCGTTGCCGACCTCAAAGAGCCGGGACAACTTGCGCGCGTCCACAAACTTTGCCGAGCGGCCGACGTTCTGATCGAGAACTACCGGCCGGGCGCAATGGACCGGTTGGGATTGGGGTTTCAGCACGTGTCCGCGCTAAAGCCCACGATCGTCTACTGTTCGATCTCGGGGTACGGTCAAACGGGGCCGTACGCCAACTATGGTGCATTTGACGTTGTCGTGCAGGGAATGTCAGGGCTAATGAGCGTCACTGGTGAAGAAGATGGTCCACCCGTCAAGTGCGGCGTCCCAGTCGGCGACTTCACGGCTGGGTTGTACGCCGTGTACAGCATTCTCGCAGCTCGCCTCATCGTCGAACGCGATCGCCGCCCGGTACATCTTGATTGCCCGATGCTCGACTGTCTACTCGGAATCTCCGCGTTGCAGACGAGCGAGTATTGGGGAACCGGCGAAGCGCCGCGGCGGCTCGGCGCTCGCCATCCGCGCAACGCACCGTACCAGGCATTCGAGGCGAGCGACGCGCCGTTCATCATTGCCGCGGGCAACAACGAGCTGTGGCGACAGGTGTGTGAAGCGACGGACAAAGTAGAACTGCTGGAAGACTCGCGCTTCTTGACCGTAACCGGGCGTGCAAAACACCAAAGCGAGCTCGCTGCGATCTTGGCGCCGGGATTTCGGGTGCGGACGGCCGCGGAATGGATGGCTACGTTTAGGCGTCGCGGCGTGCCGTGCGGCCCGATAAACACGTTCGCGGATATTCTCGACGACGAGCACGTGCGCGCGACCAACCTCGTGCACGAGCTGCCAATCCCTGGGGGGCTGACAAGAACGGTGGGATATCCCGTGCGTTTCAGTGGCTCGATGATCGGCGAGTATGGTGCACCGCCGCGCTTGGGAGAAGATACCGACGACGTATTCGAACGGTGGACGGCCGACGAGCCGATCGCGGAGCATCCGGACAAAGTGGTGGCGCGTTGAAAGATGACTTCACCGGCCTTTCATCGGTCGCCCGGGCGCTGACGGTCCTCGAAGAAGTCGGCCTTGGCGGGAGCCGCAGCTTGGCGGAGCTCGTCGAGCGAACGGCTTTGCCAAAGTCCACATTGATGCGCCTGCTCTCGACGCTCATCGATCTTGGTTTTCTGCAACGCACACGTCACGGCCAATACTCCGTGTCGCTCAAGATGTGGCGCATCGGATGCGGCGCGGTCGAGCAAGACTCGATCCACGACGCGGTGATGCCGGCGCTCCGCGCCATCGTCGAACGCACGGGCGAAACGGCTCTCTATGCGGTCTACGAAGGCGGCTACGCCGTCTACATCGAGAAACTCGAAGGCTCGCATCCGATCCTCGCGTACGCGACGGTCGGCGGACGTTCGCCGGCATACGCGAGCGCTACCGGGAAGTCCTTGCTGGCTTGGCGTCAGCCGCGCGACATCGAGGCGGTCGCCGCGAGTGCCGAGCCGCTCACGAAAGCAACGCTCCACGGCAAAGCAATCGTCGACGAATGCGCGGCGGCCCGTGCGGCCGGCTTTACCGTCAACCGCGGCGAGTGGCGCGAGGGCGTCTGGGGAATCGCGGCCCCCGTGTTCGGCCGCTCGCGCGACGTCGTTGCCGCCATTGGCGTCTCCGGACCGCGCGAACGCATCGAACCAAACGTTGAATCGTGGTCGCGCGACATCCGCGACACTGCCCGCGGGCTCTCCGCCCGCTATGGCGCGATCGAGCGCGTGTCATAGCGGGATGTTCCCCCTCTCGGCTCCCACGGGGCCGGTTTCCGGTGAGCAACTCGCTTCGGTTGGAAACCAACAGCGCCGGGGCGACGTTATCGGTTGTGACAGTCCGCATGGAGGTGACATAGGGTGAAATATTCGATCGGATCGATTGCCTTGGCCGGAGCATTCTTGGTCGCGGGTTTTCCCGGGGCTGCGCAGGCCGACGGAATCATGTTAGGCATCCCCGGAATCGCGGGCGTTCACATCGGCGGGGATGGGATTTTCGCCGGCGTGCCTCACGTAGCCGGCGTCCACGTCGGCGGCGGTGGGGTTCAGGCGGGCGCGCTGGGAATCGCCGGTGCGCGCGTTGGGGCAGGCGGAATTTTCGCCGGCGTCCCCGGGGTAGCCG
>JBOHTW010000331.1:0-3754 GCA_050733835.1 Vulcanimicrobiaceae bacterium | reverse complement strand
GTCAGCCCACTCTCGAACGGGGGGTCGAGCGGCGACAGCATCGCCGCGATCCGCGGCCCACGGCGAACTTGGCGGCGTTGCAAAACGAACTCCGCTTTGAGGCCCGCGAACTCGGCGGGCCGTTCCTTTCCGCCATTCTTGACGAGCAATTCGTCGGTCTCGCCGTCACCCTTGAAGCGCGCGAACGCCCAATGCGAGACCGGTACGAGGCTCAGCAAAATGGGGATGATCGTGCGCGCCGGGTCGGTTGGCGCAAGCAACTTGATGACCGCGGCATCGCGGTTGTCGAAGTGCGACAAGACTGCTTCGAAGACCCTATGGTTTACGGTCAATCATTACTTAGCGGCTATCGTTCCTTTCTTCGAATGCTGGTCGACGCGAAAATTCGCCGACCCATCTGTGCCACCCCTCAACATAAGAAGCCCCTTGGCGGGAGGGTGTAGGAATCGAACCTACCAGTCTCCTTGCGAAGACCTCAGCGGTTTTGAAGACCGTGCGGGCCACCAGACCCGTACTCTCCCATGTTGGGGAAAAAGCCGTTCAATAGGCGGGATCGTCCCTTCGGTTCCGGTCCCGGAAAACCCGCGCCGACGCCCCCCGAAACGATCTCTCATCGGGTTCTCAGATTCGGCTCCGGGCTCACTCTGGAAAACCGGCTACGCTAGGGTCAGGAGGACCCGCCATGAGATTTCAACCGATCGTCGCCGCCGCGCTGGTGGCCGCTACTCTTGGGACGGCCTCGATTCAGCCGGCGAAGGCCAACGGTGCCGCTTCGACCCGCAACATCATCTTGGGAGCGGCGGCGCTCGTCGCCGGGTTCGCGATTGAATCGAACATCCATCGCAAGCACCAGCTCGCGAACGGCGTTGAAGGCTACCTGCCCAACGGGGCGACGGTCTACTATGACGGCCACGTCGTTGCGCCGGACGGCCAGAGCTATTATCCGGCGAACTATGGTCAAACGGTCGTCTGCAACGGAACCGCCTGCACGATCGACGGCGGCAACTCGTACGGTAACGGCTACAACGGGCAACCGCCATTTGCGCAGAATCGCCGCGCGCTCTAGTCCGGCGGCCGGCACGAGCCCATCTTACCTAACGGTTGCGGCGAGTGCCTGCCCCAGATCGTCGATGAGATCGGCGGCGTCTTCGCAGCCGACGCTCAACCGCACGAAGCCCTCGCCGATGGCGTCGCCCCCCCAGCGCGCGCGCCGTTCGGCGAGCGTGTGCAGGCTGCCGAAGCTCGTCGCTTCGATGATCAGGCGAGCATTCGCAAAAAACCGTTCGGCGGCGACGCGATCGGCGAGTTCGAAGCTCACGACCGGCCCGAAACTCTGCATTTGCTTGGCCGCGATCGCGTGGGCCGGATCGCTCGGCAGCCCCGGATAGCGCACGCGCAAGACCTCCGGGCGACTTGCCAGAAACGTCGCGATGGTGAGCGCGTTTGCGCACTGTCGCGCGAGCCGCACGTCGAGCGTGCCGAGCGACCGATGCGCGAGCCAGACCTCCATCGGCCCGGGAATCGCACCGGTCTGAGTTCGGTAGGTTCGCAGTTTGTCGATCATCGTCGCATCGTGAACCGCTACGTGGCCGAGCAACAGATCACCATGTCCGGTGAGTGCTTTGGTGTCGCTGGCGACCGAGATGTCGGCACCGAGAGCCAGCGGCTGCTGACCGAGCAAGGTCGCCGTCGTGTTGTCGACCGCAACGAGGACGCCGCGCGCATGGGCAGCCTCCGCCAACGCAGCGATGTCGCAGACGTCAAGTTGCGGATTCGTCGGCGATTCAAGCCACAACAACCGCGCGTCGTCGAGCAGTTCAGCTAGTGCGTTTCCGGCGGTCGCGCCCATGCGCACCTCGACGCCGCGCGCACGCAAACGTTCCTGCGCGAACACCCGCGTCGTGTAGTAACTGTCGGCCGGCAGCACGACGATGTCACCGATTGAGAGGGTCGTCTCGAAAACCGCCGTTGTCGCCGCCATGCCGGATGGAAAGACGACCGCCGTGCCGCCTTCGAGCTCGCCGACCGCGCGTTCGAACGCACTCCATGTCGGGTTGTGGAACCGACCGTAATGATAGCTCGAGTTCGCCGGGTCGCCGGGCGTATGATAGGTACCGGCAAAGACCGGGCCAGGCATAATGGGCGCGCCGTGTTCGGGCTCGGGCATACCGGCGCGGACGACGCGCGTCGCTCGTCGCATCGAGTTACCGTTCAGCGTACAAGTCGTGCATACCCGGTAACCGGGTTCGACTGCCGGTTGCGCTCGCTCACGCCGGCGTCCGCGCGGCTGTTATTGCGCGCGCCAACGCGAGACTCTCGTCATTTCCGATCCCGTGCAACGCTGCGACGACGCCGTCGATGTCGGCGCTCGGCCGATTTTGACTCAACTTCCACTTACCCTCGATGCGATCGATCGGGATCTCGATGCCGACGATCCCACGCAACTGCGAATCGATGAACGCGGCCGGTGCGTCGTCGACGCGCCAGGGCACGGCGAACTCGGCTTCTTGAGCGTCCGTCAGCGCCGTAACGACCGCGCGGAGGCGCACCGGATCGTCAAACGACTGCAAGCGGCCGTGCACGTGCACCGCGATGTAGTTCCAGGTCGGCACAACCTTGCCGGTCTCGGCTTTGGTCACGTACCAATTCGGTGAAATATACCCGTGCGGGCCGAGAAAAATTGCCACGACCGGCCGCCCCGAACCCTCGCGCCACTGATCGTTCGCCCGCGCAAGATGGCCGAAGAGCCTGCCGTTGGGTTCGGGTTGCGGATCGAACAACATCGGAACGTGACTGATGAGCAAACCGCTGTCAGCATTTCCGACGACGATGGCGAACCGTATCTCTCGGATCGCGGCGCGCAGCACGTCGACTCGCGACTCGCGGAAATGACTGGGTTGATACACGCTGTAATCCTACCACACACTGACGGCGCGTGCATCCGCTGCAACCGCGTGACGGTTCGGGCTGGTCCTCACGCCTATGACCGATCTCATCGTCCGGCTGGTAGCGATCCTCGCGGGAACCGCGCTCGCAATCCAGCCGCCCATCAACGCTCGCCTTCGCGTCGCGCTCGGCGATCCGTTCTGGGCCTCGTTCGTCAGCTTCGTCGTCGGTGCGATCGGACTCGCCGTCATCGCCCTCATCGTGCGCGCGCCGTTTCCCACGTTCGCCGGCGTCGTTCGCGAAACGCCCTGGTGGGTCTGGACGGGCGGCCTCTTCGGGGTGCTCTACGTCACGGTCGCGCTGATCGTCGTTCCACGGATCGGCGCGACGGCGCTGCTCTCGCTCGCGGTGCTTGGGATGATGCTCGCTGCGATTGCGATCGACCAGACGGGTACCTTCGGGATCACCGTCCGGCATATTTCGCTGCCGCGCATCCTCGGAGCCGTCAGCGTCGTCGCCGGCGTCGTTCTCATCTCGCGGTTCTAGCGGTAACTCGACTTCGTACTGAGGCACTCTCATGAACCTTGGCTCCAACCAAAAGAGCATTCAACGGGAGCATCTCGGTACGGCGGGACGATCGGCTATGTCGTCGATGGTGAAATCGCTTTCCAACTTGAGGGAGAGGCGGCGGCGATTTTGCATGGCGGCGACGCGTTCGTCGAGCCAGCCGGCCAACGCGTAGCGCTTCGACAATCTTTCGAAAACATCGGTGGCAACGTTCGTCGCGGTGTTACCCACTTGCGGGCGACGAACAGCTGATCACTCCGCTCCAGTAGCAGCCACGAAATTGTCGACGCCGGAACCACGC
>JBOHTW010000330.1:0-2540 GCA_050733835.1 Vulcanimicrobiaceae bacterium | reverse complement strand
GGCGGAACCGGCGGCGGTGCTGCGGTCGCAACGACCGATAAGGGTTCAGCGGTCTTCGCGCAGAGCTGCAGCGGCTGCCACGGCGCGGCCGGCGCCGGAACGCCCGGCGTTTTTCCGCCGCTGGCGAAAAATCCGTTCGTCACCGGCGACGCGACGAAAGTCATTCACGTCGTGCTCGACGGCCTGCACGCACCGATTACGGTGAACGGTCAAAAATACGACGGCCAGATGCCGGCCTGGAAGGGCAATCTCTCCAATTCGGATATCGCGGCCGTGATCACCTATATCCGCAAGTCGTGGGGTAATAGCGCGGGTCCGGTCACCGAAGCCGAGGTCGCCAAGCAAGCGAAATAAACCGTTCATCCGAGTTGATGGCTACGAACAAGCCGGACCGTCGTACAGATAGAGGACCGCGCCGTCGGCGGTTGCGAGCGTTCGGCGATTGCGACCGTAAGTCGGATCGATTGCCGGCCGCGTTCGCGAACTCACGACGAAGGCGCGCGGGGCTGAACAGATCGCGCGCCGCGGATCGGTTGCCGGATCGACGACCCCGGCGGTCGACGAGTTGAGAATTGCGACCGGCGGCCGCGTGTAAAAGATCAGCGCGTTGTCGCCGCCGATTCCTTGGATTGCGACGACGTCGCCGGGTCGCCGCTCGCGGTCGATGATCGCGGCCAACGTTGGGATCGGCTTGAACCGTTCGACCTGCGGCTCGGCGATCAGCGCGACGACCAAGATCGCCGCGACGCTCGTCGCGGCCAGCGCGTACGGTGCGACCGGCGCGAGCGCGCGAACGGTAAGGCCAAGAAAGCACGCGATCGCACCGGTACCGACGATGATACCGAGAATCGCGAGGTCACCCGTTACGTGCACGGTCTCGCCGCCGAAATGCATATCCCGCGAGAATCGCGCGATCGCAAACGCGATGCCGGCGATCGTCGCCGGAACGAGCGCCGCCCAGGCGACCGCCGCGCGGCGATCCACGAGTCGCGCGATGCGATCGAACCAAACCGCGACCAGGAACGCAAGCGCCGGCAGTTCGAGCGCGATGTAGTTCGGCAATTTGGTCTTCGCCAAACTGAAAAAAATCAACGGAGCGATCGCCCAAACGACCGCCAGCCGTTCGAGCGACCGATCCGGATTGCGGCCCGCGCGAGCGGCGTCGACGAGGGCCGGCAGCAAGAACGCAAACCACGGAAAGAAGCCGAGCACGACAACCGGCAGATAATACCAGATCGGCCCGCTCTGGTTCTCGATCGTTCCGAGGTAACGGCCGACCGTGTAATGGCCGACGAGCGTTCCGAGCGAGCCGATTCCAACCCGCGCGACGAGCGCGATCGTCCACGGGAGCACAACGGCGGCGAAGACGGCGAATCCGCCGAGAACCGTGCTGAGGGCAGGGACCTTCAATGCCGTCCCACGGCGGCGTTCCCAAACGAACCACGGCACGAGCACGAGCAGCGCGACGACCGGCGCAACCGGTCCCTTGGCTAACGACCCGCAGGCGACCGCGGCCGAGCCGAGATACCAGGCGCGCGCGCTTCCCGTGCGCAACGAACCGAACCACGCCAGGATTGCAGCGGCGACACAGAGATCGAGCAGCGCGTCCATGATCGCCAGCCGGCCGATGATCGCTTGCATCAACGACGTCGTGAGGATGACGGTCGTCAAGATGGCGACGCGTTCGGACGCGAATCGCGCGACGATCCCGCCGACAACCGCGCCCATCCCGATCGTCGCCAACGCCGATGGCAGCCGTAGCGCGAGGCTCGTCACGCCGAGCAACTTGGCGAACGCGGCGGCGATCCAAAAGTAGAGCGGTGGCTGGACGAACCACGGCCGGCCGTTGAGGTGCATGACGATCGGATCGCGATAGAGCAAGATTTCGCGCGCGACCTCGCCGTAGGCGGTCTCGCTGTTGTCCCAGAGCGAACCGGTGCCCAGCCCCGGCAGGGTGACGATCGCCGCAACCAGCGCACCGACGAGCGCCGCCCGCCGCCATCCGATCGCCGCCGCGGCGGCCCGTTCGCTCGACACGGGCGAACGTCTTGGCATTTTGGCTCCGAAAGTCCCGCGCGGTCGGCGCGTCGAACGACACCGCGTGGCCGATCGATCGGAAGATCCCAAGACCGCGCCGAGCTATCCGGTGGCGCTGCAGATCGCCGATCGGCTCGTCGTCGTCGTCGGCGGGGGCATGGTGGCGGTTCGCCGAGTTGCCGGGCTGGTTGCCGCCGGAGCGCGCGTGCGCGTCGTAGCGCCCAAAATCGCAACCGAGATATCGGCTGCAGCCGCGCGCGGCGAATTGATCGCCGAGCGCCGTCCGTTCGAGGAGCGCGATCTCGACGGCGCATTGCTCGCGTTTGCAGCAACCGACGACCTCGCGGTCAACGGTCATGTCGTCGCGTGCGCGCGTTCGCGCGGCATCTTGGTGAACGATGCGGCCCAATCGGCCCGCGGTGATTTCACGGTGCCGTTGGTCGAGCGCAACGGACCGATCACGTTCGCGCTCGATACCGGCGCCCACTCGCCGTCGTTCACGA
>JBOHTW010000329.1:0-2065 GCA_050733835.1 Vulcanimicrobiaceae bacterium | reverse complement strand
CTGGAGGCGGGCACGACCTGGCACCCCGATCCCTGGGTATTGCGTGCCGCCCTCTACGACGGCCGGGGTCTAGGGCAGGTGTTCGGCGCGCTGGTACAATTCGGTGATATCAAGGAATTCGGCGGCTACGTTCAGGGCGGCTACAAATTCACCTCGAGATGGGCGATTTACGCATCCTATGCCACCGACCACCCGAACAATGGCGACGTGATTACCTGGCTCGGCAAAGGCTCGGTCGGAAGCCTGAAGAACCAGCAGTACGCGGCGGATCTGCTCTATACCGACGGCCCCTTCGGCTTCGGCATCGAGTGGATGCACTCGACGCTGGACAGCACGGCGACCGGCGCGACGCAGGTGTCGACCGGCGGCAACGAGGTGTCGTTCAGCGCGATCTATCACTTCTGACTAGTCAAGGAGGTCGAATCATGATCAGGTACCTCTCGGGAGGTGTTGCCGGAGGGGCCGCGCTGCTGCTGACGGCCATCGTGACGGCGGCAGGCGTGCAGCCGTCTGCGCAGCACTTTCCCTCTACATTCGGCTCTCTCGGTTTCCCGCCGAATTTTCCGGCCGGTACCACGCTCTCGATCACGCAGTGGAGCCATTTTGTACCACGCTACGACAAGTGGTTCGACAAATACGCGCAAGACTGGGGCCAGCGCAATAACGTCACGGTCACGGTGCAACACATCAATCTTGCGGATCTCGTACCGACGCTCGCGGCGGCGGTCGCTGCCCGCCGGGGGTCGACGCTGTTCGAGATGATTGCGACGCCGGCGTCCTTCATCGAGGGACTGCAGGATCTCGGCGACGTCAACCACGCGGCGCAGCAGGCCTTCGGCAAGGAGCAGACGGTGTGCACGAGCCAGAGCTACTTGCCGGTAAAGAACTATTGGTACGGCTACTGCGCCGGCTGGGTCCCGGACCCGGGCGACTACCGCCTGTCGCTGTGGAAGGCAGCCGGTTATCCCACGGGTCCGCACACCTACGCCGACCTGTATGCCGGGGGCGTCAAAATCTTTCGTAAGACCGGTCTGCCGGTAGGGGTCGGCATGTCCCCGGAGATCGATTCGGAGTTCTATGCGCGCTCGCTGATCTGGTCGTTCGGCGGCTCGCTGTTCGACAAATGCGGCGATGCGGCTCTGAATTCACCGCCGGTCGTCAAGGCCGTCACGTACCAGGCGAAGCTGTTCAAGGATGCAGAAACGCCCGAGGTTTTCAGTTGGAACGCGGCGTCGAACAATGAGGCGTTCGTCTCCGACCAGACCTCCTATATCCAGAATTCGATATCCTTCTACCGCACGGCGCAGCAATCCAACGAGAAGAACGCCGAGGACACCGGATTGACTCCGGGCCTCAAAGGTCCGACGGGGGCGGTGCACCAAACCTCGCATGTGTGGTTCATCTATGTGTTGCCGAAGTATGTGACGGACCACGAGCAAATCACCGCGGCAAAGAAGTTCCTGCTCGATCTGACCGCGAACTACAGCTGGGCGACCTACGAGAGCGAGCTGTACGATTTCCCGGCCTTCGAGGCGACCGTGCCGCAATTGTTCGAACGCGGCGGCTGGCTGGAGCACGATCCCTGGGGCTCGGTGCCACCGAACAAACTCGAGGTGCTGCGCAATGCGGCCGCTTGGACCGCGTGGCCCGGCTATCCCGGCTACGCGAATCCGGCGGCCAGCGAGGTATACAACACGCACTTGCTGTCAACGATGATGGCGCAGGCGGCGCGCGGAGAAAAGACGCCGGCGCAGGCGGTTGCGGACACCGCTACGCAGATCGGCACCATCGTCGCCAAGTGGAAGGCGCGCGGCTTCATCGGTTGTTCGGCGCCGTGAGGTATTGCGGATTGCGGGTTTGATGCATGGCGACGCTTGAGCTGCGGGCAATAAAAAAGCATTACGGTGACATTCATGCGGTAGACGGCGTCGATCTCGCGATCTCGGAGGGTGAATTTCTAGCGATCCTGGGGCCGTCCGGCTGCGGTAAAACGACGTTGCTGCGCATGATCGCCGGCCTCGAGACTCCGAGCGCCGGCGAGGTGCTGATCGGCGGCCAGGCGGTC
>JBOHTW010000328.1:0-4594 GCA_050733835.1 Vulcanimicrobiaceae bacterium | reverse complement strand
CGCTGAAACGACGAGCGCCCGCGCTCGTCGAGGCTGACGATCTCGCCGTCGACGACGATCGGCCGGCTCGTGAACGCCGATCCGAGTTCCGCCAGCTCCGGAAACTGCGGCAAAAAATCCAAGCCGTTGCGCGATACCAAAGTCACGCCGCCTGCTTCGGTCACCGTGCAGATCGCGCGGTAGCCGTCCCACTTGATCTCAAACAGCCACGCGTCGTCGTCGAACGGTGCGCCGATCATTGTCGCCAGCATCGGGTCCGCGATCGTAGGAACCGGGTCACGTTTTGCCCGTTGCTTAGCTTGGGCGCCCACCGGCGCCACGCGCACGTTGCGATTCGACGCCCAGTGCGGCGCGCGCGGGTCGGCCGCAATCTGGGCGAGCGTCTTACCGCTCTTCGCCGACCGGTCGTCCGCTTCGATCTCGTAGGCGGTGTCGACGAATTCGTCGTGGTCTTTGATGAGCAGCCACGGATCGCCGGTTTCGTCCGTTCGGTTCTTGATGCGCACCAGCGTGAACTCGCCGTTGAGCTTCTTCCCGCGCAAAATGAATTTGATCTTTCCGTTTGCGATCTCGGCGGCGGCGTCGGCGCCCTCGGCGAGCACATACGTCCCGAGGTCCCAGACGATGACTTCGCCGGCGCCGTAGTTACCTTTCGGGATGATTCCTTCGAACGTGCGATAGTCTAACGGGTGGTCCTCGACATGCATCGCCAACCGTTTGTCGGCCGGATCGCGCGACGGCCCTTTGGGAACCGCCCACGATTTCAAGACGCCGTCGGCCTCGAGGCGAAAGTCGTAGTGCAACCGTGAAGCGTGGTGCTTTTGGACGACGAACCGCAAGCGCTTACCGCCGGCCGCGCGCGCCCCGCGCGGCTCGGGCGTCGCGGTGAAGTCGCGCTTGCGGTGGTAGGGCGCGAGCGGTGCCGGATCGCTCGGGGCCGGCGGCGCCTTCGGCTTGCGGGCGGGCATCGTTACTGGTTCACCCGGTCACCACCGGCGTCCCGGTCAGTTGCCCGTCCGGAAGAACGCGTTCCAATACCAAACGCCCCACAATCCCGCGAACGCCGAGTACGCGCACAGCGCGGCGCCCCAGCGCGGCATGCGCTCGCGAACGGCGTAGGCCATCAGCACGAGCAGAAACGGCTCGAAATCGAGTGCGTGGCGCATCCCGAACTGGTACCAGCCGTTGAGGTAGTATAAAAAGTCCGGGCCGGCAACCAGCACCGTCGTCGCCCACAGCGCGCGTTTCAGATGCACCGGCGCCTTGGAAAAGAAGACGAGGATCAGGGCCGGGCTCGTGAACGTCAGCGCGACGCCGTTGGGGTCGACTTTGAGGTACGGCCACTGCGTTTGCTGAAGCCACTCGACCAAAACCGGCGGCCGCATGAAGTACGAGTAGAGTTGGTACGGCAGATAGCTCAGCCGAAACGGCGAGCCCATCTTCTGCCCCCACGAATCCTGATGGAAGTACAGGGTGTGACCGATATCGTACGGCAATCCCCACAACAACTCGTTGTAGCCGATCCAGAGCGCGACGCCGCCCGCCAGCACGCCACCGTACCCGCGTAACTTGCGCCAGTCGACCGCGTTGCGAAGACCGTACCAGCCGCCGCCGGCCAGCACGTAGGCATAGAACGGCAGGGCGAGTACCAGGGTGAACCGCGATTCGGTCGCGGCGATTGCGTAGAGCGCGACCAGCCAACCCCGCTGCCGGCCGAGTAGTTCGAGCAACGCGAGAAACGTGAACGCCACCGCGACGACGTGCGCCAGAAACCAAACGTCGCCGAGTTCCGAGCACCACCACAAGTCGGTTCCGGCGAACAGAAACGCGGTCAGCCACAACCGCGGCCCGCGCGCAACGCCGAGCCGCACACCGAGATACCAGCCCAAGATCGTCGCCAGCGTTCCCATCACGATCGCGACCAGCGTCTGGTTCGCCGTGGCTCCGGAGAAGATCACGAGCGGCCAGACGAGCAACGTTGGAAACGGCCCATCGATCACGTAGTGTTGGCCGTTGAATTCGGCCGCATCGATGGTTCGCCCCGGCCAGTCGATCCACAGATGCCCGTGGAGGACCGCGTCGGCGAGCCGCACGTAGTTGTTGTAGTAGGTCGACCGCAGATGCGAGGCAATCGCGATTGCGGCGAGCGCGATCACGGCCACCGCGATGCATTCGATCACGAGCGCACGCGACCAGCGCGTCGGAGCATAGGGGTTTTCGGTCATCCGTGCCTCATGGCCGGTAAAACGTTTGCCAGAACCAGATGCCCCAAATCCCGGCGAGCATCGAATACACGATCAGCACGATGCCGGTTCGCGGCATGCGCTCGCGGACGCCGAGCGCCATCAACCCGAACAAGAACGGCTCGAAGTCGAGTGCGTGGCGCATGCCGAACTGCGAGTACCCGTTGACGTAATAGATGAATGATGGTCCGGCGACGAGTGCCGCCGCCGACCACAACCCAACGACCAGGCGCGTCGGCCGGCGCGCAAGGAAAGCCAGCAGCAGCGCCGGGCTCGTCCACGTCAGCGCGACGCCGCCGACTAGCGGAATGAGATACGGAAACCGGGGATACGGCCGTGGAGGCTGCACGAAGAACGAGTAGAGCTGCATCGGAAGATACCGCAGTTGGAACGGCGAGCCAACCGATTCGCCGGCGCTGTCTTGGTGATACCACTCCGTGTAGCCGATATCATACGGGACCCCCCAGCGGGCAATGTTGTATCCGATCCAAACGGCGACGAACGGAACGAGGCCGCCGGCGAAACCGGCGAGCGCCGCCCGCCGCTCGGACGGCGGCCGGTCGAGCACGAGGAGCGCCACGTAAACCGGCAGCGCGAGCACGAGCGAGAACCGGCATTCGACGGCGCAGGCGGCCCAAACCGCAACCAGCCACCCGCGGCGCGCGCCGGCCAACTCGACGAGCGTCAGCAAGGTGAAGGCGACCGCTCCGAGATGCGCGACGAACCAAACGTCCCCATAATACGCGCACCAAAACAGATCCGTCCCCAGCAGCAAGAAACCGCACAACCAAATCCGCGCCCACCGGCCCGCACCCAGCCGGCGGGCAAACTCCCAACCGGCGCCGACCGCGAGCCCAGCGAGGATCGGGCCGAGAATCGCCTCGTTGGTGTCGAGTCCGGCGACCGCGACCAACGGCAACAGCAACAGCGCCGGCAGTGGTCCCTCGATGACGTAGTAACGGCCGTGGTACGACAACGCGTCGACGCGATAGCCGGGCCACTGAATCCACGCGTGCCCATGCACGAACGCGTCGGCGAGGTAGACATAGTTGTCGAACGGCGTCGGTGCGACGTGGGAGACGAAGACGACGGCAAGTGCAGCGATGACGCCGGCAACGATCGCACCGTTCACGGAACGTACCGATAGACCGACGCCGCGCCGCCATCCGCAACCAGCACGAATTGGGCGCCCGGCAGCGCGATCGCCTCCTGCGAAACCACGTAGACCGGTCGTAGCTTTGCCCAACGCGCAAGATTGGTCCGGTCGTCGCCGACCCACGCCGTCTCGATGATCCGCGTTCCAAATGCGTGCTCGACATATTCCGCGTACGCGAGTGGGGTCGCATACGACCAACTCGCGATGACGATTGCGTTAGCCGGCGTCACCCGCCGCACCGTGTCGACCAGCCGCGCCGCGGCATCGTCGTGACGAAGCGCGAGCAGGCCGCGATTCGACCAACCGATCGTCAGCGCGGCGGCGAACACGGTGAGTGTAGCCAACAGATCGGTGCGTGCCGCCCCGCGATCGAACACGATTCGAACGAGCCCAACCGCGCCGACCGCCGCGAACACGCACGCGATCCAAAACGGCAGCAGCAGGTAGCGTTCCGCGTCGGCCTCAGCTTGGTAGTTGAACGCGAACATGACGACCGTGCCGACCGCGACGATCGCACCGCCGCCGACCCACGGATCGCGTCGACCGACGAGCCCGATCCCGACGACCGCCAGCATAATCCCGGCCAACCCAAGTTCCGACCGCGCATCCGCAAGAAACTGCGCGCCGCGCTTCGCGTAACGATCGGCGGCAAATAGCCCGCCGAGCGCACCGCCGACGTCGAACTGGCTACCGCTGACCTCGCGCACGAAGCCGGCGAGCGATGCCGGATGGTTGTAGTCCCAGAACGGCCGGCCCGGCGCAATGCCGAGCGCAAGCGTCGGGTCGCGGCGCTCGGCCGTCACGATCGCGCTGCGAACCGGCAGATAGGTGTACAGCGCAAGGCATGCGCCGCCGATCGCGAGCGCGCGCCGAACCGTCCGGCCATCGAGCGCGCGCAGCCGCGGTGCGATGACGATCAGGATTCCGGGCACAACCAACGCAACGACCGGATGGGTCGCGATCCCGAGGCCCAGCGCGAGCGCCAGCCCGAGCACCGCGCGCGGCGTTCCGTCGCGGCGCAGGTGCAACGCGCACAGGAACGCGAGCGCGCCGAACGCGAGCGCGAGATCGTGCACCTCGGCGCGCACGCCGCGCGACCAAACGACCTCGCCGCCCGCGAACAGCCAGGCGCCGCCGACCGCGGTCCACGCATCGCTCCCGAGCGCGCGCGCGGCCGCGTAGCCCGCCCACGCGG
>JBOHTW010000327.1:0-2649 GCA_050733835.1 Vulcanimicrobiaceae bacterium | reverse complement strand
CGCTTTGCGTGGTCGACCGTCGAATCCGGCAGCTTCGCGGACCGTAGCTCCGCAACGTACTCTGCCACCGCCCGGGTCACGTCGGTGCGCGCCGTCGAAGTCGCCGTTGTCATCGCTTCAACGTACGGCACGTCGCCGATGGAGCCTTTCGGCGCCAGGTGGCGAACGTGGCGAATCGCCGGTAGGAGGATCATGGACCTTGGATTGAACGGTCGCCGCGCGCTGGTAACGGCGGCGAGCAAGGGGATCGGTCGCGCGTGTGCCGAGACGCTCGCCGCGGAGGGTGCATCGGTCTTTATCGCGTCGCGCGATGCGGCGGCAATCGAGCGGGTCGCCCGGCAGATTGGCGCTGCCGGCCATCGGGCGGCCGACGTTGCCGACGCGGGCGCCGTCGCAACCCTCGTCCAGGCCGCCGTCGCAACGTTGGGCGGGCTCGACATTCTGATCGTGAATGCCGGCGGCCCGCCGTTCGGCACGTTCGCCGATGCAACGCCGCAGCGCTGGGAAGCCGCATTCCAGTTGACGTTCATGAGCGCCGCCAACTTGATCCGCGAGTCACTCCCCGAACTGCGCCGGTCCGATCAGGCGCGGATCGTCAACATCACGTCGACCACGGTGCGCGAACCGAATCCAACGCTCATTCTCTCAAACGCACTGCGCGCTGCCGTCACCGGGATGGCGAAGACGCTCGCCGGCGAGTTGGCAGTTCACGGGATCACGGTGAACAACCTCGCCCCCGGCCGCGTGCTGACCGATCGCATCCGCGAGAATTACAGCGATGCCGCGAACGAAACCGGAATCCCGCTCGACGAGCAGCTCCGCCGCACGGCAGCGCAGGTTCCGATGCAACGGTTCGGGACGCCCGAAGAACTCGGCGCCGCCTGCGCGTTCCTCTGCTCGAAACAGGCCGCGTACATCACGGGGCAAACGCTTGCCGTCGACGGAAACCTGACCCGCGGCGTCTACTGACGTTCGTCCGCGCGTCCGCGGTCGATCAGGTACAGACCGCCTCGACGTTGTTGCCGTCCGGATCGAACAGAAACGCAGCATAATACGTGGGGCCGTAGTCGGTGAGCAACTCCGGCCCGCCATTGTCACGGCCACCGGCCTTGAGTCCGGCCGCGTGAAACCGCTTCACCGCAGCGTGATCGCCGGCGCGGATTGCTACGTGGACGTCCGATCTGGGTGAGTCTTCGGCCGGGTAGAACCATAACGCGGGCGCATCCGGCGGACCGAAGCTCGCTCCCGAGTCGTCGTGGGAGCAGACGGCGTAACCGAGCGGCGCGAGCGCGGCCGTGTAGAAGCGGACGCTCGCGTCGAGATTTCTCACTTTCAAACCGATGTGGTCGAACATGGCGATGACCTCCAATGGAGATCATGATACGCGTGCGCGCCGCAGCCAATCTTGGAAAATCTTGCGGTCTCCCTTCGCCGCCCGGCGGAAGCTGCTCGGCGAGATTCCGGCTGCGCGGTGGAACGTCCGCACGAAGTTGGAGACGTCGCCGAACCCGGCATCGAGCGCGATGTCGCTGACCGAAAGCCCGTCGTCGGTCAGCAACTGCGCCGCGCGGCGCAACCGCGACCGGACCGCATATTGATGCGGCGTTACGCCGAGGACGTCGGCAAACAACCGCAAGAAATGAAATGCGCTCAACCCGGCCTCGCCGGCAGTGGTCTCGAGACCGATTGGTTCATGCGCGTGCGCCTCAATCCATCGCGCCGCTTCCACTGCACGACGGCGGTCGCGCGCGGACGCTTTCGCCGGCGCTCGCTTTCGGCCGGTGACGACCTCCGAGAAGCGCGCCGCGAACAACAGGCCTGCCTCGTCCAGGCCGATGTGGCTCCGGCCTTCGGCCGCCGCTTGCGCCAGTTCACCGAGCACGACCAATTCGGGTAATGGCGGTAGCCCGCCGCTCTGCCAAATCTCAGCCCGGCTAAACGTCTCGACGAGCGCCGGCGCGAACTGAAACGAGAGGCATTCGTCGCCATAGACGTGGTCGTGGGTGCACATGAACTCATCGCCGGGATGGCCGACCAGCGTCGACCCCGTCACGAGGTCGAACGACGCGCCACGGATGCGATATCCAAAACTTCCCTTGCGCACGTAAGCAATGGAGAACCCACCGTGTAGTTCGAGGAACGGTTTATCCGCTGGTGTCGCGCCGCACCGCCAATCGATCACCGAGATCGTTTCATGCGATGCTAATGTTTTCGCCGCCATCTCTCGCCGAGCATATCACCGCACTCCGCGGCGCGCCACAGATACCAGCTTGCCACGCTTCGATACGGCTTCCACCGGGCGCCGCGCCTGTCGAGCTCCACCCGCGTCGGTAGTTCACGCTTATTGAAGGCGATCGCGAAACCTTTGCGGATACCGTAGTCGTCGGCAGGTAGCACATCCGGGCGGCCGAGGCGAAAGATGAGGAGCATCTCGACCGTCCATCGACCGATGCCGCGCACCTCGGTGAGCCGCTCCACGATCGCCTCGTCCGCCATCGCCGGTAGTTCGGACAGCGTTGGGAGTTGGCCGTCGGCAACCTTTCGCGCGAGGTCGCGCAGCGACAGAACCTTCTGACGTGAGAGACCGGCCGTGCGCAGCTTTTCATCGGCGACGCGCAGGATCTGCTCGGGAGTTGGCCCTTCGTGCGC
>JBOHTW010000326.1:0-3699 GCA_050733835.1 Vulcanimicrobiaceae bacterium | reverse complement strand
GATTTACGCGCTTTTTGACCGCCGTCTACAATAAGTGCATGTCGATCGAGGAAATCTACCGAGATCACAACTACGGCACACGGTACGCCGGAAGAACTACCAAGAGGCAGCCGCACAGTGCGGCGATCTTACGGATGCTCAAGCCTTGCTGCCTGAGAATATGAATATCCATCCAACGCTCCGAACGTTTGATGCGGGTCCCTCCTCTGCACGAGTGGGCTGGTTACCAGCTCGGTTCGGAGGAGGGACTCGCCGTGCCCGGACGGCCGGTCCGGCTCGGAGGTGGGTCCGTCTTATCGCGGCGAGGGTGGGTCCGCCTTATCCCGGCGCCAACAGACGGCGATCAAGAGCTTCGAGGGCGCCGGCTTTCAGATAGAAGGCCGGCTCCGGCGAGCAGTTTACGCAGACGGCGCCTGGCGCGACGCGTTGATCATCGCCATCATCAACGAAGGCTTCATACGCAAAGAGGAGACCGAGCAAGCAGCAAGGGTCGCAAACGCAGATCGTGGCTAAAGCACGAGCTATACGGGGCGGCGAGTAGGTTAGCCCGTCAGCACGCCGCGTCCCACGAACAGCGGCACACGCTCCATGTGCGCCTCAATGGCGGCGAGTTGGCGTTCTTCCATCGGGAGCTCACCTCGCAGACCCGGCCAGATGTCGCGCATGCGGTCGACCATCTCCGCGGCCGCGCGCAGGACGGGTCTGCGCGGCAGGCTCGCGCGATCTGCGAACGCGCTGACCAGCTCGGCTGAGACGTCCGTGAACGCCTTCGTGCCGGCGAAGTTGAGGCCCAGGTCGTCGTCGGGCATGTAGATGACGGTCGAGAGGTAATCGTAGGCGGGCGCGACGGCGGGTGTGTGCTGATCGGGGTAGATCATCGACCAGTTCTTGGCGTGCATGTCGCCGTTCCCGATGCCGACGCCGAAGACGATACGCCGGACGATTTCGAGCGCAGCGTCGCTGCCGATCCAGTCGGCGACCTCGCGCGCGAGCCGGTCGAAGTTGAATGCGCGGTACTTCTGTTCGGGGTACAAGACGTTCGCTTGCGCGAAGTCCTCGGTGTGGATGCGCGCGCCGGCGTTGCCGCGATCGAAGCGGCGGATCGCGTAAGCGCGACCGGTGAGGTTGCGAACGTCGCCCGGTAGACCGCCCACCTCGGCCGGATCGACGAGCGCGATCTCGGGCACGTCGATGCCGACGGCGCGCGCGAACGTCATCATTGAATACTCGTTCTCCGGAACGTTGGCGAAGCGTTGATCCGGCAGCTTCACGATCCAGCTGCCGCCGCGGCCTTCGGCCGGGAACGTGAGACCGCGCTGCGGGCTGCCGGTGGCGGAGAATTTCAGCTGTACGCCGGCGAGTGAGAAGCGCAGCAACTCCTCGTCGCGATCGCCGCGATCGTTCTGCTCGTGATCGTCGGGCGGCGGCGCGGGGCCGCCGTCGTGATGGCGCATGACGAGGGCGCCCGGTAGATCGACGCCAAGCACCCATAGCAGCGGGAATTCGCGGACGGGCTTGACGTGCGCGTGCCGGGCGAGGTAGGTGCGGAGCGGCCCTTCCGGCAGCAGGTTCGAGAAGTACGGGTGAACGCGGCCGCGGGTCGGCCGGATCGTCTCGCGATAGCGGCGCGTCACCGGATCGCGGAAAGCGTTCAAGCTCAGCGTCGGCGCCGCGACGTCGTCGCGGTAATCCGGGTCGATGGCGACGATGTTGAGGTCGCCCGGCACGTTGGTGATCGTCGCGACGAGGCGATCGTGCAGGAGGACGTCGAGTTGGTCGCTCATCGCTGCTGCTCCTGCTGGTCGGGCTGATCATCACCCGAACGCTCGGCGGGCTGCGAATCGTCCGCATCGACCTTGCGCGCGCCCGCGCGCCGGGTGCGCGCGGGGCGCGCAGTGCCCGAGAGGCGGTCCTCGAGCCCGTCGGCGACGTCCTCATGGTAGACGTCGTTGGTGTCCGGGTCGAAGACGTCGAGCGGCTCGCGCGAGCTGACCGCGATCTGGTCGATCGCCGGGACCAAGCTGCGCGGGACCAGGAGCAGTTCGAGGCCGAGGCCGCGGGCAATCTGGATGAGGGTCGAGAGGTGGATGTCGGCGCCGCGCTCGGCGCGCGAGACGGTCGTCTGAGTCAGCCCCAGCAAGCGGGCAAGCTCGACCTGGCTCAGCCCCCGTCGGGAGCGGGCTTCTCGGAGCGTGCGGGCGAGCTCGCTCGGTTCCGTCATAGGTGCATCATATCACAAGGTATGTGTATGCTTGGCCTCTACATAATCGATGATGTAGCGAAGACACGTCGATTTGGCTCAACGGGCCTCCTGCGCGCCGTTCGAGCGATTTATCCGGAGTCGAAGGTGCGGAGATAGTCGAAGCGCAGACCCGACCAGCCGGGGCCGCCGCCGGGTCCGGCGTAGCGCGCGTACCACACGAGGGTGCGGCCGTCGACGCCGCGCGAGCGGCGGAACGCGATGCCGGCCTCGATGCCGACGTGCGTGACGATGCGGTTGCCGAGGAAGAACGGCAGGCCCGGTTCGAGCACGCTTGCGTGGGCGGGGATCGGCACGGGACCGGTCGTCGTTTCGCGTTCCATGACGCCGCGCCGGAAGTACAGGGCGCCGGAGGGCGCCTGCACCGGAACGAGCGGGATCCAGTTGTACGGTACCTCGCTCTCGAGCGCATAGAAGAGCGGCGGATCGCCGGGTCGTGGCGCCGGCGAGGCGCTCGGGTCGAGTGCGCGCGCCGCAAGGTACGCTTCGAAGGCATCGACGGGCGCATCCCAGGTTCCGTGCAGCTTGTGCTCGACCGCCCAGGCCATCGCCGCCATGTCGTCGCGCAAGAAGTGCACGTTCTCGATCGGCAGCCCCTCGTCGGTCACGCCCAGCGATGGCGCAACGAAGATGAAGGCCGACCGTACGCCGCTGCCCGAGAGCTTGAACATGGACCAGGGCGATCCGCCCGGCGCAACCGTCGTCTCCTCCGCCGTTCGCACCAGCGAGCGTTGACCGAACGTGTCGGTTACGATCAGCGTGTCGACCGTGCTGAGCGTGCCGATATCGGTCGGTAGCGGGATGATGAACCAGTCGTTGCCGTAGGTCAGCGCGAACTCCATCACGAGCATCGTCGCGAGGTCGACCGTCTGCACGTCGAGCGCGCCGAAATCCGTGACCCCTGACTCGAACGTCCACCAGCGCGGTTCGGGCATCCCTCGGAACGTGACGTGCTGCGGCAGAAACGCGAAGCTCGCCGTCGTGCTCGAGGCGTTCGGCAGGCTCGCAGCAACCGGGTCGTTCGCACCGAGACGAAACGCGTACCAATCCAGCCGGCCGCCCGGAAAACCCTCGGCATGCAGCGTCAGATCATCGTCGGGCAGCGGCGAATCCAAGGCGAAGTCGTAGGCCAGCTGCTCGGGCTGCCAGGCGCGGTCGTTAGCCGGCTCGCTATACAGGCTGCGGCGGTAGGCGACGAAGTCGCCGACGACGGGCGCCAGGCCGGGGTCGGCGGCGACCGCGGGCATCGGCAACGCGCCGGGTGCGCCCGTTGCCGAGAGGTACAGTTGCACGCCGTCGACGACGCGGCCGCTCGCGAGCTGCCGGAACAGATCGCCGTCGCCGCCATCGAAGACGGCGTCGGCTTCCGTCTTCGGCGCGATCGGAAACGCCGTACGAAATGCATCGCGCACGGCGGTCGGTTGACCCGCGGCCACGAG
>JBOHTW010000325.1:0-6240 GCA_050733835.1 Vulcanimicrobiaceae bacterium | reverse complement strand
GTGCGACCTCGCGCGCTCGCCGGCGCGCCGCCTCGGGCGCGGCGGCGACGGCGGCCAGCAGATCGCGCACCGCGACCACGTCGCGCGCCGCAAACGTCTGCGCGATGCCGCGAACGACGGTTGGAACGCACTCCGCGGCGGCGATCACCGGCGTTCCGACGGCCGCCGCTTCCAACATCGGGATCCCGAAGCCTTCGACCAGCGCCGGATGCACGTACGCGAGCGCGCCGCGGTACAACCGCGACAGCCGTGCGCGATCGACCTGCCCGAGCGTGACGATCGCGCCGCCGGGGCGCGTCCGCGGCAAGGCCGCCGGCAAGTCGTTCGGGCCGGTAACGACGCAATCGAGTTCGACGCTCGGCGGCAGCGCGTGCCAAGCCGCGAACAAGGTTGCCAGATTTTTGTGCGCTCGGTGATTGCCGGCATAGAAGACGTACGGGTGCGGGCGCTGCTCGATTGCGTCATCCGTCAACAGCACCGGATCGAAGCCCAGCGGCACGACCCGGCAGCGCTCGGGCGGCACGCCGACCAACCGCACGCAGTCCTCGACCGTCCGCTCGTCGCCGACCAAGATGCGGCGCGCGCCGCGGATCAGTCGCCGGCCGAGGATCGCGTAATAGAGTTGCGCCTGCCGCGCGTGCAGTTCGGGAAACCGCAGATGAATCAGATCGTGGACCGTCACGACGTACGGCGCCGGCCGCACGAGCGGCGCAACCGGCGTAATGAAGTGCACCAACCGCGGCCGCTGCGAAAGCATCTCCACCGGCAGCCGCAGGTGTTCGTCGACACCGAAGTGCTCGCCGCGACCGATGCGCGCAATCGCGAGGTCGGGGGCGACCCGCGGCAGCCCATCGAGCAACGCGTCGAGATACGCCCGCGTGCCGGTCGACATCTGCCGGGTCCGCCGCGCGTCGATCGCAACGTCGACCCTCACGCGAGGATCTCGCGGTAAATCGCGGCGATCTCGCCGGCGCAGCGATCCCAGGTAAACGGCCGCGCGACCGCCTGCAGGTCGCGACCGAGACGCTCCATCGCCGCGGGCTCGCGGGCCGCGCGCGTCAGCAGCCCGGTGAGCGCGCGGACGTCGCCCGGCGCAAATGTCCAAGCGGCGGTCGCAAGCGCGGCCGGCACGCTCGTCGCCGTCGCGATCACCGCGGTCCCGGCCGCCGCCGCCTCGAGCATCGGCAGGCCGTAGCCTTCGATCAACGCCGGATGCACGTAGGCCCGCGCGCCCGCGTAGGCAGCCGCCAACTCATCCTCCGAAAGATCGCCGACAAATGAAAGCTGCGCGTCGGTGCGCGCGTGCCGCGCCGCCAGCTCGGGAATGTCGCTCGGGCCGGTGAGTTTCAAATCGATCGCCGCGCCGGCAGGCATCTGCGCCCACGCCGCGAGCAAGGTCGCGAGATCTTTGTGCCGGCGATGATTGCCGACGTACAGGACGTACGGCCGCAGCGGCTCGGCGGCCCGTAAGCCGGCGAACCAGCGCGGATCGTAGCCGAGCGGAACGATCCGCGCGCGGGCGCGATCGATGCCGAACTCGGCAACCAGATCGTCGACGACCCGCCGATCGGGCGCGACGACGCGGGTTGCGCGCCGTACGAGCGGCCCGCAGATCCGCCGGTAGTAAAACTGCGCCTTCGGCTTGCTGTAGGCCGGAAAGCGTAACTCGATCAAGTCGTGAATCGTCGCGATGTAGGGTCGCGGCTGGACGATTGGCAAGAACGGCGTCGTATAGTGCACCAACCGTGGGCGGCGCCGGACGATCCAGGCCGGCATCGCGAACTGCTCGGCCGAATCGAAGTTGTCGCCGCCACCGAAGCGCGCAAACTGCAAGTCGGGAGCAACCCGCGGCAGCGCCTCGGCAATCTGTTGCGCGTACGTGCGCATCCCGGCCGACATGTGCGAGGTCGTTCGAACCTCGAGTGCGACGTCGATCACCGGCGGCGCGATTTCAAAACGGCGACGACCGGGTAGGCCGCCGACGCGAGCGCTATGAACGCGCCGCGCCAACCGTCGCGCCAACCGCCGCGACCTATGTAGAGCCACGGCGCACGGACCGCCGCCCGCGCCGCGGTGCGCGTCAAGCTGGCGAGGTTGAAGTGCAAGCCGGCCGCTTCGATTGCCGTATAGCGCGCGAATTTAACGCGATAGGATCGCATGGTCGGGTACGAATGGTGCAGGATCGTGCCGGCGAGTTCGCCGACCGCACCGTCGACCTCCCAGGCCTCGTGCAGTTCGGCCGCCCCGCCGCTTGCCGGTCGCGCGACCAGCTGCGCGCGCGCCGTGCGGAACAGGCGCAACGGCCGGTCGTCACCCCACCCGCACCCACCGATCGGGCGGCCGCAAAAAAACGTCGTGCGCGGCAACCGGAATCCGGCCGTCGCCTCGCTCGGCGCCGCCGCGAGCAACGCCGCGTGCAGTTTGTCGTCGAGCGCTTCGTCGGCGTCGAGCATCAAGCTCCACGGCGTCTGCACGCGGCCGAGCGCGTAGCACCGGGTCGCAACGAAGCCGGCCCACGGCCGCACCTCGACCGCCGCCCCGTGTGCACGCGCGAGTTCGACCGTCGCATCGGTCGACTGCGCATCGATCACGAGGGTCGGCATGCGCGCCGGCAGGCTCGCGAACAGCCGCGGCAGATTGCCGGCCTCGTTGTGGGTCAAAACGACGACGGTGACGTCGAGCGGGTTCAGGTTGACGAGGCGAGCGACGCGCGAACGCTGCCGAGTTCGACATGGCGCGACGCCCCGTCGCGATCGAGCGCCAGCGCCGCGCCGACGAAGTCGCGATAGAGCGGCGACGGCCGCGTCGGCCGAGATTTGAACTCGGGATGGGCCTGGGTGCCGACGAACCACGGATGCAACGAGCGCGGCAACTCGATGCACTCGACCAACGTCGAACGGCCAACGTTGTGATGGCCGGAGAAGATCATTCCGTGCTCTTCGAACAGCGGCTTGTAGCGATTGTTGAACTCGTAGCGATGGCGGTGCCGCTCGCTGATCCGCAAACTGCCGTAGGCTTTGGCCGCGAGTGAACCCGGCTCGAGCGTGCAGTCGTACGCTCCTAGGCGCATCGTACCGCCCATCAGCTCGAGGTTGCGCTGTTCGGGCAAGAAGTCGATGACGGCGTGGGGCGTCGTCTCCTCGACCTCGGTCGTCATCGCGTCGGCGAGCCCGCAAACGTTGCGCGCAAACTCGACGCAGGCAAGCTGCATGCCGTAACAGATGCCCAGAAACGGGAGCCCGGCATCACGCGCATATTCGATCGCGCGCAGTTTGCCTTTGACGCCGCGCGCACCGAAGCCGGGCGCAACCAGCACGCCGTCGACGTCGGCCAGCGGGCCCATTCCGGTGTTCTCGAGCGCTTCGGAATCGAGCCGCCTGATCTCGACGGCCGCGTCGTGGAAGATGCCGGCGTGATACAGCGCTTCGTTGATCGAGATGTAGGCATCTTTCAGTTCGACGTACTTACCGACGAGCGCAATCCGCACGCG
This sequence comes from Vulcanimicrobiaceae bacterium, assembly GCA_050733835.1. Taxonomy (GTDB): domain Bacteria; phylum Vulcanimicrobiota; class Vulcanimicrobiia; order Vulcanimicrobiales; family Vulcanimicrobiaceae; genus JBOHTW01. Next base: position 2,750 of record JBOHTW010000325.1, on the reverse strand, counting down.
GCGGGTCGGATGAAGAATGCGGCCGACGATCGCTTCCCATTCATCCATCTGCGGCAAGCTGACGAGCAGTTTCAACTTGCGCACGACGGCATCGGCGAGCCCTTCGGCTTCCAAGTTGAGCGGTACGCGATAGATCGTCGGCGCATCGCCGTTCTGGACCACGGCCCGCGGCGGAACGTCGCAGAACAGGCCGATCTTCTCCTTCACTTCGATGGAGATCGGCCGCTCAGAGGCCGTCCGAACGACGATTGCGTCGGGCGAGATTCCGATCGCGCGTAGTTCACGAACCGAATGCTGCGTCGGTTTGGTCTTCAGTTCGTCGGCCGCACCGAGGTGCGGAACCAAGGTCAAGTGGACGAACATCACGTTCTCGTCGCCGACGTCGTAGCGCAGTTGGCGAATCGCCTCGAGAAACGGCAGGGACTCGATGTCGCCGACCGTTCCCCCGACCTCGACGATACAGACGTCGGCGCCGCTCTTCTCGGCGACCAGTCGGATGCGCGCCTTGATTTCGTTCGTGATATGCGGGATCACTTGCACGGTCGCGCCGAGATAATCGCCGCGCCGTTCTTTGTCGATCACCGACGCGTAGATCTGGCCGGTCGTAACGTTGTTGACGCGCGACAGCGGTTCGTCGATGAAACGTTCGTAGTGGCCGAGATCGAGGTCGGTTTCAGCCCCATCCTCGGTCACGAAGACCTCGCCGTGTTGGTACGGATTCATCGTGCCGGCGTCGACGTTGATGTACGGATCCAGCTTCTGAATCGATATGCTCAGCCCACGGCTCTTGAGAAGCCGGCCGAGCGATGCCGCCGTAATGCCCTTGCCGAGCGAACTGACGACACCACCGGTGAAGAATACGAACTTCGCCACGATGGGAAAACATCGTTCGCCGACCGCGTAGGGGGTGCCTCCGTTGAACGGCGAGTAGCTAGCCGGTGATCGCGACGAACCGTTCGAGTCCGGCGTAATCCTCGCCGACCGCGACGAGCGCTGCGGGGAAGGCTCGCTCGCAGAGCTCGGCCAGCAACTCGATCGTCGGGGGCGCGGCTTCGAAAAAGCAGCCGGCGCCTGCGGCCAGCAGCGCGGGGAGCTGCGCGAGCAGCCGGCGATAGAGGTCCAACCCGTCGCGACCGCCGTCGACGGCGAGTCGCGGTTCGTAGCCGACCGGGTTGGGCACCTGCGGGACGGCGCCCGTCGGAACGTACGGCAAGTTGGCGACGATGCAGTCGAACGGCCCCGCCGCCGCGAGCGGCGCGGCCAGGTCGCCGGCGATGAACCGGCAGCGGGCCGCGACGCCGAGCCGGCGAGCATTTTGGTTCGCGACCGCCAGTGCCGGCGCCGACGCATCGGTTCCGACGATGCGCGCACCGGCGAGTTCGCAGGCCAAAGTAACGGCGATCGCGCCGCTGCCGGTGCCGATGTCGGCAATTCGCCCGGTACCGCGTTTGCGGCCGCGCAGGTCGGCGAGCGCCGCCTCGACGAGGTGTTCGGTCTCGGGCCGCGGCACGAGCACTCGTTCGTCGACGATGAACTCACGGCCGTAAAATCCGGCACGGCCGAGCACGTAAGCCAGCGGAACGCCCGAACTCCGGCGCTCGATCAACGCTTCGTAGCGCCGGTAAGCGCCGGCATCGACCGGCGCATCGGCGTGCGCCAGCAGCCAGCCCGAATCGCGGCCGGCGGCTTCACCGAACAAGCGCTGCGCGTCGGCTCGAATCGAATCGCCGAGCGCCGGCAGGTTGTCGGCGGCCTTGCGCAGCCGCGCCCGGCCGGCCGCCAGCGCTTGGGCGACCGTCAATCGCCGGCGAGCTTGCGCATCCGCTCGTCGGCTTGCAAGCGTCCGACCAGTTTGCCCAAGTCGCCTTCGAGGATCGTGCGGATATTTTGGAAGCTCTCGTTGATCCGATGATCGGTGATCCGGTCCTGCGGAAAATTGTAGGTCCGAATCTTTTCGGAGCGGTCGCCGGTGCCGACTTGACTGCGGCGCATGCTGCCCATCGCTTCGTCGGCCTCACGTTTTTTGCGATCGAGCAAGACGCTGCGCAGCATCTGCATCGCGCGCTCGCGATTCTGAATCTGCGAACGCTCCTCGCTGCACGCGACGACGACGCCGCTGGGAACGTGCGTAATCCGAATCGCGGACTCGGTTTTGTTGACGTGTTGTCCGCCGGCACCACTAGCTTTGAACGTGTCGATCTGCAGGTCTTTAGGGTTGATCGCGACGTCGATTTCCTCGGCTTCAGGCAGCACGGCGACGGTGACCGTGCTCGTGTGCACGCGACCCTGCGATTCGGTGACCGGAACGCGCTGCACGCGGTGCACCCCGCTCTCGTACTTCAAGAATCGGTACGGTTCGCCGTGCTTGACGGCGAGCACGACCTCCTTGAAGCCGCCGGCCTCGCTCTCGCTCTGCGCGACCACCTCGACCCTCATCTTCTGGGTCTCGGCATAGCGGGCGTACATGCGCGCGAGTTCGGCGGCGAACAAACTCGCCTCATCGCCGCCGGCACCGGCGCGAATCTCGATGAAGATATCCTTACCGTCGTCGGGATCGCTCGGCAGCAACAACTCGGTGAGCTGCTCTTCGAGTTCGCGCCGGCGCTCGCGCAGCGACTTGGCCTCGTCTTCGGCGAGTTCGTGCAGCTCGGGATCGCTCCGGTCCGCCAGCAGCCGTTCGTTGCCCGCCGATTCATCGAGCACTTTGCGAAACGCGCGATAGGCTTGGACGGTCGGCTCGATCGACGAAC
>JBOHTW010000324.1:0-7603 GCA_050733835.1 Vulcanimicrobiaceae bacterium | reverse complement strand
GGGCAATATGGGGGGGGACGTGAGCCAATTTAACGAGGTCCTTGGCGCGATAGGCGCCACCGCCACCCCTAATGAAAGTAAAGCGACCCGGAGCGGTCTCCTTAAAGAGTGCTTGGCCTTCCGTATTTTCATCTGAATTTTCGCAGAACAGGTAGCCCTCGTAGTAGACGTACCCATCGACGTGCGTATCGCTGTTTGGCTCGAGACAAAGGCTATTTACGAGTGCGGTGGACAGCGGCTTCACCGACGCGACCGGTCGAGGAGATGTCCTGCTCTTCGAATCCGATGGAGACGAGACGACGCCTGCCACGAGTATGGCTACTACGCCCAGAAGACACCGCATGCGTGGCTTTGTCATCGTATGTACAGCCCTCCAATACGTTGCGTTTCCCCCATTATAGGGGGAGCCAAGGGAACGCTGTTTATCCCAGGGATATCCGCATCGGAAATTCTTGAACGCGCTAATATTATCCATCCGCTTCAATGAACGGGCGGCGGTTCTCGCGCTCGTCGAAGCACTGGCGGTCCTTGCCACCTCACGATAGGAGCGCCAACTTGGCAGACCAACACGTCGACGCGATCGTCATCGGAGCCGGCCCCGGCGGCTACCACGCGGCGATTCGGCTCGACCAGTTCGGCAAAAAAGGCGTCTGCTTCGATCGCGACGAGGTCGGCGGCGTTTGCCTGAACTGGGGCTGCATCCTGGCCCTGCTGCACGTCGGCGAAATTGCAATGTTAAAATAGGTCTCCGAATCCCACAACTAAGCAACACGTTACGGCATTCGCTAAACGATTGTTTCCGTTTTTACGGGTGGCCGGCGTCAACCGCCTGTCTCAGACGCTCCACGAGCACACGGGCAATATGGGGGGGGACGTGAGCCAATTTAACGAGGTCCTTGGCGCGATAGGCGCCACCGCCACCCCTAATGAAAGTAAAGCGACCCGGTGCGGTCTCCTTAAAGAGTGCTTGGCCTTCGGTGTTTTCGTCGGATTTTTCGCAGAATAGGTAGCCTTCGTAGTATACATATCCGTCGAGATGCAAGTCGTAATCAACACAAAGGTTGTTCACGACCGCCATCGGCAGCGGCGTCGGCGATGACCTCGGAATCGGGGATGAGGCACTTCTTGCTCCCAACGGGCAGCCGGCGAACGCGGCTACAGACAAAACCACGGCAAGGTACATGGCGCGTCTTACAGGCAAGCGTGTCATTTTAGTACAGCCCTCCAATACGTTGCGTTTCCCCCATTATAGGGAGAGGCGGGAGAACCGGGAGAACCGGGATATCCGAATCGGTGATTATCGGGTGAATCGAAGGTAAACGTGCAATAACTTGAGGAGTTCGAAATCACGTCCGTGCAGCCTTCGTCTTCGCAGATACCGATATGCCCCTCTTGATTGTCGCTCGAATCAACAATCATGAAATCGCCGGGCATGGACTCGCTTTGAGGAATTGGCGCGACATCGCCGTCGTTTCGCAACGGATCGACATTGTTAACGCTCGCGTCTCCACCGAGATACATGCCAGTTGCCCTATGAACGATCCCGTTCACCGTATAAACGCAGCCGGCACTGCATTTGGCTCCGTGGGATAGCCATCGGCGATCGCTGCGCCCCTTCCAGCAATGAGCGAATGCGGCAATTTTTGCCTGCGCCGTGATCGCCTGTTTCAAAGCCGGGCAAAAGCGCTTCGGGGGCGGTGGCGGCGGCGGGGAGCACACTGCGGCGATCGGACGTAGTTGACCCGCGGTCTGTCCGGTGTCTGTCGTACCGCCCCCCGGCTGACACGAACTTGGCGTTGGGGTGGAAACTGGGCTTGGGGACGGACTCGGCGTCGCGGAGGGACCGAAGACAACGAGCAGGATCGTGTCGTCAGGCTCGATGACGGGGGCTGCGTTGACTTGACGCTTCGCGGCCTGCCCGGTGGATGTTCGACTTTGGTCCTGGCCATTCGTTCCGACGTAGCGCGTTGCGATCCGCCGAGAGGTGCCTGGGCTTCGCATGCTAACCAGGTCATCGACCGTTTCACCACGCTTGAAGAGGGCATTCGTCTTGACTTCTCGCGCTGCGATGCGCCTCGTTGTCCCTTGATTCCGCATACCGACTGCTAGATCGATCATCAGTATGAAGTATTGACCGGGCGGCGTGTTTGTTGATGTCATGAGAGTCACGGTAAACACAGTCGTCAATCCACCCGGAACAGAACCGGTGACCCCCAGAGGAAGATTGGAGGGAAGCCCGTGGGCGACCGGTAGCCCCCCGTTGTTCGCATCGGTTGAGTCGGTAAGCGTGACCGTTCCGCCCTGGCCGGGTTGCACGCAAAGGACCGCACCATCGATCGCGGGATTCACGGTCGGACACGGAACCGGAGTCGGAGTCGGACTCGCCGGGCCAGCCGCTTGGCCGATCCGGCTTTGCGGGGAGGTGCCGACGGTGGGCAAAGCCGGCGTGCCGTGCCCACCGCCGCACGCCGTGATCGCCGAAGCTATAGTGACGAACATAGCGAGAATAAGCGCTCGACGATAGCGACGCAATTGGTGGTCTCCCCGGAGCTAGCGACTTCCTACCGGTATTGGTAAGGCAAATAACCGTTTCCTGCGGCCGAGGAGATCGACGTGGTAACCATCGGAGTTGGAGTGGATTACCTTAAACAAGAGGGCTCCGTCGGGGCCCGCTGGGAAAGGCCCATGGAGTTTGACGGCGAGCGTCAGCAAGTCCCACAGCGCGATATCGACGGCGCCAAAGTATGGTATTTTGTCCTGGCTCTCAAAGAATGTGGTTCATTAGTCACCCAAATCGAGTTCAGCGCGGATCAATCGATGCTATCGGTTGGCTGCTCCCGCAAGCTTGCGGCTCCCAACAGCGCAGCGATCGCGATCGAAAACCCTAGCGGAATGAGAAAGAGATACGCCCAGCTGACAACCGCAAGTGCGGTGTAGCTGACGAAAAGCGCCTCCCGGATCGGTGCGCAGCCGGCCCGCCGGCGCGGCGGAAGGCCGCCGATGAACCACATCACGTAGCCGGAGAAGAAAAAGAAGATCGCGGCCGTCAACCCGAATCCGAAATACAGATGGAACCAGGTGCACGTGGTTCCGGGGCAGTTAAACGAAACCGATTTCATCGAGGCCAGCACGACGTTGGCCTTGTGCCCAAAGTCGACCGGAAACAGCAACGCCTTGAGCGTGTGGCCGATCCCGAGCAGGAACATGACGAGCGCCGCAACTCGATCGAGGTTGACGTATCGGCGCACCCGGCTACGAGCGCTCGGGAATGACGATGCGCAGACCGAGGGCAACCAGGACGCTGCCGCTAGCGAGGCGGATGATCGTGCTCCAATAGCGCGAGGCGCGCAGCCATTCGGCCGCCGTTCCGGCGACCAGCGCCACGGCGAACAGATAGCTCACGCCGATCGCATCGAAGATCACGCCGAGGGTCGCGATCTGCAGCGGAATCGAACGATGCGGATCGACGAACTGCGGCAGAAACGCGATGAAGAACAACGCGACCTTCGGGTTGAGAACGTTGGTGATGAAACCTTGCGCGAACATGCGCCGCGCCGACGCCTGTGGCGCGGCCGGGCGTTCGGCGCTGCTCGGGTTCTTCGCAAGCAACGTGCGCACGCCAAGGTAGATCAAGTAGATCCCGCCGACCGCCTTGACGACCGTATACGCGGTCGCCGACGCCGCGACCAGCGCTGCCAGCCCAAGCGCGGTCGCCGAGATGTGGACGAACATTCCGCAGGCGATGCCGAGCGCCGACGTGACACCCGCGAGCCGCCCTTGCGTCAAGCTGCGCGCGGCAACATACAGCGTGTCGGGCCCCGGCAATAGTGCGAGCGCAATCGCGGCGGCTACGAAGAGTCCAAAGTGGGTGGTGTCGATCATCGGTCGGTCACGCGCCGAGAATCGTCTTGCCGAGCGCAGAGAGGATCAGTTCGACGGCGAGTTGAGCGGTTCGATTGTGCTCGTCGAGGATCGGATTGATCTCGGTGAACTCGAGCGATCCGAGCGCTCCCGAGGCGGCGACCGCCTCCATCGCCAGGTGAGCTTCGCGGTACGAGAGGCCGCCGCGGACCGGCGTCCCGACGCCTGGTGCTTCCGTCGGGTCGATCCCGTCCATGTCGAATGAGACGTGCAGGGAACTGGGCTGCGTTCCGGCGATGTCGAGCGCCTCCTCGATGACTCGCTCCATGCCGAGGCGATCGATATCGCTCATCGTATACGCGCGCACGCCGAACTCGCGGATCGCGCGCCGTTCGCCGTCGTCGACGTCGCGGAGCCCGATCAGCACCGTGCGTTCCGGCACGATCGCGTGCTCCTGCAACGAGAGCGCGACCGGCATGCCGTGGACGTTACCCGACGGGGAGGTCAGCGGCGTGTTGATGTCCCCGTGCGCATCGATCCAAATCAGACCGGGTGGCGCGTTGCGCGCACGTTTGACGCCGGCGAGGGTACCGATTGCGATCGAGTGGTCGCCGCCGAGCACGAGCGGCAAACCGCCATCGCGCGCAACCGCTTCGACCAGATGCGCGAGTTCATCGCAGACTGCTCGGATGATCGGCAGATACTTTGCGTTGGCGACGTCGGGGGTTGCCGACTCGGGAACCGGCACCGTCAGGTTGCCGTGATCGCGGACGGTCGCGATGCCGAGGGATTCGAGTCCGTCCTTCAAGCGCGCGTAGCGAATCGCCGACGGGCCCATGTCGACGCCGCGCCGGTCGGCGCCGAGATCCATCGGCACCCCGATGACGTCGACGCGCCCCGGCACGCGCGGCGTCGGGCGGTGCAGATCGAGCAGCGGGCGAGCGATCATGCCGACGCCTTGGTCGTCGTCCGCGGGCGCTCGGCCGCCGCCGCGGCCGGCGTTTCGGTCGTCGCGATCCCGAACGCGTGCATGACGAGTACGCGCAGGATTCCCGCGATCGGGACGGCGAGGAACATTCCCGCAATCCCCATCAGTTCGGCGCCGATCAAGATCGCCACGATCACCATCAGCGGGGTGAGGCCGACGCTGCCGCTGACGATCTTGGGCGTGATGAAGTGGCCGTCGAGCTGGAAGATCGCGACGAACAACGCGGCGACTAGCACGGCATGCTGCCAGCCGTCATAGAAGAACGCCAGCGAGACCGATGGGACGAACGCGACGATCGAGCCGACGTACGGAATGATGTTGAGAATCCCGGCGGCGACGCCGATCAGCAGGGCATAGCGCACGTGGGTGATCAGCAGCATCACGGTGATCGCCGTACCGATGACGGCGCCGACGAGCACTTGCCCGCGGACGAATCCGCCGAGCACGTGGTCGAGATCGTGGCCGATCGCCAGCATCCGCGCCCGGCTGCGGACGGGGATGATCCGTAGCGCGGCGCGCTGCAGCGCCTCGCCTTCGAGCATGATGTACGCCGAGATGACCGGGATGACGACGAGGGTCGCCACGACGGTCACGGCCGACAGCACGATGCCGATCGCGCTTTGGGCAAGCGAACCGCCGATGCGCTCGGCGTAGGTGCCGAGCTGGGCCGGCAACGTATCGAGGTACGCGCGCGCGCCGGCGGGCAGGTAGCGCAGAATCGGATTGTTCGGATCGGCGATGAACGCTTGAGCGTTCCGGACGATCGTTGGAAACGAGTGACCGAGCGATTGCGCATCGGCCAGCAGCGCCGGGACGATGACCGCGAGCACGAAGCCGAGCAGCAGAATCAATCCGAGATAGACGATTGCAACTGCCGCCCCAAGCGGCATCTGCGCCCGCAGGCGGCGGACTGCCGGTGAGACCAAGTAGGTGAAAAAGACGGCACCGACGATCACGGCGACGGCGGAGCCGATGCGCCCGAGGAATCCGACGATCACCGAGAGCGCCATCATCGCGACGACGAACAGCAGGGCGATCTTCAGCCATAAGGTGATGTTGCGCTCGAAGCGCGAGCGTCGCGGCGGGCCAACCTTCGCTCCGCGTTCCATCATGCGATTGGATCTGCTCCCGGGCCGGTGCGCTGGTGACGGAGGTCTCTCATCCGTAAATGCCGATTATTGTAGAAACATTCCCCGGAGGGAACTTATGAGCCTCGGTCGCCGATTCATGCTCGTCGTCTTTGCGTGCGCCGCGTCATTCGCGGTGTCGGCGAGCCCGGCGGCCGCGATCTTCCTTCCGGCGCCGCTCGAGCGGCTCCACGTTCGCCTCGATGCGTTGCGGCAACATGCGCCAGGTCACATCGCGCTCGAGGTCGAGGATCTTGCGACCGGGCTTGCGATCGGGGTCAACGAGCGGACGAGCATGCCGGCCGCCTCGACGATCAAGATTCCGGTGATGGTCGAGGTTTTCAAGCAGATGGAACTCGGCTCGATCGGGCTCAACAGCCGCGTGCATCTCGAAGCCCGCGACCGCGACTACGGTTCGGGCGACATCTGCGACGCGCGCACCGGCACGGCGTTCTCGGTGCGCACGCTCCTCGACAAGATGATCGACGAGAGCGATAATACCGCCGCCAACATGCTGATTCGGCTGGTCGGCCGCACCCACGTGAACCGAACCATGCGAGACCTTGGTCTGCGGCAGACCGAACTGCGCTCGGACATCCGCACCGCGAGCAACGGCATCCGCTATACGTTGCGGACGAGCGCGAGCGACATGGTGCGGCTGCTTGCGCGGATGGCGCAGAACCGGTTGGTCGACTCGTGGTCGTCGCGCGAGATGCTGGCGATCCTCGCCAACCAGCAGATCAACACCCTGTTGCCGGTGCCGCTTCCGCACGACGTGACGATCGCGCACAAGACCGGGTCGCTGCACGACACGCTCAACGACGTCGGCATCGTCGAGCAGGAAGGCGAGCCGTACGTCATCGCCGTCATGACGACCAACCTGCGAAGCCTCTGGAGCGGCCGCGACTTCATCCGCCACGTCTCGCTGCTGGCCTACGACTCGCTCGAGAAGCTCGCAACCTGGCGCGTCGCCCAAGGCTTCCCGGCGTTCATCGTCGGCGGATTGCCGCCCGCCGAGGCGCCGGATCAGACGCTGAGCCTGCCGGCCGCGCCCGTCGCTCCCGATGAGCTCGCCCCGATCGTTCCGGCGGCCGACGTCGACGTCGCCCCTGGCCCCGAGCCCGCGGCGCTGCCGGCCAACGATGGGACGATCGCGCCGCCGCAAGCCGGGGTTCCGGCGGCCGCGCCCGCCCTAAGCCCCGAGGGCATCTAGGCGGTTTAGGCGACCCCCGCGCCGGCCGTGGCGTAGGCCGGCGTCAACCACGAGCGATATTTGGGCTCGCGGCCGCAAACGATCCGGTCGTAGATCGCGGCAAGTTGGCGCGTAAGGGGTCCCATCGTCCCGGTGCCCACCGGGCGGTGGTCGACCGAGATGACCGGCATGATCCCCGCGCCGCTGCCGCACAGAAACAACTCGTCGGCGACGTACAGTTCGGTCCGGTCGACCGTGCGCTCGACTACCGGCAGCTGCAACTCGCCGGCGATCAAGGTCATCAGCGCGCGGCGGGTGATGCCCTCGAGGATATTCTGCGACGCGTCGGGCGTGATGAACGTCCGATCACGAACCATGAACAGGTTTGCCGCCGACGCTTCCGAGACGTGACCGTCGTGTGAGAGCATGATCGCT
>JBOHTW010000323.1:0-19104 GCA_050733835.1 Vulcanimicrobiaceae bacterium | reverse complement strand
CTTGTATCCCGCTTCCTCGGCGCTCGTGAATGATAGGGGGGGAGGACGTTTGGGGGGACCTTGTATCCTTACCCTAGGAGCGTTTGACAGGGGTCGGCTGGGTCGCGTATGATTCGGGGGTTGTCGCCGCCTCCGGGTGGTGCTTTGCTCCGCTTTTTCCCGCGAAGGTCCGATGCGCACCTACCAACAGAAGACCGCCGAGACCCAGCACGACTGGTACGTCGTCGATGCCGCCGGCCAGCGCCTCGGCACGCTCGCGGTCCGGATCGCATGGGCACTCTCGGGCAAGCACAAGCCGACTTGGACGCCCCATATCGACGACGGCGACCACGTGGTCGTCCTGAACGCCGACAAGGTCGAGCTCGGCGGCAACAAGTGGTTGCAGAAGGTCTACCACCGGCACAGCGGCTTCCCCGGCGGCTTGCGGACGGAGACCGCCCAGCAGGTCCGGGACAAGTATCCCGAGCGGCTCATCGAGCGCGCCGTTCGCGGGATGCTGCCAACCAATCGGACGCGTGACGTGCAGCTCCGCCGCCTGAAGGTCTACACCGGGTCCGAGCACCCCCATGCCGCCCAGTCGCCCAAGGCCCTGGTCTAGGAGTGAACGTGAACGAGAGTTTCGGCGGAACCGGGCGGCGCAAGCGCTCGATCGCCCGGGTCGAGCTGGCGCTTGGCAGCGGGCAGATCACGGTCAATAAAAAACCGCTCGAAGAGTATTTTTCTCGGGCCAGCCTGCTCCAGATCGTCCGCCAGCCGCTCGAGCTGACGCAGACGTCCGGCCGGTTTGACGTGAGCGTCAAGGCCATCGGTGGCGGCATCGCGGGGCAAGCCGGCGCCGTCCGGCATGGAATCGCCCGCGCGCTCGTGCGGATGGACGAGAACCTGCGCGAGCCGTTGCGCCGGGGCGGGCTGCTAACCCGCGATCCGCGCGAAAAAGAATCGAAGAAGTACGGTCGCAAGCGCGCTCGCAAGCGCTTCCAGTTCTCGAAGCGCTAGACTAACCGCAGCGCATAGGCCGTGACAAGCTCGTCACGGCCTTTGAGTTTGGTGGCGATGCGGGTCGCGGCGCCGGCGAGGCCGGCCGCTTCGTAGGTCGCGACGTCGCAGTAGATCGCACCGGGCGGCGCGGCCAGTTGCAACCCACGCGCCAAGTTGACCGCGTCGCCGATGACGGTGTAGTCCATCCGCCGCGGGCTGCCGATGTGCCCGGCGAAGACGTCGCCAGTCGCCAGCCCGATCGAGATCTCAAGCGGCGATTCCAATTGCGGCTGGATGTCGGCAACGACCCCCTGCAGCGCAAACGCCGCCGCGATGGCCCGCCGTTGGTCGTCGTCGCGCGCAACCGGAAGCCCGAATACCGCCATCAAGCCGTCGCCGTAAAACTTGTCGAGCAGGCCGTCACCGGCGAAAATCGCGCCGACGGCGCTTTCGAAGTAAACATTCAGCAACGCGACGACCTCTTCGGGACTGCGCGCGTTGGCGAGCGCCGTAAACCCGCGAACGTCGGCAAACAGCATCGTCGCGCGTTGCCGCACGCCGCCTAGACGAACCGACGTTGGGTCGCGAATCAGCGATGCGACCACGTGCGGTGCGAGATAGCGACCGAACGAGTCTTCGATCGCGCGCGTCCGTGCGAGTTGCATCTCGTGGGCGTGCTCGAGCGAGCGCTGCGCGGTGCGGTCGAGGATAAGGATCACGACCCCCGTTCCATCGGTATCGGCCAGCGGCGCGAACCGCAGTTCGAGGGTGCGCGAGCCGTCGCGCCGATGGATTCCCTGGACCTCGGCGCGCAACGAAACGGCCCCGTTGGCGAGAAACGTGTACAGCAGTTCGGTGAACTCGGGGATCAGCGGGGTCAGGGCGGCCGCGTCGGTCCCGGTGAACCGGTGCGCCTCGACTCCGAACGTCGCTTCGGCCGTCCGGTTGAACGCCGTGATCTTCCCGGCCGCGTTGAGCGCGACGACCCCGCCGGCGAGTGCGTCGAGGATCCCATCGCCATCGATGCGATCCGACTCGACCGCCATCAGGCGGGACCACGCTTGGGCTTTGACCTCACCTCTGGTTCATCGGCACGAGCCGACCCTCCGTTCATGTTCCGTTTATCCCCTGGCGAGACTCCGTTCACGCAGACGCGCTAGGCTCGGGCCATGACGATTCTCCCAACCGACTTGCTCGACGCGGCGGCGAAGGCGCGGGCCGACCTGACCGCCACCGCGGGCCGCGTCGCCCGCGCGCAGTTGACCCCGGGCGCGCCCAGCGGCCAGGCGGCGCTCGCGGGCGCTGCGCGGGCCGCGATCTTCGCCGACGCGATCTCAGCCGCGCTCCGTGCGCGGCTTGAAGAACTGCGAACGGTCGCCAAGTGAGCGAGTTCGACGTAATGAGCACCGCCGCCAGCGGGATGGAGGCGCAGCGCATGGCGCTCGAGGTCGCCGCGCGCAACGTGGCGGCGGCCCAGGTCGATGGGCGGTTCGCGCGGTTGGTCCCCCGGTTTGCGGTTGAATCGGAGGCCGGCGCGACCCAGGTCCGTTTCGTCGGGACCCGCGCGCTACCGGGTTCGCACGTCGAGGCGATCACCGAAATGGTCGGCGTACTGGACGCGCAGCGCGCGTACGAAGCAAACGCGTCGGTTTTCGAGCTGGTCAAGGGGCTGGCGGAGCGGACGATCGAGGCCGGGCGCACGTGAACGTCCGGCCGCTGGCTCCAAACGAACTCGATGCTCCGATCGACGGCGCGCCAGCGCTCGGCGTCGGTCGGTCGGGGCCGCCGACCGGCGACGTGGACGCACCGTTCGCCGGTGTGTTGGAGCGCGCGCTGGCGACGACCGGCGTGGCGCTCGAACGGGCCGATCGCGCCGAACGCGCATTCGCCGGCGGCCGCGGCGGCTTGGCCGAGATGATCTTCGAGCGCGCGCAAGCCGACGTGATGCTCGCGGTCGCGGCCTCGGCCGCCTCGCGGACGGCGCAGGGCCTTTCGACGATCTTGAACATGCCGGTCTAACCGATGGAACCGTTGCTCTCGCGTTGGAAGGCGCTGGCCCCGCGCACGCGCGTGCTCGCCGTTGGCTTGTCGCTCGCATTGATCGGTGCGATCTTCATCGGCATGCTGACGCAACGCGATACGCGGATCGCGCTGTTCGCATCGCCGCTGACCGGCGATCAGGTCGATGAGGTCGTCGCGCAGCTCGCTGCCTGGCGCGCGGCGTTTGTCGCCGGATCCGATAATGTGCGCGTCGATCCGCGCGACCGCGATGCGCTATTGCTGCGGCTGGCGCTGTCCGCCGTGCCGCATCGTCATCTCGCGAGTGTCGATGAGCGGTTGGCAAAGGTCGGACCGCTGACGCCGCAATCGGTGCTGGATGCGCAACAACTCGACGGCCTCGCCGGCGAGCTTGCCCGCGGCTTGCGTGGACTCGCCGGGGTCGACGACGCCGAGGTCATCATCGCCCCCGCAATGATCCCGACGTTTGCCGACGATACCGGCCACCCGGCAACCGCGAGCGTTCGGATTCGGCTTCGTTCCGGCGCGGCACTGACGCGTGAGACGGTTGACGGCATCCGCGAGTTCGTCGCGGCCGGCGTTCCGGGGCTCGAACCGCAACGGGTCGCGATCCTCGACGATCGGGGGCTCGCGCTGGCCGGCGAACGCGCGAATGGTTCAGACGGAACGCTCGCGCAGTCGCTGCAGTCGGCGCTCGACGCAGCGGTCGGCGCCGGCGCAACGATCGTCCGCGTGCACGTCGAACGCGACCCGCGGTCGCACGACCTCACGCACACGCGGCGCGCGCCGCTCGCGGCCGGCGCGATTGCCGCCACGAACAGCAGCGAGCGCTACCACGACGCGAAGAAGAGCTACGCAAAGTCGAGCGCGACGAGCGACCGCGGCAGCCAAAGCGACGACGAACGCAGTCACGTGCCGGCCGGCGCGATCGCCCGAATCTCGGCCGCCGTCATGGTCGATTCGCGCCGCGGGTTCGATCTCGCAAAGATCGCGGCGATCGCCGGGGCGACGCTCGGCCTGGTGCCCGCGCGCGGCGACAGCTTGCGGATCGAGGCGATCGCGTTTGGTTCGGCGCTCCCGCGGCCGGGGTCAACCCGCGCGATGATCGTTGGCCTGATCGCCGCGCTGGCACCGCAACTCGCGCTGGCGGCCGCCGCGCTGATCGCCATCCGCTGGTGGGCGCGGCCGGTCGCGGCACTCGTCGAACGCGGCTTGCAGCGCGCGGCGGTCGCGCGAACTTCGCGCGAGGTGGCCGGCTATCCACCGGCGGTCGTTCGTGGCGCGTTGCGCGGTGAACCGCCGCACACGGCCGCGGCGATCATCAGCGCGCTGCCGACGGCGACTGCGACTGCGGTACTGGAACTCTATCCACCCGACGAGCGCGCCGCGATCGTGCGGCGCATGGCGCGGACGACCGCGTCGGTCGTTCCCGATTGTGAAAGCCTGTTACGCCGTGCCTGACGGGTTCGTCCCGCTCGCCGCGCTGCTCGACCGCTCGCTCCAATCGCGCGCTGACCGGCGCGCGGCCGCAACGATCGCCGAGCGTCCCGCGGAGCCTCCGGCGGAATCGCTGACGGGACAAGTATCAGCGCTTGACGACCCGCGCGTGCGGCCGCTGCTCGCGCAGATCGTGGCCGCCCGACTGGCGATCGCCGAATCGTACGAGCGCCGCCGCGATCAGCTGTTCGCCCGGCTGGCGCGCGAGGTGCTCGGTCGAGAACTGGCCCTCGCGCCGTGTTCGCTCGAGCCGCTTGCGCGCGAGGTTTGGGAATCGGCGCGCGATTGCGAACCGATCGTCGTTCATCTCGCGCCGTCGGATGCCGCTCGGTTCGAACTCGACCTGCCGGTGTGCAGCGATCCGGCGCTGGAGCCGGGCGATCTCGTGCTGGCGGTGCGCGACGGTTCGATCGACGCGCGGTTCGGCGTGCGCGCCCGCGAACTGCTCGACGGACGTTTGCCATGATCGGGCAGTGCGTTGGGAGCGTCGTGCGAACGCAGGGTGAACTCGTCGTCGCAGCGCTCCCGCTCGCCGGGATCGGCGACGGCGTGTGGCTCACGGCGCGCAGCGGCGAGCGCATTCGGGGACGGGTGCTCGCAGTGAACGAACGGCGCGCAACGATCTCGCCGCTCGGGTCAATCGACGGTCTCGCGAGTGGTGACCGCGCCGAACTCGACGCAACGGCGCTGGCCGCCGTCGTTGGATTCGGCGCCCTTGGGCGGGCGTACGACGCGCACCAGATCGCGCTCGACGGCGCGGGAGCGCTCGCCGGTCGCTACGCCTATCCGGCGCGCCATGCGCCAACGCCGGCTACCCGCCGGCCGGTCGATTCGCCGCTGTGGACGGGCATCCGCGCAATCGATGGACTGCTGACGATCGGCCGCGGAGCACGCATCGGAATCTTTGGCGCACCGGGGGGTGGAAAGTCACGGCTGCTCGAGATGATCGCCGCCGGCGTCAGTGCCGACGCCGTCGTCATCGGCCTCGTCGGCGAACGCGGGCGCGAAGGTGAGCGTTGGATCGATCGGCTTGCCGACCGCTGCACGATCGTCTGCGCGACCGGCGATCGGAGCGCCGGTGAACGCGTTCGCGCCGCCGAGCTTGCGATGTTGCAGGCGGAGGCGCTGCGGTCGGCGGGCGGCGACGCCGTCCTTATTCTCGACAGCCTCGCGCGCTATGTCGCCGCGTTGCGCGAACAGCGCGTCGCGCTCGGCGAACCGGTTGGTCGCGGCGGCTACCCGCCCGCCGTCTTCGCCGAACTGGCGCGCTATCTCGAGCGCGGTGGCCCAACGCGCGACGGCTCGATCACGATCGTTGCCACCGTCCTCGCCGACGGTGGCGACGAGCGCGAGCCGCTGAGCGACGCCGCGCGCTCGTTGCTCGACGGTCACGTCGCGCTGTCGCCCGAACTTGCACGGGCCGGCCGCTTTCCGGCGATCGATGTCCTGGCAAGCGCGAGCCGAACGATGCCGCACATCGTCGGCGGCGAACATCGCACGGCGGCGGCCGTCGTGCGCGCGGCGCTGGCCGTCCTCGACGAAACGCGTGAAGCGCGCCGCCTCGGGATCGGCGAGCGAGATGATCCACCACTGGCCCGCGCGATCGCCTGCGAGCCGCAGCTCGAGGCGTTTCTGCGGCAAGCCGACGTGGATCGGTCCTACCTGATGCCGAGCCGGCTCGCCGGCCTAGCGGCCATGCTCGGCGAACCGGAAGTTGCGCCGCGGTGAGCGTGCTCGGCGATCTGGCGCGCGTCGAGGCGCGCATCGCGCGGCTCGACAAGCGCTGCCCGACCGTGCCGGGCGGCGCTGAAGGCGCGGCATTCACCAGCCTGATCGCCACGCCGGCGCCGGTCGCAGTCGCCGGCCGGCGACCGGCCAACGTCCTGACCCTCGTCGACGCGCGAGCGCGGGCGCATGGCGTCGATCCGCGGCTGGTCGCCGCGGTCGTCGAGGTCGAGTCGGGGTTCGATGCGAACGCGACGTCGCCGGTCGGAGCGCAGGGATTGATGCAGCTGATGCCCGCGACCGCACGGTCGCTCGGCGTTGCGAATCCACGCGATCCAGCCGAGAATATCGATGGTGGAACCCGTTATTTGCGCCGACTCCTCGACCGATTCCACGGCGACCGCGAACGCGCGCTCGCAGCCTACAACGCCGGCCCGGCGGCGGTCGATCGTTACGGCGGCGTTCCGCCGTACGCCGAAACGCAACGCTACGTTCGGCGGGTGCTCGGCGCGTTCGAGCGGCGGTCGCGGCCGTAGCCGGCGCTCGGCCGTCGCCTTATTGCTTGCAAGCGCGGCGTTCGCCGGCTGGCCGACCGCGTCGGGCGCGTCCGACCCGGCGCTGGTTGCAATCCTCGCACGTACGGCGCAAGCGCTGGTGGTTCCAGGCGTGCCGCCGCTCGACCGATACGTCGAGCGCGGCAACCTCGCGGGACTCGGGCTCACCGGGACCTTTACGGTCTGGCACGACGGTGATCGCGAGCGCGACGACCAACTTCTCGGGCCGCAAGCCGATCGCACCCTACGGCTCGGGCCGCGCTACTTCGAAGCGGATGCGAACGACGACGTCCGCGAACTGCTCGGTCCGTCGCTGCGCCACGAACGCACCGATGCGCTTGTACAATCGGGTGCGTTCGCCCGGCTGCCGATGGATTGCCGGCTGGTCGGAACCGCCGTCGTCGACGGCACCGCGACCGACGTCGTCGAAGTGCGCGCGCCGGCCGGCGACCCGGAGACGGTCTATCTCGACCGCGGCTCGGGGATCATCCGGCGAATCGTCTACGCGGAATATGACGGTCGTACGACGATCGATCTGTCGGATTGGCGCGCCGTCGGGGGCCGCCGGTTTCCGTTTCATGCGGTGGTCTCGAGCGGCGACCGCGCGTTCGATATCGTTCAGACGACGACGGCGATCGATCCGAATGCACCGATCGCCGCGAGCATCTTCGCGCCGCTGCAAGGCCGCACGATCGAGATGTCGGCGCCCCAGACGCTCCCATTGATCGTCCGTGATCGACACCTCTTTACGCGCGTGCGGATCGGCGCAACCGAGTACACGTTCTTGATCGACTCCGGTGCTCAGAACATTCTCGTGGACAGCGCACTCGCCGCCCGGCTGCACCTCGACCAGCAGGGCGCGCTCGAAGCGAGCGGCACGGCCCGCACCGGCGGGATGCGGCTCGCGCGCTTGCCGGAACTCGCGATCGGGAACGGCCGGCTACGCGACCTCGTCGTCTCAACCTTACCGCTCGCTGGACCGACGAGCGCCGCCCCGAGAATCGATGGAATCCTCGGCTATCCGCTGTTCGCGTCGGCGCTGGTGCAACTCGACATCGCCGCCGGAACGATGCGAATTGGGCCGCCCGGCTCGTTCGCGCCGGGCGGCGAGCGGCTGACGGCGATCGCCGACCGGGCACTCCCCGAGGTCGAACTACGCGTCAATGGTAACTTGACGGCACCGTTTGTCATCGATACGGGGAACGCGGCCGATCTGCTGCTCTATCGGCCGTTCGTCGACGCGCATCCGGGCGTGGTTCCGTTCAGTACTCAGACGCGCCGGAGCGTCGGCGTCGGCGGCGCGACCGCAGCCTACGAAACGACGCTGCCGGCGCTGCAATTCGGCGGAACGACGTTGCGTGGCGTCTTGACCGACGTCATGCTCGCAACCCAAGGCGCGTTCGCCGACCGCTTCGATGCCGGCAATATCGGATTCGGAATCCTGCGCCGCTTTACACTCACGTTCGATTTGCCTGACGGCGCGCTCTACGTGCAGCCACAACCGGCATCGTCGGCTGCGACGCATCCGTAATTCGCGGGTCACGAATCGGCGATGCGTTGAGCACATCGACGCGCTACGATGACGGCGCGATCGAGCGAGGAGCACCGTGAACGCAACCCCCAATCAACTCGCCGTCATTCGGACGCGGCTTCCCTACATCGACCGGCGCGCGCTCTCGCGCGCCTGGTTCGACGCATTGCATCTTGCACGAGCGACGCGGAACACGCCGTCGTGCGGTCGCGCGCCGGCGCAATCGACGACCGAACGACCGGTGGTTGTGAATCCGCTGCCGGCGCGAACCGATCGTGACCGCGGCGTGACACCGCGCGATTGGGTTGGCCAACCAGGTCGCGAACGCTGTTCGCCGGCGCTCGACTGCCACAAATCGGTGGAGCGTGCGCCGCGAATTTGCCGGACCAGCCGTCGCGAACCCACGCCGGTTCCGGCGTCGACGGTACGCGAACAGCGCCGGTTGACGCTCGAGGTCGGGGAGGCGCGCGTTCACCTACTCGTGCGCGCCGCCAACGGTCGAGTCGACGTCATCGCCGTCTGCAGTGCGCGCCACCTCGAAACCGTTCGCGCGGCGCTCGCGCGGACCGCGAACGACCTGCGGATTGCGGGTCGATCGGTCGATGCGTCGATTCGCGTCGATCGCCGCGCAACGGCGCAGCGATGACGGAACTTGGAATAGCCCAAACATTGGGAGCGATCGGCACGCGCATGCACGACGTCTTGGGCGCGTACCAAAGCGGTTTCGTGCCGGTCGCGCGCGATGCCGGCGGGGGCCCGCATCGAGTCGCGACGGCTGACCCGCTGACCGTCGTTGCTCCCGATGCGAGTTACTTTTTGATCGGCGGTGGCCGGGCGGCGCGCGGCTACACGCGTGACGGATCGTTTGTCGTGCGAAACGGCGAGCTTCAGGCGCGCGATGGCGGCGCCGTTCTCGGGTTCAGGCTCGACGCCGGGTCGCCGGCGCCGTTGATCGTCGATCCGGTCGATTTGGCACTCGGGCGGGTGCGCGACCTGCGCATCGAACGCGATGGGTCGCTCGTCTATAACCGCCGCACGATCGAACCGCGCAGCGGCGCGCCGCGCGCGAAGCGGGTCGTCGTTGGGCGGCTTGCGCTGGCGCGGTTTCCGGCCGGAACCCTCCCAGTCCGCGTCGGTCCGACGCGGGTTGACGCGCCAGCCGGGGTGCTGCCGCATGTCGGGCGGCCGGGCGACGACGGGTTCACGACGCTGGCGACCCATTCGCGCGACCTTGGATCGGTCGATCTACTGTCGGCGCTCGAACGGTTGCAAGAAGCGTACGAGTCGTTTCAAGCGGCGGCGGCGGCGCAGCGCGCACAGCGCGGTCTTGAAAAGACCGCGCTCGATATCGTCAAGTGATCGCAACCCTAACCTTCACCGAACCGCAGTCCGACGCCGACGGGCGGCGCGTCGCCGGCGCCCGGTTCGAACCACGCTCGCGTCTCCCGCTCTCGGCGGCCTGTCTGGTCGCCAACGGTCTGCGCGAACTCTTGTCGCGGCTGCTTGCCGTTGAACTTGAGACCGAACTGCTCGAGCCGCTGGTCCCGTCGCCGGCGGTCCGGCCCGTGCTGTTCGCCGACGCAATCGTCGCATGCGTTCGCGGCCGAGTCGCCGATGCGTACATCGTCGTTCGTCCGGCCGATGCGCGGCGGCTGGTCGCGCTTGCGTTCGGCGAAGCCGAGCGCCCCGACGGTGATCCGCTGTCGGAGATCGAGTCGCAGACGCTCGATCGCGCCGTGCTCGCGCTCGCGCCGCTCTGTGGTTCGCTCTGCGGTCCGTCGACCGGGGCGGCGCGGATCGCAGCGACGACGGCCGAATGCGACAGCGAGAGTTACTTCGAAGTTCGCTTGTTGCTGGAGCGACCGGTGACGATCGGATTCGCGCTGTCCCGCGAACCCGCGTTCGAGATCGGCGCCCGCGTGGCGATTGCCGATCTCGAACAGGTCGAAATCGAACTTCGCGCCGAGTGCGCGCGCGGCCGGCTCGAACTCGTCGACGTGGCGACGCTCGCCGTCGGAGCGATCGTCCCGCTGACGACGCGGATCGGCGATCCGGGATGGCTGTGCCTGGGCGACCGAAGCATCGCGCGTGGGAGCTGTGGCGCCAACGGCGGCCGCGCAGCCTTCGTCGTCGACGGCGATCGCGAGCGTGCCGCGTGAGCTGCGATGTCCCTAACCTCGATCGGATTCGCGGCGTAACCGTCGAACTGTCGATCGAGATCGGGCGGCGGTCGCTGGCGGTCAAGGATATCCTTGCGCTGGGCACCGGCGCCATCGTCGAACTCGACCGTCGCGCCGATGCGCCGGTTGATCTGCTGGTTAACGGGCGCGTCGTCGCCCGCGGTGAAATCGTCGCCGTCGACGAATGTTTCGGACTGCGGATCACGGAACTCGTGTCGGCGCAGGGTCTGGGGCGCTGACGCCGGCATGGATCATCTGATCGCGCCGCTCGCGGGCCGCCACGCCGGCCTTCCACTCGACGTTCTGGCGCTACTCAGCCTGCTCTCGCTCGCGCCGTTCATCGTCGTGATGACGACGTCGTTCGTTCGCATCGTCGTGGTTTTGTCGCTCGTGCGCTCGGCGATCGGCGCGGCGTCGTTGCCGCCGAACGCCGTGCTGACGGGGCTTGCGCTCGTCTTGAGCTTCACGGTGATGGGGCCGACGGTACGGGCGGTCGCGGCCGAAGCCGTCGAACCCTATCAACGCGGGGCGATCACGCAGGCGCAGATGTTCCAACGCGGGTTTGTCCCGGTGCGGCGGTTCATGCTTCGTCAGACGCACGCGAAAGATCTGGCGCTGTTCGCGCGGTTGGCCGGCTCGCACGAGCGCGAACCGGCCCGGTTGCCGCCCGAGATCGTCGCTCCGGCGTTCGTCGTTGGCGAGTTGCGCGACGCGTTCGCGATCGGCGTGGCGCTCTATCTGCCGTTCGTCGCGATCGACCTCGCCGTCTCGGCGATCCTGATGGGCCTGGGAATGTTCATGTTGAGTCCGCCGATCATCTCGCTGCCGTGCAAGCTGCTGCTGTTCGTCATGGTCGACGGCTGGTCGCTGGTCTGTGGTGGGCTGGTCCAGAGCTTCCGCTGAGCGCCCGCACCCCGACGGAAGACGGGCGGGCCGGAGCGAACCGCCGGAATAATGAAGATCAGCGAACTCTTGGCGGGCGGACGGCCGTGCTTTTCCTTTGAGTTCTTTCCGCCAAAAACAGCCGACGGCATCGAGACGTTGCTGCGGACCGTCGGAGCGCTCCGCGAACTGGAACCGGGTTTCGTCTCGGTAACCTACGGGGCCGGCGGCTCAACCCGGTTGCGGACGATCGAGCTGGCCAAGCGCATCAAGCAAGAGCTGGCGGTCGAGGTGCTGGCGCACGTGACCTGCGTCGGCAGCTCGCGCGACGATCTGCGGCGAATCTTCGACGAATTGCGCGGTTCCGGCATCGAGAACGTGCTGGCGTTGCGCGGGGATCCGCCGCTCGGCGATCCGGGCTTCACGCGAGCCCCCGACGGCTTTGCGTATGCCGGCGAATTGATCGCGATGCTCAAGTCGGAGTTCGATTTCTGCGTCGGCGCCGCCGCGTACCCCGAGACGCACGTCGAGGCGCAAAGTCCGCAGAGCGACCTCGAACACCTCGCTGAAAAAGTTGATGCCGGCGCGGCCTTCCTGATCACCCAGTTGTTCTTTGAGAACGCGGCATACCGGTCGTTCGTCCAAACGATCCGCAGGCGCGGCATCGGCGTTCCGATCGTTCCCGGGATCATGCCGATCACCAATTTCGAGCAGATCGCACGGTTCACGGCGATGTGCGGCGCGACGATTCCTCCGCGGCTCTTGCTCGAACTCGAGCGCCGGGCCGCCGAGCCCGAAGCGGTCGCTGATCTCGGCGTCGCATTTGCCGGCCTGCAATGTGCCGAGCTGCTCGCGCACGGCGCGCCGGGGATCCATTTTTACACGCTCAACCGCTCGCCGGCGACCCGGGCGGTCGTCTCGGCGCTCTATGCGGCCCGGACCGTCGCCCAACCGATCCCAACGTAATTCGGTAACGCTCGCGTAGCCGGCGCGCCATCTGCGTCGGTTACGCTCGCCGAATGGAAGCGTTGCAGGCGATCCTCCGCGAGTCGTTGCTGACGACGGCGATCCTCTGTCTTCCGGTGCTGGCCGTTGCAACCGTCGTTGGCACCGCCGTCGCGTTGTTGCAAGCGGCAACGCAAGTGCAGGAGCAGACGTTATCGCTCTTGCCAAAAGCGATCGCCGTCGGTCTAACGCTCGCGCTGTGCGGCGGCTTCGGCCTGCGCTTGTGCGCACAGCTGTTCATCCACGCGCTGCGCGTTCTACCACAACTCGTTCGCGGATGACCGACCATCAGTTGCTGGTCTTGGCACGCTGCGCGGGGTTCGTGTTCCGCGCGCCGGGCTTCTCGCACCCGGCGGTGCCGCCACCGGTTCGCGCGGGGCTGGCGTTTGCGCTCGCACTGGTCCTGGGACGGTCCGGCGCGGGCGCGATTGCGCCGGCGCCGTTCGTAGCGGCACTCGTCGGCGAAGTCGTGCTCGGGTTCGCCCTCGGGATGGCGGCGGCCGCGATCTATGACGCGGCGTTTGCCGGCGGGCGAACGCTGGACGACTATTCCGGCATTCGCGGTAGCGTGCCAACCGCCGGAATCACGGCGGGTGCAGGCTTCGGACGCCTGTGGGAATTGGCGTTTACCGCGGGCTTTTTCGTACTCGGCGGGTATCGGCTCGCGATCGCGGCGTTTGCGGCGACGTTCACGACGATTCCGGTCGGTGCGCTCAGCGGAACGGGCGGATTCGCCGCGCTGGCGGTCGCGACGGTTGGGGTTCTGCTCCGCACGGCGCTCTTGATCGCCGCGCCGGCGATCGCGGCGGCGTTCGTCGCGCAGTTCGCGCTGGCGGCCACCGGTCGGATCATTCCGCGTTTCTCGAGCTTCACGCTGAGCTTTCCGGTCGTCTTCGGCGTAGTTTTGATGACGACGCTTGCGCTCGTGCCGGTGCTACTCCCGCAGGCTGCGTCGCCGTGGTTTGCGGTCCCGCGCGCGATCGGGCGCTAGCGGGTGGACGATGGGAAGCCGTACGAGGCGACTCCGAGCCGGCTGGCGCGCGCGCGGCGCGAAGGCGACGTCGCCCGGTCGACGCAGCTGGCTGGTCTTGGCGCGTTCGGTGCGGCCGCGATTGCGAGCGCCGCAATCCTCCCGCTCGTCGCCGGCAGTGCGAAGGCGGCGTTGCTCGCTGCGGTCGGTGTCGGGCGCTCGGGAACCGGACCCTACGCCGAATTGGCCGTCGCGTGTGCCGGCATCGCCACCGCCGCTGGTGCCGGCGCGATTTCGGCCAGCATAGCGCAGGCCGGCGGGTTGGCGGTGCGGCCGCCAAGCCTCAAGCTCGAACGGTTGGATCCCGGCGCCGGCTTGCGGCGCATCGGTTCGCGCGAGACCGTTTTCGGCGGTTGTCGAGCGGCGGTCGTTGCGGCCGTGGCGCTGGCGCTAGTTAGCGTCAACGTCGCGCGAACGATCGTGCTTGGCGCGCGCGGCGTCGCCGCGCCGGCCGCCGCCGGCGTCGCTCTGGACGCGGTTCGTTCGATCGTCGGCGTATTGGTCGTCGTCGGCGCACTGTTCGCGGCGCTTGAGTGCGGCGTGGAACGCGGTCGCTGGTTGCGGCGGCTGCGGATGAGTTTCGCCGAAGTAAAGCGCGACCATCGGGAGAGCGATGGCGATCCGCTGCTGCGCTCGCGTCGTCGTCAGACGCACCGGTCGATGATTCGCGGATCGCTCACGCGGTTGCCCGAGGCGTCGTTTGTCGTCACCAATCCGAATCACGTTGCGATCGCGCTCGTGTACCGGCCGCCCGCGATCACGGTACCGAAAGTCATCGTCCGCGCGATCGGCGCGGGCGCGCAACGGGTGAAGCGGACGGCCCGTGCGCTCGGGATTCCGGTGATTGAAAACATCGGGCTGGCACGGCTGCTGCTTGCCGAAACCGAGGTCGACGGTTATATTCCGCGCGCAGCCTACGTCGCGGTGGCCGAGATCGTCGCCGGCCTGTGGCGTGAGTTGGAACTTAAATGACCAGCCACGGCGCAAGCACCGGCTTCGCGGCGGCGGTGCTCGCCATCGTGCTGATGCTCGTCGTTCCGCTGCCGCCGCTGGTCCTCGACGTGTTGCTGGCGTTCAACATCCTCGCCTCGGGCATCGTCCTGTTGACCAGCATTACGGTCGAACAGCCACTCGAATTCGCCGCGTTTGCGCCGACGTTGCTGGTCGCAACCCTCTTCCGACTCGCGCTCGACGTCTCCGCGACCCGGCTGATTTTGACGCAAGGTCACCGTCCCGACGGCGTCGGCACGATCATTCCGGCGTTCGGCGCGATGGTCGTCGGCGGCAACCTCGTCGTCGGCCTCATCGTGTTTTCGATTCTGATCGCGATCCAGTTTATCGTCATTGCGACCGGCGCTCAGCGGGTTGCCGAGGTTGCGGCGCGGTTCACGCTCGATGCGATGCCCGGGAAGCAGATGGCGATCGACGCCGAGATTCACGCCGGCGTTCTCGATGCGGAGTCGGCCAAGCGCAAACGCGCGAACGTGCAGCTAGAAGCCGATTTCTACGGCGCGATGGACGGTGCCGGGAAGTTCGTCAAAGGGGACGCCGTTGCAGCGCTGCTCATCGTCGGATTGAATCTCATCGGCGGCATCGTCGTGGGCATTGCGTACCACGGAATGTCGCCGCTCGACTCGCTCAACACGTTTGCGCTGTTGTCGATCGGCAATGCATTGGTTACGACGCTGCCGGCGTTTTTGTTGTCGACGGCGATGGGCTTGATGGTGACGCGGGTTGCGGCCAACGGGTCGCTCGGCGCCGACCTCGCGACCCAGCTGTTCGCGCGGCCCGACGTTCTGCGGATCGCCGGTGGGTTCGCGCTTGTGCTTGCGCTGGTTCCGGCGCTGCCGCGCGCCGTCTTCGCCGGCTTGGGGGTCGGTCTGCTCGGGTTGGCCGCCCTCGGCGCACGTCGAAAGCGCGAGCAGCAGGCGCGCGAAGCCGGCGCGATCGAGGCGACGCGGCGGGCGGCGATTCGGCGACCGGAGATGGCGCTTGGATTGATCGGCGTCGATGCGCTTGCAATCGAGTTCGGTGGCGACCTCGGGAGTTTGTTGATCGCGCCGGCGGCCGACGCATTGCTCGACCGCGTCGGCGAGGTCCGGCGCGCGCTCGCAACCGAAATCGGGATCGTCATGCCGGGCGTGCGGCTACGCGACGATCTCGCGCGCGACCCGGCGAGCTACGGCATTCGCGTGCGCGAGCGGCTCGTTGCGGAGGGCCGGCTCCGGCTCGACGCGGTGCTGGCGGTCGCCGACGAAGCGCTGCTCGCCCAGCTCGCCGGCGAGCGCGTCCGCGAGCCGGTCTACGGTGTCGACGCCGTGTGGATTGCGCCCGATCTGCGCGACCACGCGCAGACGCACGGCGCGCTCGTTTTCGACCCGGTCTCGATTCTCGGCTCGCATCTTGCTGAGATCGTTCGGGGAGAGGCCGCCGAACTTGTCGGCCGCCAAGAGATTCAGACGATCTGCGAACATCTGCGCGCGTCGGTTCCGACGCTGGTGAAGGAGATCGGGACCGAATCGCTGCCGCTCTCGACGGTCCAGCGCGTCTTCGAACGGCTGTTGCGCGAACGCATTTGGCCGCGCGACATCGTCGCCACCTTCGAAGTGCTCATCGACGCGGCGACGGTCGAGCGCAACCCGTCCGCCTTGGTCGAAGCGGTCCGACGGCGACTCGTTCCGGTTGCGCTGCGGGCGCGCGGGCTTACGGAACTGCGGGCGCTGGTCGTCGCACCCGGATTCGAGCGATCGCTCATCGACGATTGGACCGGTGAGCCGGCACTCGTTCCGCAGCCCGAGCAGGCGTTTCGCGTCCGCGCGGCGGTCGAAGCGTATCGCCAGACCGCACCGAGCGGCGGAGGTGCGATCGTCTGCGGTTCGGCGCTACGGGCGGCGCTCTGGGAGTTTCTCGATCGGTCGGGCATGCGCACCGACGTCTATGCCTACGGCGAGTTGCCGGCTGAACTCGAACTGCGGCCGTTGGGCGTTTTGGGCGAGAGTGACGCTGCGCCGGCGCCGTTGCTGCAATGACGGCAACAACCGAGGATCGTTAACTGGTAATCGACCTCGCGATAGCCGTGGCGCTCGGCGATGCCGCGGGCGATCGCGGCGACGTCGTCGGCATGAACGTTGGTGAGTTCGTGACACTCCGAACAGAGCAGATGGTGGTGCTTGTCGAGCACCGCCTCGTACCGCGCGGCGAGACTACCGTGGGAAAAGCTCTGCACCAGACCGAGGCCGCGTAGGATTTCGAGCGTGCGGTAAACCGTTCCGAGGCTCACCAAGGGCAACTCGTCGCGGACGCGTTCGAGCAACGTCTCGGCGGTGTGATGTTTGCCGTCGCCGAGGGCGCGCAGGACGGCAGCGCGCTGCTTGGTCAGGCGATAACGCGCCTGTAGCAAGCCAGCATCGATCGTACGCGCGTCCATCGACGGACCTCCGGCGGTTTGACGGGGTTCCGGCTCCCTGCTACAATGCCTTGGTTGTCCCCTTCTGCAGCAATCGGATATGTGGCTTCGATTTAAAACTCCGCTTAAGGCGGTCGTTGTGGCGGGCGTAATCGCGCTCTCCCTCTACCTCGTCCTGCCGCTGCAGCAGAAGATCAGGCTCGGGCTTGACTTGCAGGGTGGCGTTCGCGTGCTCTTGCAGCTCAACGCGACAACCGAAGTACCGCGGATCACGCCGCAGGTCCAGGCGCAAGTGATGCAGGTCATCCAAAATCGCATCAACGGCCTGGGGGTTGCCGAACCGAACTTTCAGGCGGTTGGAAGCGATCGCATCCTCGTCGAGTTACCCAACGTAAAAAATCCCGACGAAGCCGTCCGACAGCTTAAGGACGTAGCAAAGCTCGACTTCAAAATCGTGCCGCAGGCGGTCGCCGCCAAGGCCCAAAGCGACCCGGCCTATGGGAACAATCCCAACGGTGCCTATAAAGATAGCGGGCCGGTCGTTTACTCGGGCGCCGACATCAAGGGCGCGCAGCCCGCGTTCGATCAGGCAAACCGGCCGAAGATCGACTTTCAGACGAAGGACCCGGCGAAGTTCGGCAAACTGACGCAAGCGAATCTCGGCAAGCTGCTCGGGATATTCCTCGACAAGCGGTTCGTCTCGGCGCCACAGATCGAGGGCGTGATCACGAGCGAAGGCGAGATCACCGGCAACTTCACAACCGAAGAGACGACGCGAATCTCGAACGAACTCAACGCGGGCGCCCTGCCGGTGCCGATTACGGTGATCGAAAATGACACGGTCGGTCCGATTTTAGGTCAACTGGATCTGACGAAGTCGCTGTACGCGGCGATTGCCGGCCTCGTGCTCGTCTTGATCTTCATGCTGGTCGTCTACCGGTTACCGGGACTGCTCGCCGACGCCGCGCTGATCGTCTACGTCTTGATGTTGCTGGCGCTGCTGGCCGGTGCGAAAGCCGTTCTCACCTTGCCGGGCATCGCGGGCTTCGTGCTCTCGGTGGGCATGGCGGTCGACGCGAACGTCCTGATCTTCGAACGCGTGAAGGAGGAGCTGTGGGCCGGCAAGTCGCTGCGCGCCGCGGTCCGCACGGGGTTCGCGCGGGCATTTTCAGCCGTCTTCGACAGCCACTTCACGACGATCGTCGGCGCCGGCGTGCTCTTCATGCTCGGCACCGGTACCGTGAAGGGGTTTGCCTACACGCTGTTTTGGGGGACGGTCTTTTCGCTGCTGACCGCCGTTTTCGTAACGCGCTTCTTCATGGATGTGATCGTCGATAACGACATGGTTACCGATCCCTCGGTCTACGGGGCCTAGGCGTGTTCTTTCGGCGCTTGAACTGGAACGTCGTCGGCTGGCTGCGGATCGTCTCGGCGGTCTCGACCGCGGTCATCCTCGCGGGTGTCGCGATGATGGTCTTCAATCTCGTGACGACCGGCAAGCCGCTAAAACTCGGGCTGTCGTTCACCGGCGGAACCGACTTGACGGTGAAGTTCCAACGCGCGGCGACGCCGGCGAAGATCCGCGCCGCGCTGGCAACGGTCGGCGCGCTGGACGTTCAAGTCGACACGCTCACCAAGCGAACCGACACGGTGCCCAACGAGCGCTATACGATCTCGACCCAAACCGCGTTTGGGAACGATCCCGGAAAGATTTGGCACGCGCTCGACACGGTCGCGCCGGTCGACCGCGCGCAATCCGAGATCAGCTCGGTTGGGCCGTCGCTGTCGCACGAATACCTGATCCGCGCGCTCGAGGCGCTGGTCATCGCGATCGCGATTCAATTCCTGTACATCGCGTTCCGGTTTGGCTGGAACTACATCTTTGGTCTGGTGACCGTAATTGCGCTGGTCCGCGATGCGTTGATGATGATCGGCATCTACGCACTGGCCGGCAAGCGTGCCGACGACGCGTTTTTAGCCGCCGTCTTGACGGTCATCGGTTACTCGGTCATGGATACGATCGTCATTCTCGACCGGATTCGCGAAAATGCGAAGCTAATGGTCGGCGATGCGTACGACCGCATCGTCAACGTCTCGATCCTCCAAACGATGACCCGCTCGATCAACACGCTGGCGACGGTCGTCATTACGCTGGTCGCCCTGCTCGCCTTCGGCGGTGCATCGCTCCAGAACTTTGCATTCGCATTACTGGTGGGCATCTGCTCGGGCGGTTATCACTCGATCTTTTTCTCGGCGCCGCTGGTCTACGCTTTGCGCGAGCGCCAGTTGGCTTCGGC
>JBOHTW010000322.1:0-1750 GCA_050733835.1 Vulcanimicrobiaceae bacterium | reverse complement strand
GTCTGGATCGGATTCGCCTACCTGGTTACCGGCGTCTGCTTCATCTTGGGACTGCGGTATCTGAGCTCGCCGCGAACCGCGCGCTTGGGCAATCGAATCGCGATGCTCGGAATGCTGATCGCGCTGGTCGCGACGGCGATCCAACTCTATCCGGGTTCGTGGCCAATCATCGTCATCGGGGTCGTGATTGGCGCAGCCGCCGGAATCTATTCGGCGCGCGCGGTCAAGATGACGGCGATGCCGCAGATGGTCGCAATCTTCAACGGAATGGGCGGCGGCGCGGCGGCGATGGTCGCAACCGCCGAGTTCTTGACCCTGCTCGACCGCGCGCAGTCGCCGACGCCCGACCAAACGTTCACGATCGTGTTGACGACGGTGATCGGCGCGATCAGCTTTGCGGGCAGCATCATCGCGTTCTTTAAGCTGCAAGAACTGATGACCGGACGGCCGATCACCTACCCGGGTCAGCAGTTCGTCAACGGGCTGTTGGCGCTGGTCATCGTGGTCGCGTGCGGCCTGGTTATCGCCAACGTCGACTCGACGGCGGCGTTCTTCGTGGCGTTCGCCGGAGCGTTGGTCCTTGGCGTGCTGTTCGTGATGCCGATCGGCGGCGCCGACATGCCGGTCATTATCTCGCTGCTGAACTCGTTCACCGGCCTCGCCGCGGCGGCGACCGGCTTCGTCCTCAGCAACAACGTGTTGATCATCTCGGGCGCGCTGGTCGGCGCATCTGGTAGCTTGCTGACGATCCTGATGGGCAAAGCGATGAATCGCTCGATCGCGAACGTTTTGTTCGGTGCGTTCGGCAAGGTCCAGTCGGGCGGTGGCGACGCCGCGGCCGCCGGTTCGTCGGGCGGTTCCGTTCGCTCGGCCAGCGTCGACGACGTCGCGACGATGCTCGCCTACGCGCAACAGGTCGTCGTGGTACCGGGCTACGGCCTGGCGGTTGCGCAGGCGCAGCACAGCGTGCGCGAACTCGCCGATCAACTCGAAAAGAAGGGCGTCAAGGTCAAGTACGCGATCCATCCGGTCGCCGGCCGGATGCCGGGACACATGAACGTGTTGCTCGCCGAAGCCAACGTTCCGTATCCGCAACTCTACGACATGGACGACATCAACCCCGAGTTTCCTCGAACCGACGTTGCGCTCGTCATCGGCGCGAACGACGTGACCAACCCGGCGGCCCGCAACGTCACGTCGAGCCCGATCTACGGAATGCCGATTCTCGACGTCGACAAAGCCCAGAACATCGTCGTGCTCAAGCGCTCGATGAAACCCGGATTCGCCGGCATCGACAACCCGCTCTACGAAGATCCCAAGACCGTAATGCTGTTCGGCGACGCGAAGAAATCGGTCGACGAACTAGCCGTTGCCGTCAAGGCACTGTAGCTCCGAACCGAGCCGCGCTAGAGTTGGCGCACGCCATAGACGGCGAACCCGACGCCGAGCAGCAACAGGGCGAACGCCGAGACGCGGGTCACCAATTCTGCGTGGGCGAGCACCCGCCGCGAAGCAACCGCGACCCCGGCGAAGACGGCGGCGAGCCACAGCATGAGCGTATAGCCGACTGCATAGAGCGTCATCGCGACCACCGCCTGGACGGGTGAGCCGGCCGCCGACGCCGCCGCCAGCACCGCGACGAGCACCGGGCTCGCGCACGGCGACGCGACCAGCGCAAATACCATGCCGACGACGAACGGACCGGCCCGCGGAATCGCCGTGACGGCGCTCGCAAACGGAATGCGCACGG
>JBOHTW010000321.1:0-5309 GCA_050733835.1 Vulcanimicrobiaceae bacterium | reverse complement strand
TTGCAAGAGGTCGCGTTCACCCTGGCAGCCGGGATCGCGTACGTCGAGGAGACGCTCAAGCTCGGCATCGCGGTCGACGACTTTGCGCCGCGCATGTCATTCTATTTCGTCTCGCAGATCGACTTCATCGAAGAGGTCGCCAAGTTTCGGGCCGCGCGGCGCGTCTGGGCGCGCGTCATGAAGGAGCGCTTCGGCGCGACCAAGCCCGAATCGATGCGACTGCGCTTCCATTGTCAAACCGCCGGCGCGTCGTGTACCGCACGCGAGCCGCTCAACAACATCGCCCGGACAGCAATCGAAGCGCTGGCGGCGGTGCTCGGCGGCGCGCAGTCGCTCCACACCAACGGTTACGACGAGGCGCTTTCGATCCCAAGCGAGCCCGCGATGAAGATCGCGCTGCGAACCCAGCAGATCATCGCCGAAGAGACCGGCGTCGGCGGGACGATCGATCCGCTCGCCGGTTCCTATGCGGTAGAAACGCTGACGGCCGAGATCGAACGCGGCTGCTTCGACTACTTCGCCGAGATCGACAAGCGCGGCGGCGTCGTCGCCTGCATCGACGACAACTTCTTTCAAACCGAGATCGCCGATGCCGCCTACGACTTGCACATGCGCAAAGACCGCCATGAGCGCGAGATCGTCGGAGTCACCAAATACCGCGACGACAGCGCCAACCCACCCGTCGAGCTGCACCACG
The DNA here is from genome assembly GCA_050733835.1 of Vulcanimicrobiaceae bacterium. Classification (GTDB taxonomy): domain Bacteria; phylum Vulcanimicrobiota; class Vulcanimicrobiia; order Vulcanimicrobiales; family Vulcanimicrobiaceae; genus JBOHTW01. Next base: position 4,612 of record JBOHTW010000321.1, on the reverse strand, counting down.
TCGATGAGTCGGCCGCCCACCGGCAACTCGAGCGGCTCGCCCGGACCAAAGCCCGGCGCGACCGGCGCGCCGTCGACGCGGCCCTCGGCGACATCGTCCGGGTCGCCAAGACCGACGAGAACCTGATGCCGGCAACGATCGCTGCGGTTCGCGCCCGTGCGACCGAAGGCGAGATCATCAACGCGCTGCGTCCGGTCTTCGGCAGCTATGTGGAGACGCCGGTCTTTTGATTGCGTCGAACGCCGCGCCGACGATCGCGCCGGCCGTCCATCGCGATCTCGCGCGGGCCATCACCGCGGTTGAAAACGGCCGGCCCGATGCGCGCGCCGCCGCCGGCTTGCTCGGCCCCGACGACGGCGACGCCGCGAACCGCTTCGTCATCGGCATCACGGGCCCACCGGGCGCCGGCAAGTCCACGCTCGTCGACCGATTGATCGAACATTTTCGGACGGCGGGCCAAACGGTCGCGGTGATTGCGGTCGATCCGTCGTCGCCGTTCACCAACGGTGCCGTCCTCGGCGACCGCGTCCGGATGCAGCGCCACGCCGAAGACTTCGGGGTCTTCATCCGCAGCATGGCGTCGCGTGAAGGCGGCGGCGGGCTCGCGCCGGCGACCCGCGAGGCAGTCGCGCTCGCACAGCGCGCGCGGTTCGACGTCGTCATCGTCGAAACGGTCGGCGTCGGACAAGTCGAACTCGAGGTCGTCGCGGTCGCCGACGTCGTCGTCGTCGTGACCGTGCCGGCGCTCGGCGACGGCGTCCAAACCATCAAGGCGGGCCTGACCGAGATCGCCGACATCTTCGTCGTCAACATGGCCGACCGGCCGGGCGCGAATCGGACCGCGCTCGATCTGCGCCAGATGGTGCGCGAAAGTGCGCGCGCGGTGCCGGTGCTCAAGACGATCGCCAGCGACGGGACGGGCGTCGACGCGCTCGTCCAAGCGCTGGCGAGCGCGCGCACCGACGTCCATTCGAATGCCGCGCGGTCGGTGCGCTTCGACGTCGTCCGCATCGCCCGCGAGGCGGCCGCCCGTCGCGCGGTCGAGATCCTCGAATCCTCGGACGGTCGCGCGATTCTCGCGCAGCTCGACGCCGGAACGATGTCGCGCGAGGCCGGCTCGCGCTTGCTCCTTGGTTTCATTCTCGGAGGTGATGAGCATGCCGATTAAAGTCATGGTTGCCAAGGCCGGTCTCGACGGCCACGATCGCGGCGCGAAGATCGTCGCCCGCGCGTTGCGTGACGCCGGCATGGAGGTCGTCTACACCGGCTTGCACCAGACTCCCGAGATGATCGTCAACGCGGCGGTCCAAGAGGACGTCGACGTCGTCGGCATCAGTCTGCTGTCGGGCGCCCACATGACGATCTTTCCGAAGGTGATGAATCTCCTCGAACAACGCGGTGCCCGCGACATCATCGTCGTCGGCGGCGGCGTGATCCAAGCCGACGACGTGCCGAAACTCAAAGCCCTCGGAGTCCAAGCCGTCTTTGACGCGGATGCAACGACCCAGGAACTGATCGACGGCATCGTCCGGCTCGTCGCCGCTTCCGGCCGCGCCGAGCGCCGCGCGCAGGGCGCCGCCGCCGGCCGATGACGGGCGTTCGGCAGCTCTGGCCGCCGCGCTACGATGCGACCATCCGGCCGCCGGACGCGGCGGTCCATTGGGATGCGCTCCGCGAAACGATCTCGGCCGACGAACGCGCGGTACTCGTGTTCGCGAAGATCCAAGCGGTTATGCAGTACGCTTGGGAGCGCGCGCCGTTCTATCGCGACCGTTGGCGCGCGGCCGGGCTCGAACCCGGCGACATCCGTTCGCTCGACGAATTCGAGCGCATTCCCACGATCACCAAGGCCGACCTGCGCGCCGATCAGGCCGACCATCCGCCGTTCGGTTCGTATCTGTGCATCGAACCGCCGGCCATCGCCCGCGTGCACGGCACCTCCGGCACGAGCGGCCGGCCGACCGCGTTCGCGTGGAGCCGCGGCGATCGCGACCGCATCGCCGAGGCGCATGCCCACATCATGTGGAGCTTTGGAATCCGGCCGCACGACACCGTCTTCATCGGTTCGATCTTCTCGCTGTACGTCGGCTCGTGGGGCGCGCTCGCCGGCACCGAACGGCTCGGCGCCGCAGCGTTTCCGTTCGGCGCGGGCGTTCCCGGCCAAACGCTTCAGGCCATCGGGTGGATCCGGCAGATGCGGCCAACGGCGTTCTACGGCACGCCGTCATACGCGCTGCGGCTGGCCGAGACCGCGCGCACCCAGGGCATCGATCCGGCCGGCCTTGGCTTGCGCACGATGTTTTTTTCGGGCGAACCCGGCGCCGGCATTCCGGCAACGAAACGGTTGATCGAGACGACGTTCGGCGCCGATTGCATCGATACGGGCAGCATGGGCGAGCTGACCCCGTGGATGAACCTCGCCGAGTGCCGCGAGCGTCATGGCATGCACTTGTGGCAAGACTTCGTCTACACCGAACTGCTCGATCCCACGACTTGGCGGCGCGTACCGTTCGGCGGCCGCGGAACGCCGGTCTACACGCATCTTGAGCGCGACACGCAGCCGATGATCCGGCTGATCTCCGGCGACTACGCCGAGTGGACCGACGCACCGTGCGCCTGCGGCCGCACGTATCCGCGGTTCCCGCTCGGAATTATCGGCCGGATCGACGACATGATCGTCGTGCGCGGTGAGAACATCTACCCGAGCGCCATCGAAGACGTGCTGCGCAGCTTTCCCGAGATCGACGGCGAGTTCGAGGTCGTTCTGACGCGCGAGCGCCAGATGGATGAGTTGCTCATCCGCGTCGAGTCAGCCGCTGACGCCGGCGACGCCGCGGCGCTGACCGCGCGGATCGCCGGTTCGCTGCGGACGACGCTCGGCGTTCGGTCGGCGCTCGAACTGTGCGCACCCGGTTCGCTCGCGCGCACCGACCTCAAATCGCGGCGCGTGCGCGACCTGCGCAACGGAGCACGCGAGTAGGCGAACGGCCCATCGCGAGTCTGGTGCGTTCGGTCACACCTTGACGATTTACGCGGGGTGAGCCCTCGCTTGCTCGTTGCATTCACGATGCGCAAAGAGTAGACCCAGGCCATACCGCGCTTCGAATCGTGAATCGAGAAGTTCATGGCAACTCGCCAGTCACCGGGCCGTTCAAAAGCGGTCACTCGGGGCACCCTCCCGGCCGCCGCCAATATCATCGACAATGCGGCCGCCAACGGCCGAGTGGTGGTCGACATGCGCCGCATCGTGCCGACCACCGACTGGATCGCGAACCCACCCGCACAGCAGGACGCACAACTCCTAGTCGCGAGCAAGACGTTTGCCGTCACCCATTTTTATGAAGCGCTGAACGCGCTCGCCGGCCACCTCAACGACGTGCTTGCGAACACGTCGACCGTGCTGCCGACGCAGCTCAGCGGCACGGTCCTCGAACCCGACGCAACCGCGGCGAGCCGGGTCGCGGTAACGATCCATCTTCCCCAACCCAAGGGCGTGCCGCCGTGGCCCGATCCGACCGTTATCACCAACGACGCCGGTGACTTCGTCGTCGCGCTCCCGGCCAACATTCCGGTCGCAACGACCGATTCGCTCGGGCTGACGCTGCGCGGCTCGAACGGGTCAGTCGATCGCTCGTTCACGGTCGCGTCGTTGCAGCCGTTGGGCGTGCTCGGCAAAATTACCCTGCCGTCGGTGGTCGAACCGCTGCAACAGAGCGTGCTCGACCAACTCCGCGGGTTGTTGCCGGCGGTGCCGAGCACCGGCCAGCCCCAGCCCGCGCCGGCGATCCCGCCGCAGATCAAACTCGGCACCGACGACTGTCCGATCACGTTCGACTACAACACCAGTGACGAACGGTTCCCGTATTCCGTCCTGTTCCGGCTCGTCGAACCGCGCACGAGCATCGTCACCGATACGTTCACCTTCGCCGGCGGCCGCGCGCAGGGATCGCTCATGATTCCCGCGTGGAACAACAAGTGGATCACGCTGATTCCGCAGGCGAAGCTCAGCTTCGCCGATCGCGTGCCGATCGATCAACCGATCTCGGTCGACGGCTTCCGCGACCGCATCGTCGGCGTCGAGGGTGCCAAGATCGGCGATCAAGAGACCGTCGCAATGGCCGGCACCCTGGGTTTGGGTTACGTCGTGCGGTTCGCGCAGCGCTGGACGCCGGTTGGCCTGTCGCTTGGCAACCTCGTTTACTCGTTGCCGCTCGCTCCCGGCGAGCAGCAGAAGGTCGCCGTCTTCGAACAGCGCGAGACGATGGTGACGACCGAAATTGAGACGCTGACGGACGACGAGCAGATGGCGTTCGAGCAAAGCAACGATTCCTCGTCGCAATCGACGTTCGACTCGGCGTTCAACGAATCGCAGCGCGGCGGCAGTTCGTTTGCGACCCACGCCGATTCATCGAGCTTCGGCGTCTCGGCCAGCAGCGGCCTCATCGGTGGTTTGCTCGGCGGTTTCGGCATCTCCGGCGGCGGCAGTTCATCCAACAACAGCGGCAACACCTATAGCTGGATGGACGGCGCGAAGAGCTACGCTTCGCGGGCCGCCGAGCAAATGCACGGCGCCGTCGAGCGTCAATCGTCGGCCCGGCGGCGTCAGCAACGC
>JBOHTW010000320.1:0-19838 GCA_050733835.1 Vulcanimicrobiaceae bacterium | reverse complement strand
CGACCGCGTGGTTGCGATGAAGGCGATGCCGTTCGACGTGCTGCCGACGAAGATTCACAAGGTCACCGGCGTCTGGGGCGAACCGCCCGCCGAGCAACTCGCTCGCGCCGACGAACTGATCCGCGATCACCTCGCGCGCGGTTCGCGAATCTTTGCGATCTCGCGGACGCGCATCGACGTGCCCAAACTGGCGGCTCGGCTCGAAGCGACCTACCAGCTACCCGTCCAGCAGTTGCGCGGCGACATGGTCGATAGCGCCGAGCACGGCAAACGCAACGCACGGCGCGGCTTGCGGGTCCACGGCGCCACGACGCGCGTCGAGAGCATGCGAGCGTTTCGCGAGACGACGCCGTCGATTTTAGCCGCGACCAACCTCGTCGGCAGCGGGCTCGATATCCCGGCCGCCGACCTGATCGTCATCACCGACTCCGACGCCTTCGGCGAATCGGAGATCGAGCAGCTCATTGGGCGTGTCGGACGCCGCGAACGGCCGTCGGACGCGGTCTTGCTGGTCGATACGACGTTCGAGAAGAATCCGTCACGCGCGTCGTCGGGTGGTCCGCGCAAGAGCTTCATGCCGCGCGGGATGCGCTCGAACTCGTTGCGGTTTCGCCGGTAAGGTTGATGCGGTTCGGCGTTCACGTCGCGGTCGGCAACGGCTTTGACGCGGCGGTCGCGTATGCCGAACGGATCGGCTGTACGGCGCTGCAGATATTCTCCGGCAATCCACGCAGCTACCGGATCGCGCCGTTCGACCGCGCGGCGTTGGAGCGCTTCCGTGACCGGCGCCGCGCTGCCGGGCTCGAACCGTGCGTGATCCACACCTCGTACCTGATCAACCTCGCAAGCGACGACCCGAAAATATCCAGCGGTTCGCTGCGGCTGCTCGAGAACGACTTGGCGGTCGCCGCCGCCGGCGAGATTCGCTACGTCAACACCCACCTCGGTTCGTATGGCGCGCGCGACCGGCGCGAAGGGTTCGCCGCCGTGGTGACGGCGCTCGAACACGCGCTCGATGGGATTGCGCCGGGGGTTGTGCTCGTGCTGGAAAACTCGGCGGGCGCGGGCCAGCTCTGCGGCGGCACGCTGGAAGAACTCGGCGAGTTCGTTCGCGCGATCGGTCATCCGCAACTTGGAATATGCATCGACACGGCCCACTCGTGGGCCGCCGGCTACCCGATCGATTCCGACGAGGGCGTCGCGCGCTTCGTCGAGTCGATCGATCGCGAGATCACGCTCGACCGGCTCAACTTGTTCCACTTCAACGACACGGAGGTGCCGCTCGGCGGTCATCGCGACCGGCACTGGCACATCGGCGACGGCTTGATCGGGATCGCCGGCTTTCGCGCGTTGGCCGCGCAGGCAGCGCTGCACGAGAAGACCGCGATCCTGGAAACCCCGGGCGACGAGGCCGACGACGTCCGCAACCTACAGACGATTCGCGCAATTTTTTCAACCGCAGCCGCATGACCGATGATCGTTCACTTCGACATCGACGCGTTCTACGCCAGCGTCGCGCAACGCGACGATCCGCAGCTCCGCGGTAAGCCGGTCGCGGTCGCCGGCAGCAGCCGGCGCGCGGTCGTGCTCACCGCGTCGTACGAGGCGCGGCCGTTCGGAGTCCGGTCGGCGATCCCGCTCTACCGCGCTCGCGAGTCGTGTCCCGATCTGATCGTCGTTCCGCCGGACTTCACGCGCTATCGGGAAGCCTCGCGCGCGGTCTTCGCGATCTTTGAACGCGGTGCGCAAGCGGTCGAGGGGCTATCGCTCGACGAGGCTTACGTGCTGCTGGCCGACGATCGGCTCGACGCTGCGGTCGCCTACGCGCGGACCGTCCGTGCGGCGGTGCGGGCGGAGGTCGGCCTCGCGGTTAGCGCCGGCGTCGCGCGGCAGAAGTTACTCGCGAAGATCGCCTCCGACGATGCCAAGCCCGACGGTCTGCGCACGGTCGAACCGGGCACCGAAGCCGCGTATCTGGCCGGCCTTCCGGTCGCGCGGTTGTGGGGCGTCGGCCCGAAGACGGCCGCGGTGTTGGTTGCGACCGGCATCGAACGCATCGAACAGCTCGCCCGGCTCGACGACCCGACGCTCGCGCGGCTGCTTGGGCGCAGCGGGTTCGAACTCCGCGAGCTGGCGCGCGGCAACGACTCGCGCGTCGTCCGCGGCGACCGGGAGACGCATTCGGTCTCGAGCGAAGAGACGTTCGAATACGATCTGCGCTCGATCGACGAGTTGCAGCCGCATCTGCGCGAGCTGGCTGCGGACGTCGCACGGCGGCTGATTGCCGACGGACTGCGCGGCAAGACGATCGGCATCAAACTCAAACGAACCGACTTTAGCGTGGTCGTCCGGCAGACGACGGTCGCGGAACCGACGAGCGACGCGGCAGCCATCCTCGCCGCGGCCGAACACTGTTTGTTGCGGAGCGGGGCGCTCGGCGAACCGGTGCGACTGCTCGGCGTGCGCGTCGGAACCTTGACCAAGGAGCCGATCGTGCAGATGTCGATGCTCGCCGAGTGACAAACCGGGTTCTCGACGATTCCAAACCGATGTGGCAGTCGATGGCCGTCTTCCTCGTCCCATTGATGCTCAGCAACCTCCTGCAGTCGGCGTCGCAGACGGTGAACAGCATCTATATCGGGCGGCTGCTCGGAGTCGTCGACTTAGCCGCCATCTCGTCGATCTTCCCGATCGTCTTTTTGTTGATCTCGTTCCTCATTGGTTTGGCCAGCGGCAGCACTGTGCTCATCGGTCAGGCGTTTGGCGCTGGGAAACGCGAACGGGTCGTCGAGATCGCCGGCACGACGCTATCGCTTTCGGTCAGCCTCGGAGTCGTCGTCGCGTTCACCGGCTGGTTTTTCGGCGCCGCGATGTTGCGGGCGATCGGGACGCCGCCGACCGTGCTGCCGCTCGCGGTCGACTACGCGCGCGTACTGTTCGTCTTGTTGCCGATCCTGTTCGTCTATCTCGTCTATTCGACGTTCTTACGCGGCGTCGGCGACACGCGAACGCCGTTCGTCGTGCTGATCGCCGGAACGGTGCTCAACTTGATCCTCACGCCGCTGTTCATCGAAGGCTGGCTTGGCGCACCGAAGCTCGGCTTGCCCGGGGCTGCGGTCGCAACCGGCTTGGCGAACGCGCTCGCCACCGCCGGCATGTGCGTCTATCTCTTGCGGGTTCGCCATCCGCTCGCACCGGATCGCATGTTCCTCACGCATCTCGTTCCGCATCCGAAGATCATCGCAGCGGTTGTACGGTTAGGGATCCCCACGGGGTTGCAACTGATCATGGTCTCGCTCTCGGAGATTGCCGTCATCTCGTTCGTCAACCGCTACGGCGCTGACGCCACCGCGTCGTACGGCGCGGTGAACCAGATCGTCAGTTACGTCCAGTTTCCGGCGATCAGCATCGGGATCACGTGCTCGATCTTCGGCGCGCAGTCGATCGGCGCCGGCCGCGCGTCACGCTTGGGGCGGATCGTGCGCACCGGGCTGCTCTTGAATCTCGTGATCGGCGGGGTCCTCATTGGTTTGGGGTACGCGCTGTCATGGGCGCTGCTCGGACTCTTCTTGACCAGTGAGCCGACCTTGGTGCTCGCGCACTCGCTGCTGGCGATCACGCTGTGGAGCTATCTCGTCTTCGGCAGCGCCAGCGTGTTGTCGGCGACGATGCGGTCGAGCGGCGACGTCATCTGGCCGACGTTGCTCTCGGTCGGCTCGATTTGGGGCATTGAAGTGCCGGTCGCCTACAGCCTGTCGCATCGCATTGGAATCGACGGCATCTGGATCGCCTACCCGGTCGCATTCATTTGCCTGCTGATCCTGCAGACCACGTACTATCGCGTCTTTTGGAAGCGCCGGCGGATCGTCGCCCTCGCCTGACGCGCGCCCATCGCGTTGTCGTTCGGAACCGAATTAAATCTCATTTTATTTCGGGATGAAGCCATCATAACATTTACGCTGCACTGCGACATGCGCGCGGAATCCTTGCCGATACATCGCTGCAAGGAGGATACTGCAAGTGTTCCAACGCGTATTTCGCACGGTAGCCGCGATAGTGGCCGTCGCTTCGCTCGGATTCATGCCCGTACCGAGCGTCGCTGACAACAAGACGATCGTTCTACCAATTGATTTGCCATTCTCAGGGACTTCTGGGCCAACCATGAACGGATTCGCGCAGGCCGTTGAGCTTGCGGTCGATCAAGCGAACGCACATGGCTTGCCGGCTGGTTATCGCATCGTTACCGAGCGAATCGATCATGGAGCCGCGGGTTTGCCCTTCAGCATCCCCAAGGCCGAACAGACCGCGAACGCGCTGATCGCGGATCCGCGGGTAGTCGTCGTCTTTGGCCCGTACAACTCGCCGGTTGCCAAGGCGCTGATTCCCGTTTTCAATCGGGCCGGGACGGCACTCGTTTCATCGACTGCGACCGACCCGTCGTTGACGAAGGGGGCTACCGGCGAGGAGCTTCGGCAGGCAAATCCCGATAGAATCGCTTTCTTCCGCCTTTGTGCGACCAACGAATACCAAGGACCGGCCGGCGCCCAGTTTGCGCTAGCGCAGAAATTCGATCGCGTTTACGTCATCGACGACAGTGAACTCTTCGGCACGGTGGTATCCGAACTGTTCGAGATCGCGTTTCAGGCCGCCGGCGGCAAGATCGTGGCGCACGACAGCATCGGCGTAAAGGATGCCGACTTTCGCGACCTGCTCGGACGCATCGGAAGAGTTCATCCCGATGCCGTCTATCTGGGCGCACTCGGCACCCAACTGGGCGAGTTTCGCGCTCAAATGGGAAAGCTTGGAATGGCGCAGATTCCGCTCATCGCGCCGAGTACGGCGGCTGAGGACGGGTTTCTCTCGTCCGCCGGCAGCTATACGTCAAATACGTATTACACGTTTACGTATCCCGACATCGAGCACATGCCGACAGGCAATGCGCGAAAATTCATCGCGGCGTACCGACAGCGCTACCGTACCGAACCGACGGCCTGGCAGCTTGGATCCTATGCGTCGGCCCAACTGATCGTCAGCGCGATAACCAAAGCGCTGGTCGACTCTCGCGGGGCCTTTCCTACCCGCGAAAGCGTCCGAGAAGCCATCGCGCAGACCCGCGCGCTCCCGACGGCGCTCGGCCCCATCCGGTTTACAATCAATGGGGATGTGCGCAACCAATATCTCAGCTTTTACCGGTACGATTCCCAATCAAGACCACACTTCGTCGATCAAGCAAATGTCGCGCGATAGGGGGCTGCGTAAATCTGAGGACCACGACTACCGCGGGCGTCCGCCGCGAAGCTGGTCATGCGGGAGGTCGGTCACGAACATATGGCCCGGTTCGTGCGTGATCGCGAACCGAAGCCGGCTTGCAATGATCACGCTTTGAGGCGTGACGCCGCATCCCCAAAAGACGGGAATGTCGTCGGGCTCCAATACGGGCGGGTCGCCGTAGTCGGGCCGCGCGAGGTCGTCGATCCCGAGCACGGACGGATCGCCCCAAGCGAACGGTTCGCCGTGACCTTCGCGATACGGGCGCGAGACGTCACGGACGCGGTCGACTTCATGCGATTTGTAAGGTCGCATGCTGACGACCATCGTGCCGTGCAGCCGGCCGGCGGCCGCCAGCGGCACGCGCGTCCGGTACATCGGGACGCGCCGGCCGGAGCCGAAGTGCCGCGGGTTGAGGCCCGCATCGACCAGCGCATGGTCGAACGTGAACGAGCAACCGATGAGAAACGCGACCAGGTCGGCCGTCCAGACGGGCACCACGTCGCGGGGCGAATCGGTGAGTTCGCCGTCGCGCCAGACGCGATAGCGCCCCAGATCCGTGCGAAGATCGGCCCCCGGCGCGCAAACCGGCGCGTACGCGCCGGGTGGGAGTTGCTCGACGACCGGGCACGGCACGGGGTTGCGAGCACACAAATCGGCCAAATCCCCGGCAACGGAACGCGGGACGACGACGAGGTTGGCTTGCACGAAGTCGGGTGCGTAGCGTTCCGTCGGGTTGGTGATCGCCCCGCTGCGAATCTCCGCGCGAACGCCGGCCGGGGTCACAATGCGACCTCGATGCCGTCGTGCACATCACGGCGATCGGCTGACGATTCGCGTTCGCCCGGCCGGCCGTAGCCGCCGCCGCCGGCGGTACGAACGACGATCGTGTCGCCCGCTGCTAACGATAGGGTTGTCTTGGCCGGAACGGTTACCTGCGAGCCGTCGCCGCGCACGACTAGGTGCGTGCCCGGCGCGCCGTCGCCGCCACCCGCGCTACCGCGCGGGCGAACCACGTGCCGCTCGGCGAGCAATGACGCGGTCGCCGTCCCCTCGCGCAGCCGAAATGCACGGATCAGTCCCGACCCGCCGCGCATCCGCCCGGCGCCGGCGCTGCGCGGTGCGAATTGATATTCGGTAACCATCAAGGGCATGTCGCGCTCGATCGCTTCGATCGGGGTGTTGAGCGTATTGGTCATGTGCGCGTGAATCGCGTCGATCCCGTCGGCGTCAGGTCGTGCGCCCATCCCGCATCCGTTGGTCTCGTAAAACGCCCACGATCGTCCGCGAGCGTCAATGCCGCCGATCATGACGTTGTTCATCGAACCGCCGCTCTGCGCGGGAAACCGACCGGGCGCCAATCGGCCGAACGCTCCCAAGACGAGATCGGCATTGCGCATCGAGGTTTCGACGTTGCCGCCGCTTACGGGGGCCGGGCGGCGTGGATTGAGGATCGTGCCTTCGGGCACTCGAACCGTCACCGGCCGGAACGATCCGTCGTTCATCGGAATCCGCGGGTCGGTAACGGCGCGCACCGCGTAGTATGCTCCCGACAGCGTTACGCCGTACACCGCGTTGAGCGGCATGGCCCGCTGCTTCGCGGTTCCCGCATAGTCAAGCAATACCGAGTCGGCGCGCTTCTCCAATCGAAGGTGCAGCACGATCGACGGGTTTCCGGTCTCGTCTTCTAAGACGTCCTCGTGCTCGACGACGCCGTCGGGCAGTTCCCGCAAGGCGGCTCGCGTCCGGCGTTCGCCATCGTCCAGCAACCGATCGAGCGCTCCACTAAAGACTGCGGTCCCGAACCGTTCGAGCAACTCGATAAACCGTCGCTCACCGACAAAATTGCCGGCAACCTGCGCACGAATATCGCCCGATCGCGCATCCGGGGTTCGCGAATTCGCACGGAGCAAATCGACCGCCTCGTCCACGAGACGGTCCTCGCAGACTAGCGCCATCGGCGGCAAGATGCAGCCTTCGGCGAATAAGTCGCGACCATCGGGCGGCATCGATCCCGGAACCGACCCCCCGACGTCGGTATGGTGTGCTTTGTTGGCGGCGTATCCGACCAGCCGGTCCGCGAAGTGGATGGCGCGTATTACGGTGACGTCGTTTAAGTGCGTCCCCGATAAATAGGGATCGTTTACGACGATCATCTCGCCCGGTGCAATCGTCCGGCCGCGTTCGGCGAGCCACGCCAGCGAGTGTCGTAGTCCCCACGGCAGCGAACCGAGGTGGACCGGGATGTGTTCCGCTTGAGCGACGAGCCGCCCGGCGGCGTCGAATAGCGCGCAGGAATGATCGAGTCGCTCTTTGATGTTCGGCGAATAGGCCGCATCGCGAATCGCGATGCCCATCTCCTCACTTGCATAGACGAGCGCCGAAGCGATCAGTTGGGTGGCAATCGGGTCGGACGCCGGTGTGGATTGACTCGTACTCATGTGGGTCGCTGGTCCTCGCGTTCGGGATTGCGTTCGATGACGAGATTGTCGTAGGCATCGACCGCTGCAGTCCACTGTGGCCCGACGTAGGTGGTTGCGTCGTATTGTTCCACGACCGCCGGTCCGCTGAAGAAATCGCTGGGACAGAGCGCGCTTCGCAGGTAGACGGCGGTCGGTACGAACGCCCGGCCGTCGAACACGCTGCGTCGCTCGCGAATTGCGGCCGGCACGGGAGCGGCCGGGGTGGGGAGGGCTTTGGCAACGAGCGGCGGCTTGGGAGTCGCTCCGATGCCGATAACGCGAACGGTGACGATCTCAACGGCTTCATCGCGCGCCGCGAACCCGTATCGTTGCTCGTGGCGCCGGTGGAAAGCCGCGGCCGCTTCGTCGAGCGTGCTCGGACCGGCGATCGTCAACTCGGTCGATTGGCCCAGATAGCGCAGGTCGAGTTCGCGCATCGTGCTGCGGTCGGCTAGCGCGACATTCTGGGCCGCCAAGCTCGCGTCGATATCGAGTTCGATCGAACGGAAGGTTCGCTCGACGCGTTCCCACGTCAGGTCGTTGGCGGGCGCGACGATCGAGCGGATCGCAACCGTGCGGACATCGGCGGCCAGCAGACCGTAGGCGGAAAAGACGCCCGGATTGGCGGGCACGACGATCCGTTTGGTTCCGATCTCATCGGCCACGGAACACGCGTGCAGCGGGCCGCCGCCGCCAAATGCAAGCAGCGTGAAGTCGCGCGGATCGTGGCCGCGCTCGACCGAGACGATCCGCAACACCTTGGCCATCTCCGCGTCGACGAGCGCGACGATTCCGGCTGCCGTCCGCTCAACATTGCCCGCCAACGGTTCGGCGACCGACGCGAGCGCTCGGCGCGACCGCGCTGAATCGATCGGAAACGCACCGTCGAGTAGCGCGTGGGGATTACTGCGGCCCAAGACGACGTTCGCGTCGGTAACGGTGGGCTTGTCGCCACGACCGTAACAGGCCGGTCCGGGATCGGCACCGGCTGAAATGGGTCCAACGCGCAGGGCGCCGGCGGTGTCGATCCACGCGATCGTTCCGCCGCCGGCGCTCACCTCCGCCAGATCGACGAACGGGAACCGAACCGGATAACCGCTGCCCTTTACGGAACGCCCGCTGTGCGTCGAACCGGCCGCTTCGAAGGCGTTCGCGATCTGAGGAACCCCGCCAAAGATCGTCCCCGCTTTCGCGGTCGTGCCGCCCATATCGAACGACAGCACGTTTGCGATCCCAAGGGTTCGCCCAACGTAGGCCGCGCCAATGACCCCGCTCGCCGGTCCGCTCTCGATCAGGCTCGCCGGCCGTTCGCCGGCAATTTCGATCGACGACATGCCGCCATCCGAACGCATCACGAAGATTGGTGCGCCGACGCCGAGCGCGCGGACTCCGGAGTGCACGCGTTCGAGATAGGCACGGACGATCGGAACGAGCGCCGCGTTGACGACGGTCGTCGAGAAGCGCTCGAACTCGCGATATTGCGGATCGATCTCCGACGAAAGCGAGAGTTCAACGTCGGGCGCGGCGGCGCGAATTACCTTCGCCACCGCAAGTTCGTGGCTCGGTTCGACGTCCGCGTGCAGCAAGCCGATGGCGACGGCGTGGATCCGGCGCTCGGCAATCGTGGCCGCGACCTGCCGGACGCTTTCCAAATCGAGTGCTTCGAGCACTTGACCGTCATGACCGCGCCGCTCGCGAACGACCAGCCGATCCTCGCGGCGCGCAAGCGGCGTCGGGCGCTTGACCGCCAGATCGTAGATCGCGCTGCGGTTCTGGCGGCCGATCTCTAAGACGTCTCGAAAGCCGAGGGTCGTAACGAACGCAACGCGCGGAAGCTCCAGATTCAACTGGCCGAGGAGTGCGTTCGTGGCGATCGTGCTCGCGTGCGCGACGAAGCCGATGGCTTCAGGTGCGATCTCGGCGAACAGCGCGCGTAGCGCGAGCAGAAGAGCCGCTTCGGGCGCGCGCGGCGTCGATGCGATTTTACTCCGAAGGATCCGCCCGTCGGCTGCCAGCGCAACCAGATCCGTGAACGTTCCTCCGATGTCGATGCCGACGCGCCAGTATTGCGGTTCGGTCATATCGCATCCATCCCGAGGTAGGCACGCTGGACCATTTTATCTCCTCGCAAGTCGTCGGCGCGACCCTCCAAGATCACACGTCCGGTCTGTAAAACGTAGCCTCGGCTCGCGACCGAAAGGGCTTCCCGTACATTTTGCTCGACGAGTAGAACGGCCGTTCCGGCGCCCGCGATCCGGGCGATGCCGTCGTAAATCTGCGGAATCAATATCGGCGCGATGCCGAGCGACGGTTCATCGAGCATGAGCAGTCGCGGACCGCTCATCGTGCCGCGTGCGATCGCGAGCATCTGCTGCTCGCCGCCCGACAATGTCGACGCTCGCTGATCGAGCCGTTCGGCGAGTCGCGGGAATGCTCCGAATGCCTCGTCGAGCCGCTCGCGCCGCCGCACCGGATCACGATCGACGTACGCGCCCAAAAGCAGGTTGTCGCGGACCGTGACCGCGCCGAACACGCGCCGCCCTTCCGGCACGTGCGCGATCCCGAGCCGGACGACGTCGTGCGCCGCGACCCGCCGCAGGTCGTGACCGTCAAACCGAATTACGCCGCTCACCGGCTTGACGAGGCCACTGATCGCTCGCAGCAGCGACGTCTTGCCGGCGCCGTTCGCCCCGACGAGGGCGACGATCTCGCCGCGGCCGGCGCGGATCGAGGCGCCTTGCAGCGCGCGAATCCCGTCATAGTCGACCGCGAGATCGTCGACTTCGAGCAACCCGTTCATCGGTCGGCGCCGAATTCACGGTGGTCGCGCGGCGCGCCGAGATAGGCCTCGATGACCGCCCGATCGCTAACCGCCGCGGCTGCCGGGCCGGCGAAGATCGTCCGGCCCGCCGCGATGACGACCACGTGATTGGCGAGCGGCATCAAGACCTCCATCACGTGCTCGACCATGACGATCGTGACGCCGCGCTGGAGAATCCGCTTCAGGAGATCGACGGCGGACCGGCACTCGGCCGGCGTTAGCCCGGCCATCACCTCGTCGAGCAACAACAGTGCGGGATCGGTCGCCAACGCCCGGGCGACTTCCAACCGCTTTTTGTCGGCGATGCTCAACGTTCGGCCGAGCCGGTGCTGCTTGTCATCGAGCCCAACGAACGCCACGATCTCGGTCGCATAGGCGATCGCGGACGAGAGGCGGGGTCTCCGCAAGAGCGCGCCGACGGTCGTCGCCTCCAAAACGCTCATGTCGCCGAACGGCTGAACGACTTGGTAGGTGCGCGCAACCCCGAGCCGGGCAACGTGATGATATGCCGTTCCGGACAACTCGCGGCCGCGATAGCGCACGCTGCCGCCGGATGGAACGGTCGCCCCCGAGATGCAGTTAAAGGCGGTCGACTTTCCCGCGCCATTGGGACCGATGAGGCCGGTCAACGCTCCCTCGGCGGCATCGAAGTCGACTCCGTCCAAAGCGCGCAGCGCACCGAAACTCTTGGTCAGTCCCTGCACTTCCAACAGTGCGCTCATTGCGGCGCCTCGCGAACCGCTGCGGGCGAGATGGTCGGGACGGCGCCACGTCGGCGCCGAAGGCCGTCGACGGCCGTTCCGACGATTCCGTGTGGGCGCACCGCGGCGATCAGGCAGATGATGGTGCCGTAGATGACCAGATCGTAGCCCTTTCCGATGCCGCCGATCTGAAGCGCGACGCCCTTGGAAAGCGCTACGAAGACCGCCGACCCGACGAGCGGTCCCCAAATCGTTCCGATGCCGCCGACGACGCCGACCAACGCGATGTCGATCGAGATCGCCAACACGATCGTGGACGACGGATCGACGAACAGCGTGTACTGCGCGTAGAGCACGCCCGCGCCGGCTGCGAACGTGGTCGACAAGACGAACGCGGTCAGCTTCCAGCGCCGCTCGTCGACGCCGACGGCTGCGGCGGCCGCGTAATTCGCGCGCAGCGCGCGCAAATAGTAACCCATGCGCGAACGCTCGAGTGCGATCGTCGCGCCGAACGTCACGCCGAACAAAACGAGTGCGAGCCCGACGTACGGACCCTTCTGGGCGAACTGCATCGCGGCCCAGCCGTTTCGAATCGGGATCTCGATCCCGTTGGTCGCCCCAAGCCAGGCTTGCGTCCGAACGAATGCATCGACCAACGCTCCGACCGCGATCGTGGCGATTGAAAAGTAGTGTCCGCGTAACGAGAGCGTCGGGAAGCCGGTGATCAGCGCCAGCAGGCCGGCGGCGAGTATCCCCAACGGAAACGCCAGCCACGGCGAGACGCCGTGCGTCGAGCAAATCGCCGCTGCGTAGGCGCCGCAACCGAAAAAGATCGCGTGGCCGAACGAGATGTTTCCGGCGTATCCGCTAACCCAGTTCCACGACTGTCCAAGGATGGAATAGAGCAGGAACGTGAAAATCAGGTCGAGCGTAACGGCGTCGTGAATGCCGAGTGCGGCGGCCGCCCCGGCCGCGAGTAAACCGATTAGGACGAGAACGTTCACGCTCATCGGCGCCCGAACAACCCCTGCGGCCGCAGCATGGCGACCGCGAGGTAGGTCGCGTAAACTGGGACCAGCTTGATCTCGGGCGAGAGGTAGTATCCCCCGAAGACTTCCAGCAGACCGATCAGAACGGCGCCGACCAGGGCCCCGGGTATGCTGCCGAATCCGCCCAGCGCCACGACGACGAACGACGTCAGCGCAAACGATGCGCCGACGGTCGGATAAACCGGAAATGAAAGCATTAAAAGTGCGCCGGCGGCCCCGACGCAGGCGGCTCCGATACCGAATGCGAGCGCATTGACTCGTTGAACGTTGATTCCCATCAAGGTTGCCGTCGTTCGATCTTCGGATACGGCCCGCATCGCGCGGCCGATCTCGGTACGGTCGACGAAGAGCATCAACAGGCCGGTTACGACGAGTGCGCCGACGCCTTCGATTGCGAGCGTTTGGGGCACCGCGATTGGACCGAAGTGGAACGTCCCTTGCGCGGGCGGATGCGGCACCGAGAGATAGTCGCTCGAAAACAACGATTGCGCGAGTCCTTGCAGCAGCACGAGCAATCCAAACGTTCCGAAGACCGTCGCCTCCGGCGGCCCCGCGAGGAGCCGCCGGATGAAGACGTGGTAGACGATGGCCCCGAAGATGAACATGGCGACGATCACGAGCGGCAGCCGGACGATCGTTCCAACGCCGACGAATGCCAAGCCGAGCGTCGCATACATTGCCAGCATGAGAAACTCGCCGTGCGCGAAGTTGACGACGTCCATGACCCCGTAGATCAAGGTCAGACCAACGGCGACCAACGCGAAGACGAGCCCAGTCAGCAACCCGGCGACTGCGACCTGGGCGAAGTTCGTTAGGGCGTGTTCCATTTGGGCATCGGCCAGATCACCGGTTTGGTTGCAATGTCAAACGGCCAGACGGTCTCGTATTTGCCGTTCTGGATCTGTTCGATGATGCCGCTGCCCTCGGCGTTTTGTCCGTGCGAGTCGAACTTGATCCCCTTCCAGGGCATCAGCGTCCGGTTCCCGGGAATGTCGGTTGCGACCAGGGCTGCGCGAATCGCGTCGGGCTTGGTCGAACCGGCGCGATCAATGACATCGGCGAGCACGAGTACGCCCATGAAGTCCCGCGCGGTGTTTCCGTCGAGCGGCTTGCCGCCAAACCGCTGCCCGAACAATTTAGCAATCGCCGGCACCGCCGGATTACGATGTTTGATCTCGAGTGAAAAGACTTCGCGAGTGAAGATACCCTCGGCATCGCGGCCGAGCGTCTTGATGAAGCCGGGATCGACGAAGCCGGCGTCTTGCGCCAGAATCGCTTTGAGACTCACGTCTTGCTGCTTGAAGCCGTGCATGAAGAGCAGCGAGTCGGGCAGGTACGAAGCGATCATGACCACATCGGGTTTTGCATCCTTAACGCGCTGAACTTCGGCGTTGACCTCGGTCGTCGTCGCCGGGTACGAGATGCGGGTGACGACGTCGTAGCCGAACTGCTTGGCGAACGCGGCTTCGGCATCGCCGGCCCCGGTTCCGAACAGGCCGTCTTCGCCGACGATCGCGACCCGGCTAGCGCTGACGTGCTGGCGCTGCTTCATGTCGTCTAAGAATTGGTAGAAGTTCTTCCCGAACGTTGCGTCGTTGGGACTGATGCGAAAGAACCAATGCAGGCCGCGCTCGGTGAGCGACGGCGCAGATGAGTCCGCGTTGAGAAACGGGATGCCGTAGCGTTCGGCGACTTGCGACGCCGTCGCAGTCGTCGAGGAGATGTACGCGCCCATGAGCGCCACCGCATGATCGTGCGTGATGAGCGCTTCGGCAGCCGCGCGCGCGAGGTCGGGTTTGCCTTGCGAGTCCGCGAAAACGAGCTTAATCTTCGCGTGACCCAAGCGCGGTAAGCCGCTGTGGCCGGTGCCCGGCAACGGATACGCGACGCTCCCGTTGACGAGGTCCGCTGCGAGTTGTTGCGCCGCTTGAAGTCCGGCGCCGGTTTGCGCCGATGGACCCGTCAGCGGAAGAATCGATCCGATGACGATATCGGGCGGGTCGGCGGCCCGCGGTGCGGGGGAGCTCAGGATGGCCAAAATCAGGGTTGCGAGTATTGCGCAGATGCGTCGGATAAACATGGTGCCTCCTTCCAGGCTAGCCGGTTATTGTTGGATGTGAACGAACCGCGGCCGCAGCGGCCACCGCCCGAGCGACCGCGTCGTCGCCGAGGGCGCGGGCCACCCGCTCGTGGACCAGTCGGGTTGCCTCGATGAAACAAGTCCGAGAAGTGGGGGAAAGTTCAATGACGCTGAGATGACGGCGTAGTTCGGCGCAAAACTCGCCGTCGATGCGATCGGCGTCGCGCCGAATCTCGGCGATCGCGTCGCGCATCGCCTCGCGCACGATGATCTCGCCGCTGCCAAGGGCCGCGAGGATGTCCGCGTTACCGAGCACGATGTGGGCTGAGAACGTATGGCGCGAAAGCGTCAGCGAGCGTTGCCACCGCCACAATTTCAAACCGACGATGTTGGCGAGGGCGTTTTCTTGAGCGTCGATCTCACCGGCTGCGAGCGCGTCGGCCAGCCGCGGGAACGGCAGCGGGACGGCGATCGCGCCCAAAGCCTCGGCAAGATGGACGTTGATGGGCGACTGCTGAACGCGCAATCGCAGGCCGGCGACATCCTCGGGATTGCGAATCTGCCCGGCGCGCGCCGTCAACGACCGAAAACCGTTCTCGGCGATTCCCAGACCAATCAGGCCGAACCGTTCGACTTGCTCGAGGATCGAGCGCCCGAACGGCCCGTCGATGAACGCTCGAGCGGCGCGTGCGTCGTCGAAGAGATACGGTAACTCGACGAGCTGGGCGTCCAGGACGAGATTCCCCGCGACCGGGAGCGTCAGCGCCGCGATCGCGAGGTCGCCGCTGCGGACGTCGACGAGCGTCTGGAGCTCGCCGCCGGGCGCGCTCGACGGGATGATCAAGCTCACCCGGATGCTGCCGCCGCTGCGTTCCTCCACCAGCCCGGCAAATCGCGACAAAACCTCGCCGACCGGGCCGCGTACGGTCGTGAGCGTCGTCACTCGGAGCGTCGTAATCGCTCCGCTCCGCGGCCGAACCACGCTGCGCGGCCGTTCCGCGGACTCGTCGGCGGCGGCCGGCCCCGGTGGCGTGATCGCTGCCTGCCGATCGGCAATCTCCGCCGGCGCCACCCGCTCGGCCCGGGCGACCGCTGCGACGACGCCGCGCACCGCGTCCGAGATCGCGTCGAGGGCACGCTGCGCTTCGAGTGCGGTCCGTAGGGCGATTTGTCCGTCGGCTAAAGGTTCGCTTGCGACGATATTCGGATCGATCAAACTCAGGCCGCGCCCGACGCTGTCGAGTTCGTCGATCAGGTGCTTGGCGGTATCGGTCGCGCGCAACCGGCTGACACGCCGATCGGCGGAGTCGGGACGGCGCTCGACGAGGCCGGCCGCCGTGAGCCGGTCGAGGTGCCCGCTAATCGACGCGTTGTCGAGCTGTAAGGCGACCGCGATGTCGGACGGACGTTCGGCGTCGCCGGCGGCGAGCAAGAGCAAAATGAAGTACGGAACGTAGGTGAGCCCCCACGGGCGCAACCGCCGGTTATATTCGCGCGCAAGCAACCGAGCTGCCACGTCGGCTTTGAAGCCGCGGAAGTCGATCGGTCGCAAGCAGGCCGGGGCGTGGGTCTCGATCGGTGTTCCTCCGCGAAACGGGATTAGCCGATACGATACGACCGCACTACTCTGAAGTCAATATTTCGTTTCCGAATGATCTACCCGCCGTACGACGGTGCGCAAACGGTCCTCGTGAACGCCCCCGGGGCTAGTTGGTTCGGAGCGGCGCTTTTCCCGAACTCAGCGCGCGAAGAAACGGAGGAATGTTCGCGGCGAAAAACTTTCGTCGGCGGCGATTCGGCTGAATGCTTCGAGGCGAATCTGCCAGGCGAGTTCGCGGCGGCGGGTCAGCGCCTCGCCGAGTTTGCGATGCGCCTCCTCGAGTTCGATTCCGCTGAGTAGCGCCATCGTCCGCTTGAGCCGATCGATCTCGGCGTCGACCGAGGCGCGCATCTCGCGCGCGACCTCGGTTTCGACTTGGCGAATGCGCCCAAGCAGTGTTTCGAGTTCCTCGACGGTCGCGAGATGGCCGACGGTTTTCCGCGCGCGCTGGGCCGGTTTGCCGTTTGAGACGACCGGCGAGCGATGCGCGGGTCGCGGCGAGTCGAACTCCGGATAAATGCGGACGATTGATTTGATCTTTTGCGGACCCTTCGGCGACTGCAAACCTTCGGCGAGGCCGGCCTCGATGAACCGGGTACGCAACGCGGTGTCCGCGATGATTCGAAGGTGATCGGCGGCCACGTCGGCCGGCGGCCGGCGGTCGCCGGCGAAATCGCGCGTGGTTGCGACGGGCAGCGTGAGTGCTTGGGCGAGCAGTCTCGCTTGGGCGGGTGTTGGCATGTGGACTCGGATTCGGGCGGTGGGCCGGGCGCGCCTCGTCGTCAGATGTGGTCGGCGTTCCAGACGGCGTCGCCGCGCGCGCCGAGGATCGCGGGCCCTTGGTCGCGCCAAAAGCGCCGGCCGAGCGGCGATACCGGCGCAAGCATCAAGATCGCCAACCGGCGCGGCCGCACCGCACCGCGCGGGAGGGTACCGGCGGTCACCTCAGGCGAAAGCCACGCGCTAACGCGCGGGAGATCGCCGGCGGCTACCCGCAGCACGCCCTTGAGCGCAGCCGATCCGTCATATCCGCTAAAACCAAGATCGTCGATGACGAAGCTGCCGGTCCGCTCGATTCGCCGCCCGATCACGTACGCCGCGACCGCGTTGCGCCGCGGTACGACGAGCCGGATCGACGATTCGCCGGCGGCCGCCGGCGCCGTCCAGCGCAACCGGAGCCATTGCCAGATTCGCGGCGTCCGCGCCAGCGAAAATCCCCGCGCTCGGTCCATCGCGTCGAAGCAACGGCCGACCGCCGGCCAGTCGCCGGCTTCGATTGGTCGCGGCGATGGCGAATCGTCGGGCGACCCGTCGAGCAGGTCGCCGCGTACGGTCGCGCTGCGCGACGGCAGGCCGTTGAAGCCGAGCCGCGCGTAAAAGTGCGGATGAATGTCTGAGAACAGGAACGCCAGATCGGTTCCGCGCGCCCGCTCAGCATCGAGGAACGCGCCGATCGCGGCGCTCGCGAACCCGCGGCCGCGCGCGGCCGGTTGCGTAAAGACCGCGCCGATGCCGACCGCGCGCAACCGCCGCGCACCCCACCGCAGTGTCCGTTCGTACCGCTTCAGCGAAACGACGACCGCACCGCCGTCGCGAACGCCGAACGCAAACGTGCCGCGCGGCCCGCACAACGTCCGTTCGGCGGCGAGAAAGTCGGCCGCGTAACGTTCGAGACTGCGCCCGTCGCCCCACAGCGCGAAGCTGTGCGGTAGAACGTCGCGAACGTAATCGGCCGGTGCGATCGGCTCGACGGCCACCATCACTCACGAAGCTCTTCGAGCAACTCCGGCGTGTTCGCGCCGCGCGTCGGCCGGCCTGAAGCGCTCACGTACGCGGTTTCGCTTGCACGAGTGAGCGCAACGTAGAGCGCGCGCCGCTCGGCGGCGTTGTACTGGTCGCGCGCGCGCAGTTCGCGCAGCGCGTAGGTGAACTTGGCGGTCCGGGCGGCCCGCGCGTCGCCGACGTTCTCGCGCGGTATGATTCCGAGCCGGCGCGAGAACAGGAATGCGTCGGGAACGTAGTAGCGCGGAAACGCACCCGCCCGCACGTCGGCGACGAAGACGTGCCGGAACTCGGCGCCGCGCGCGTTCTCGACGGTGAGAACCTGCACGCCGGGCTGGTTCCACGGGGTGGCGAGTTCGAGCGCCGCTACGTCGTGCTCGCTCGCCAAGACGAACGTCAAGTATTCGAGCGCTTCGATCAGCGGCGCGCCGTCGAGCCGGCGCTCGATTTCGACGAGTTCGGCGATGAGGTGTTCGGCGCCGGCGCGGGCAAACCGGCCACGGGCCGAATCGTCGGCGCTACCGAGAACGGTCTCGGCCGCCACCAGCGGCGCCAAGGTTGCAATCGGGACGCGCCGGTCCAGTTCGGACCAGCGAGCATGGGCGGTTCGAAAGTCGACCAGCCGAGCGCGAATGACCGGCGCGAGTTCGGCGTCGTGGGCGCCGCGAAAGACGCTCTCCGCCAGCCGTAGCTCGCGCGCGCGGTCGCGCCGGCGCGCGCCGGTCGCGGGTTCCGGTTCGTCGGTGAATAGCGACGCCTGGCCGTCACTGCGCTCGGTGCACAGCAGCGCAACCGTCGCGTCCGCCAGCCGTAGCCATGGTGCGGCCAAGACGCGCAGCAGCCACTCGTTGGCATACGGATCGGCGACGCACCACAGGACGCCGAGCAGATCTTGAATCGGCGCGAATGCGTCGACCGCCCGCCCGAGCGCCGGTTGCACGTCGAGGTTTTGGTCGAGCAGCGCTTCGACGTACGCGTGCGCCGTGCTCGCGTGCCGGACGATTAGCGCGATCTCGGCCGGCGGCGTGCCCGCAGCGATCAACTCGGCGATCGTGCGCGCGATGCGCCGCGCTTCGTCGGCGCGGCCGGCCGATCGTTCGGCGACGATGCGATCCGACCGCTCGGCGCGATTCGTTCGGTCCAGGATTCGCGCGGCTCGAGTTGCCAACGCGCGGTTTCCCCGATGCGCGGTCGCCAGCTCGATGACCGTGGCGCCGGCGAACGCGCCGTTGCCGGTCGCGCCCCACAGCGTGCGGGTCGTCTGCGCGGGATCGCCGGCGAGCGTCACGCCGGCGAATCCGGCACCGTAAATCGCTGCGAGCAGCCGGCGCTCGCCGGTGGTTATTTCTTGAGCGTCGTCGACGAGCACATACGGAAACGCGGTTCGCACAGCTGCACCGGCCTGCGCATCGCCGGCGCCGGCGGCGCGGAGGATTGCGTCGGCGCCGGTCATGTAACCAGCCGCGACGACCTCCGCTTCGTAGAGTTCGAAGAGGCGCGCGAGAATCTGCGCAAGATCGATCTCGCGATCGTGTTGCCGGGCAAGTTCGACCGGATCGACCCGCAGGGACCCGTGATCGCGTTCGGGGGTTGCGAGCAGGAGGTTTGGGTCTACGAAGTTCGGCGGCCGACCGTAGAAGCTGCGCGCGCCCGCAAGTGCCCGGCGGCGAAACTCGCCGGCATCGATCAGCGCGCCGCGCAGTTTTCGCAGCAATCGAAACGCGGCCACGAGGAACCGCTCGGGGCTGCGCATGCCGCTGATCTCAACGTCGGCCGGCGCGCAGCGGTCGGGGAAAAGCCCTTCCCACGCAAGCGCGACGATCGGAGCCGCTAGCGCCTCGAAGCGGCGGGCAGCTTCGATCTCATCGATTCGCTTCAGCGGACCAACTCCGGCCGAGCGCAATGTCGCAAACGCCAGTTCGCCGAGATCTCCGAAGTGGACGCACGGCGCGCTTTCGCCGGCTGCAAATGCATCCCGCAGCCGCCTGACCGCGGCGCCGGCCGGGGCGGCGACAAACGCGTACTGGTCGGGCGAAAGCCCGGCCGCCAACCGGCGCGCGCGCGCGAGCAACGCG
>JBOHTW010000319.1:0-29832 GCA_050733835.1 Vulcanimicrobiaceae bacterium | reverse complement strand
AATATTCGTACCATCCGTCACGGCTGGGGACGGCCCGTGTCGAATCCATGTTTGGCTGCCGCAATCTCGTTGCCGACTACCATGATGGGCGTCACCACCCCCGTTGTAACCAGGCCCGCCGGTATCCCGATCTCCGGACCAGCGGCAGCGGTACCCACAAGCCCGACAACGGCGCCCGCCCCGATACCCTCAAGTGCCCCGGCCCCGGCGTGTTTGAGCGACACGGAGTGAGCAGCGGCGGTCAGCCTCTCGAAGAAATTAGGATCGTTTGGTGTGCTGGGCGGAGTCTGAATCGAATCGGGGTGCGAAACGCCACTCGGCTTACCGCTTGGCGACACTTGGGCTTGCGGAGCCGGGCGGGAGTGGTTTGTCCGTGAAGTTTGAAGCGGCGGCGGTGAGTTGCCCTTCGCGGCTGGTTGAGGATGCGCCGGACTGGGCTGCGGCTTGCCGGCGCCGCCGACGGGAGGTGCTGATGCCATCTTGATGCCCAAATCACGCGCCCGGGTCGGTTTTTCAAGGAGTTACCCAACTTAGGCGGCGCCGGCTGCGACCGCCTGCGGTTCGGGTGGACCGACGATGGCCAGCGGCTTGACGTTGATTTCGCCGGGCAGCTCGGAGAACGCGAACACGTCGATCGTTAGGTTGAAGCGCGCCAGCAGTTCGGATAGCGTTCGCCGGAACAAGCTCGTGCAGACAACCGTCGCGCGGCCCGCGGGCATCGAACGGGCGTAGGCTTCGATGCGTTCGCGCACGTAGAGCGCGAGTTGCGGGTCGGGAGCATCACCGCCGTGCCACTCCGCGCTAATCCGTCGCTCGAACTCGGGATCGAACATCAACACGTAGAGCTCGGTCAGGTTGCGGCGGCGCAGCATCGGGGCAACCAGTACCTTGCGGGCCGCATCGGCTAGATCGCGCGGATCGCGCGAACTTGCGGTCGCTTCCAGAATCGCCTCGAGCGTGACGACCGGGTCGCGCGGCCAAACGCGCTCGCGCAACAGGATCGTGAACACCTTGTGCAGGGTCGGAAACGGGAGCTGCTCGGTACCGATCTCCGCGCATACCACCGGCACGCTTTTCTTGAGGTGTTCCACCAACGTTTGCAGTTCTTGACGCCCGAAGAGCTGGGCGGCCCGCAGCCGGGCAGTCTCGGCCAAGTGCGAACCGACGATCGAGATCGGGTCGAACACCAGGGCCCCGCGCGCGGCCGCCGGCTCGCGATCCGCGACCGCGATCCATTTCGCCGGCAGCCCATAGACCGGATCGAACGATCCTTCGCCATCAATCGTCGCCAAGATGTCGGCTCGCGCGACCGCCAGCAGTTCCTTGGTGCGGAGCACGCCGCTGCCGGCCAATTCGTCGCGCACGCGAATCCCGTAAGTGCCCGGGTCGCGCATCTGATCGTCCTTCAACCGTACGCCGGGAATGACGATGCCGGTTTCACCCGCGATCGCGCGGCGAACTTCGCTGACCCGGTCGAGCAGCGCCTCGCCGTTTTCGGCGTGGAGCATCCCGACCAAATCGGCGCCGAATTCGATGCTCATCGCGTCGACGCCGACCAGCCCCAGCGCCGTTTCAGGCCGCCGTGCTTGCGTGCGCTCCGCGGATTCGACGGTGGCCTTCGCCGCTTGGTTCTTGGCGTTCTTCGTGCGGGCCGCGTAGCTCGCGAGCACGAGCAAACCGACACCGAGCAAGCCGAAAGCGACGTGCGGCATCGGCGGGAAAATCGCGAGCATGAACGCGAGCCCGGCAGCCGACCGCATGACGTCGGGCCGTTGCATGACTTGGGCGGCGATGTCTTCGCCCAGCGATCCGTCGGCGGCGACCCGCGTAACCATCATGCCCATCGCGATGCAGAGCATAAAGGATGGCAGCGTCGTCGCCAGCGCGTTGCCGATCGAGAGAATCGCGTAGGTCGCCAGCGCCTCCTGCGGTGACAGCCCGTGGTACAGCATGCCCACCGCCAGCCCGCCGAGCAAGTTGCAGAGCACGATGATGAGCGCGGCGATCGCATCGTTCTTGACGTATTTCCCGGCGCCGTCCATCGCGCCGTAAAAATCGGCTTCTTTCTGAACGGTGTTGCGCTTCTTGCGCGCGCCCTCTTGATCCAGCAGGCCGGCGTTGACGTCGGCGTCGATCGCCATCTGTTTGCCGGGCATCGCGTCGAGCGTAAAGCGCGCGGCAACCTCGGCGATCCGCTGCGAACCGCTGGCGATCACGATGAACTGTACGGTGATGAAAATCGCGAAGATGATGAGGCCGACGATCAGATTCCCACCGACGACGACGTTGCCGAACGCCGGAATCAAATGCCCAACGCCGCCGGGGGTATGGCCTTGCAACAGGATCAGCCGGGTGGCCGAAATCTCGAGCAAAAAGCGGAAGAAGAGTGCGACGAGCAATGCCGGAGCAAACGCCGAGAACTCGAGCGGTTCGGCGACCGCGACGCTGATCAGCATGACGAGGCCGCAGCCGACGATGTAGAGCGCCAGCAACCCATCGAGAACCCAGGGCGGCATCGGAACGATGACGCCCAGCGAGAGCGCGAGGAGCAAAATCCCGAAGCCGTAGGTCAAATAGCTGGGTTTGCTCACGCGCTTCGCCTCGGTTTGGCCAGCGCCGTGACGATCTCCGCGACGGCCAGAAAGGTTTCGCGCGGAATGCTGCGACCGATGCGCGCCGTGGCGTACAACGTGCGCGCCAATTCAACGTCCTCCACGACCGGAATGCCGAGTTCGCCGGCGCGCGCGCGAACGCGCAACGCGACGCCCTCGGCCGCCATAAGCAGAACGCGTGGCACAGAAACCTGCGGCGGGCAATATTCGAGGGCGACCGCGACGTGCGTCGGATTGGCGACGACGAATGAAGCGTTGCGGACGTCGGCGACCGAGCCCGTAGCTAGCGACCGGTGGCGCTGCCGCCGTCGGCCGCGAAGCTGCGGGTTGCCTTCGGTCTCTTGCATCTCTTTTTTGAGTTCGTAGAAGCTCATTTTCAGCTTTTTGAACCAGCGCCGGTGGACGAGCAGATAGTCGGCGGTTCCGAACAACAACGCGACGCCCAGTGCGCTTGCGATTCCGCGCTGGGCGCCCAGCGTCGCGAGCGATCCCAGCGCCGCCAACGATCCGCCCACACTCGCGCGGTTGAAGACGAGATTCGCCGTCGGAACGAACAGAGCGGTGGCGACGATGAATGCGAGCACGGCTCGCGCCGCGGCGATCGCGCCTTCACCACCGAACATGCGTTTGACGTTGTCCTTTGGATTCAGCCGTTCGAGCTTGATCGTCGGCGCGTTGAACGAGAGGCCGCCGCCTTGGACGAGCGCGCACAGACTACCCGCCACTGCGGATGCGCCCGCCGGCATGAGCACGACGAGGGCCATCATGCCGGCGATGTCGTGCGGGAAAGTGTTGGGATCGTTCTTGATACGCTCGATCCAAAGGCGGCCGAGGGCCCCGATCTCGGGCAGCACGGCGAACGTGGCGATCGCACCTGCGCCGAAGCTCGCAATCGTGTTCAGCTCGGACGAGCGCGCGATGTTGCCTTCGCGCTTGGCGCGTTCGAGGCGGCTGGCCGTTGGTTCGAACGGTTTGTCTTCGGCCATTGCGTTGCTTTAGTGCGGAATGAACGGCAGGTACAGCCACGGCTTCGCGCCCTGGCTCAAGACCGGAGTCAGCAGCACGAGCGTCGCGAGCAGTACGACGGAGAAGACGACTGGAAAGGTCAACACGAAATTGTTGAAACGCGGGATGATGCGTGAGACCGCCCCGAGCCCCAGGTTCGCGACCAGCCCGAGCACGAGCGCGGGACCCGCGACTAGCACCGCGGCGCGCATGACGAGCACCGGGACCCCGAGCGCGAATGAACCCAGGCCGTGGATTGCGAGCGCCCCCGGCGGGATGCCCTTGAGGCTGTCGGCCAGGGCGAGCACGATAAACTGGTAGCCGTTGAAAACGAAGAACGCGGCAATGAAGCCTAAGCCCCAGAGCTGCTGAAACGACTGCCCCGAGCCCGCCGTCGCCGTCGGATTGGCCACCTGAATCCCGACATAGTCGTCGAGGACGCGTCCGCCGGCCGCCGCGCCTTCATACAGTAGCGACGCGCCAAAACCGATCGCCGCGCCGACCAGCAACTCGAACAGCAGCGCGGCTAGAAACGAAGCCCCGGCGAACCGTTCGTTCCCGCGCAGCGTCGGAACCAGTGCGAGCGCCAGCACAAACGCCAACGCCGCGCGCAGCGGTATCGGAACGCTCGGGTGCGAAAAACCCGGAGCACGCGCAACGAAACCGATGCAGCGCGCAAACACCAGCGCGCCGAGTTGCGTCACGGGGCCGCGCGGACGATCAGCGGCACACTCGCCAGCGCGTCGTTGAACAGCGTCGCGCACAGACCGAATCCGAACTGTCCAAACACGACGATCACGAAGCCGACAGCCAAGATCTTCGGCAGCAGCGTGAGTGTCTGTTCCTGGATCTGCGTTGCGGCCTGCGCGATCGCGATCACCGTCCCGACGAGGGTCGCCGCCAGCAAGATCGGCAGGCACATCACGGCGCAGAGCACGATCGTCTCGCGAAGGAGACCGTCGAAGGCGTCCACCGGGAGAGCGTAGTCGCAGATTATGCGCAGACCGTGTGCTCAGCGTGCGCGAAGCGTGAACGACCCCAGCCACACCTAGAAAAAAGCCGGGCGTCACGTGATTGGACCTCAACTAATTGGGCTCTCAAACAGATCGAGTGGGGCGCGTGTGATCATGTCGGATCGGAGCACGACCGTATCGGCACGAAGTGGGAGTCACGCGGGCGCCCCCGAAGGCGGCCTCGCCGAGCACGTTCCCCCACGGGTGGCTTCGGTCGGTGGCTCCGCTCCGAGCGAGGGGCTCGGCAACCCGGCGCAGCCGGCACCCGCACACGGGCCCGGCGCCGCGAACGGTCTGCATTTGGGTGCGAACGTAGCGCCGCCGGCCGGCAATCCGTTCGGGGCCGGCGATGTGATCGGCGCGGCGGGGCAGGCACCTTCGTCCACGGTTGGTCCCCGCGAAGGTCCGCCGAACGCCGGCTTCGGGGGCGGCGACGTGATCGGCGCTTTGAAACAGCCACCGGCGCAGCCCGTCGTGGACGGCCACGGTAACCCGCACGCGGCCGCATCGGCGATGATACCGGCGGCCGGCCAATCCCCGAGCGGCGATATGATCGACGCTCACGTGCCGGCGTCCCCGCAGAACGCGGGCGGCACATTTTCGGTGAATCCGGCGACCGTCGCCCCCGCATACGTTTGGTCGGGATCTTCGCCCGGCGAGCGCGTCGCGGGGGCGCCGGGAAATGCCGTCGTCCACCTGTCCGGTGTGAGGCAAGACCGACCGGTCAGAGCGCCGTCCCAGACGCTACCAAGCGCCGGCAACCCGAGTGCGACCCACGCGGTATCGGCCCGCGGACAAAAGACAGGCGAGGAGGCGAGCAGCGTGATCAATCCCGACTCAGGGACCTTCATATCGGCCCGCCCCGGGGTGGGCGTGGGCGCCTTTCAAGGCGTGCCGGACTCCGACGAGAGCGCCTGGACGCAACTGCCCTCGACCGCCGAGTCCGGCCGTGGCGATACCATAACCGGGACGGCGCGTCCGGCGGTGGAAGCCGGCTTAGCCGTGCTGCTCCGCGAGGCGCTGTCGCTGCAGGCACCGGCGCTGCCCCGCGGCGTCGGCGAGCGCATCGCGTCGCGCTCGCTGGACGCGGCGCTCAAGGACATCCTCGATGGGGCGAGCGTTTCTCGGAGTGCGGTGATGCGCTCGCCGGAGATGCTGCGGGCGCTGGCGGCGTTGGCGCAGCAGCCGGTGGCGCAGCTCCTGGCCCTGCCGCAAACCGCGGCCCGCGGAACCTTGTTGCAGTTCGCAATTCTTTTGCGCGCCGCGTTGGATGCCGACGGCTCGTCGTCAAGCGCCGCGGCGATCGGCCAATTACGTGGATTTTTCGCTCAACGCGCCGACGATCCGGTACTCGCGCTACTAACGTCGTCGAACCCGGCTCCGGGTTTGCCGCTGCCCGTCATCGGCTTGCCCGTCCTGCTCGGCGTAACGCCCCCGCGCAGTGATGAGCCGGCCGAGGTTTCCGAAACGAAGGGCGGCCGCCCGCGCCGGCCAGTCGATCGGCACGGCGCGCTCCTCCCCAAATACGACTGGAGTGGGCGCCGGCTGGAGCCGGCCGAGCAGGATCGGCTCGGCGAGCTCGCAATCGATCCGCGCCGCGGGCTGGCCGCAGAGGGGATTGCGGCGTTCGAAGCCGAGCGGCAGGAGGGGTTGCGTCTGGAGCGCGCCCCGGGCGGCGAGCACGACTTCGTCGACGAAGCCGGCGTGCCGTGGAACGTGGTCTCCCCAAGAGACACGTTCGGCTTGGAGGCGACCCTCCGAGCGTTGGGCGGCCGGGCCAACTTAATTCTGTCGCTTGCAAAGCTGCCGGCCGAGGAACGGCAAGCCGCCGGCGCCTTGGCCCGCCGATTGCTCTCGCTGCCGGGCGCTCGCCGTCTCATCGCGGTCGGCGTCGAGACCTAGGAGGACGCGATGGCTTGGATCGTTACTGGTTCGCGCGGCCGGCTGTGGCATGGTGCCGACTGGATCGTGCGCAACGCGTTCGAGTTCCTGGTCCCCGCGCTCGAGCGTGCCGGTGCCACAGCGCTGGCCGAGCGCTGTCAGAACGCGCTGGTGGCGGGGAACCACTGCCTGGACCTGTCCGACCTGCTCGACGACGAGCGGCGCTCGCAGAAATGGCTGCGCGCACTGGAGTCGAGTTTGGGCCGGATCGAATCGGAGGGCGCCGCTGCGTGGAATGAGCCGCGCCGGTTTCCCGTCTTCGTCGGCGCGGTCAAACGGCTGGCCTTGCTGACCCGCGCCGACGGCAACCGGCTGGTGATTTCGCTTGCCCAAGCCGAGCGCGGCGATTCGTTGCGATAGGCTCTTGACGTTTGATTGCGACCACGTGATTGGAGTTCCGAGCGTGAATTTCCCGAAGAATGGAGAGAAGTAAAATGGCAGGTCTTCCACCCGTCAGCGGCCCGTCAGGCGCACTCCAAGCCGCACCGGCCGGTCAACAGCTAACCAGCACCTCAGATGGCGCTTCGGCGAGCCAACTCCAAAACCAGAGCCAAGATGTCCTGACCCAAACCCAGGGTGCCATCGATGCCGGGCACGCACAGAGCAGCATGGCACTGGGCGATCTAGCAACGACCACGTCGAACAAGTTCTTGCAATCGCTGAACGACAACGCGAAGGCGGGAGCACAGCGGATCTAAACGTGGTCCCGGCTATCCCCGGCTCGAAATTTCCGCGCCCCCTCTTGAGATTTCGCCATGACCCCGTGATTGAGAAGTTGCAACAGATGAGTTGCGACTAAGGGGGGAGTGCGCTTAAGATGGCAGGTTTAGGTAATCTAACCGGCACCCCGGGGAGCCAAGCTGTGCTCGCCGAGGAGCAGGCCCTACTCGCGCAGACGGAACAGGACCAGGTCTACGCGATGGAAGTCCAGTCGGAACAGGATCAGATCCAGACAATGGGTAGTGCGATGAACAATATGGCGCAAACGGCGATTTCGGTTGGGCAGGAAACCGTGCAGAGTTCGGTTGCGGCCAATACTGCGCGCGCCAAGAACGTCGAAGCCACGAGCCAGGAAGTTACGCAAGCCTAAGGTTGTTCGGATTGAACGAAAGGGTAGGAAAATGGGCTTTGAAGTCTCGCAGAACCTCAAGCCGGCCGGATTCGAGCCCGGGCTCACCTCCCTTCCAAGCGCCCGGAGCAGCGCGAACGCGGCGGAACTCGCCCCGTTCGCGCCGCTTGGCGCCGACAACATTCAAAGCTCGCCGCTGGCGTTCTTCGGCGACATGGTCCAGCAGATCGGCAAGGCGATGTCGCAGGATGGCTTGTCGACGCTGGCGAGTGGTAGCGGCGGCTCGGGCGCCAGTATGAACGAGGCGATGGGCATCCTCGAAAACGTGGTCGCCCTCATGTCGGCAAGCAACCTCGGAAACGGCGGCGCCCCCAGCACTCCCGGTGCTTTGAGTTCGCCGGCCTCGCTCGCCCCGCCGGCGTCACCGGCCGCACCGTCGACCCCGTCGACGTTAATCGAGTAGACAAGGGAGAAGCGCTCTATGAGTTTCTTGCTCACGTCCTTGTTGGGTCCGCTGATCGGCGGTCTGCTCAATCACAACGCGGGTGGCTCGATCGAGGGCGCCTCGGCGCAGTTGCTGGCCACCGAAGAGAACGATGCCGTATCCACCATCTTGACGCAGCAAGCCATGTCGGCGCGCTCCACCAAGATGGCGAACGTGGTGACCGTTGCCGACGAGCGAACGCGCGAGACGAGCATGTACGACGAGTATGTGCTGTCGGTGCAGGGCGCCGAGCAAAAAGTCATCCAAAAGCAGATGAAGCTGGTCGACGACGCGAGCAACGGCGGCTGAAGCGTTCCGGTTTCGTCGGGGGAACGCTCGCAACCGCAGCGGCGATCACAGCGCGCCGCATCCGCGCCGCACCGGCGACGCTCGTCGAGGGCAGCTTGCCGCCCGAAGTCGCCACCGCGATCGACGGACTGATCGGCGGCCAGATAGAGCAGCGGACCACGGCCGCGGCGTCGATCGGCGTTAGCGGCGGCGGGCGGCTCCTCTTGGCGCATGGCTACGGCCACGCCGACCGCGAGCACGGTATTGCGGCGACCGGAGCGACGCGCTATCGCGTCGGTTCGCTGACCAAACAGTTCACGGCCGCGAGCATTCTGTTGCTCGCGGAACAAAAAGAACTCGCCGTCGACGACCTCCTCGCGCGCTACGTTCCCGAGTATACGTACGCCGCGTCGATCACGCTACGACAGTTGCTCAACGAGTGTTCGGGGATGTCCCCGAACACGACGCACGCGTTCGCCGGCGTGTTCGGGGCGACGACGCCGGCCGAAGCGATCGCGCAACTCAACCATTACCCGCTGGATTTCGCGCCGGGCACGCAGTTCGCGGACGCGCACGTCGATTACTACATGCTCGGAGTGGTGCTCGAACGCGTCGCCCAGATGCCGTACGCGCGGTTCTTGCAGCAGCGAATCGCCGGCCCGCTGGGTCTCGTCGACACGTTCCTCGACGGCTCGCGCCCCGATAGCGCCGTCGCGGCTGCGTACAACGCGGTCGGCGGGGTGCTCAGCGCAGTCAAACCGTGGAGCGTCGACTACACCTTTTCCGCCGGCGGTCTGGTTTCGACGGTCACCGATCTGTTGCAGTGGAACGCCGCGCTGCGCAACGGCCAGTTATTGAGCGCGGCGTCGTGGCAGCTGATGACGACGGTACCGAGCCTGTCGCCGCCGAGCGAGTACGCGATGGGTCTGATCGTCAATGCGAAGGGTAAGGCCGTGCGGATCTGGCACAGCGGCCGGGCCGGCGGTGCGCATGCGATGGACGCCCAGTACCGCGACGTCGATCGCGACGTCGTCGTGCTCGCCAACACGAACGGCGCCGATTGCATCGCCCCGGAGCATCTCGCCAACGTCGTCGTCGGACTGATTGAACCAAGGTGCGCGTTCGCCGCCAAGCCGAGCGCAGCGCCTAAGCTTCCTCAGGTCTGACCGCCCGCGCGATTTCTGGGGACGCCCCTTGAAAAATGCGTAGACTCCGTGATTGTGGTGGTGACGACAACTCGTCGACCGACCATAAATCACCATGTGGCACATTGCTAACAGCGGAGGCGGCGGCCTCAACGGAGGGCCAAATCAAACCATGTCTCTGATCAACAGTCTGAACCTTCTCAACAACGTCAACCTTCCACTGAGCTCGAGCGGGAACTCCGCGAATGCATCGCCCTGGAGCTCGAACCAATCGGGAGCATGCGACAACATCCAGCCACCGGGATCGCAATGCGCGCCGCCGATGGGATGTGGTCCGAACCCCATGAACTGCGGCCAGGACCCCGATGCCGGTTTGGTGAGCAAAATCCAACACCAAGCGGGCCGCATCGAGCAGGGCGTCGAGAGCGGACAACTGAGCCCGCAGACCGGCAATGCGCTCGCCAGCAACCTGGAGGGCATCGCATCGCAGCTCCAGACCGAACGCCAGGCTGACGGCGGTCCCCTGTCGCCATCACAGCACCATCAGATCGCAAGCGAACTCCGCGGGAACGGTCAAGAAATCTCGCGGGCGATGCACGGCGCGACCAGCAACCTCGGAAATCTCGACAACGATCATCCGTCCGGCGGGATGGGAAATTACGGCGGGGGTCAGCCGCAGTACGGCGGCCTCGGGAACTTCGGCGGTGATCAGTCGCCGTTCGGCGGCTTGGGAAGCCCCGGCGGCCAGATCAGCCCCGCGAGTTACACGGGCGGCATGCCCGGTGGCGCCGGTGCCCCCGGTGGCGGTGGCCTTGGCAGCCTCCTGGGCGGCGGCGGCGGCCTTCCAGTAGTTGGCGGCCTGCTTGGCGGCGGCGGTGGGGGCGGAGGCCTTCCGGACTTGGGCAGCCTCACAAACGGTCTTCCCGGACTAAGCATGCTTGGCAGCCTGCTGGGTGGTGGCGGCTCGGGCGGCGGTGGCGGTCTTCCAGTCGTGGGCAGCCTCGGCAACCTCACCGGCGGTCTTCCTGGTCTCGGCAGCCTCACGAGCGGTCTCGGCGGCGGACAGGCTGCGCAGAGTGGCTCCGGAGGACTGCTCGGAGACGTCCTCAGCACCGTCCAGAAGATCATCGGGGCGATCGTCGGCACACCCGGCGCGCAGAACTCGAGCGGCAACCAAGGCCTCGGGATCTAGTCGATCGGGTCCGGCTGCGTATGCCCCAGGCGACTCGCATCACCACCGATGCGGGTCGCCTGGTCGTTCGCCTCGGACTGAAAAGATCGTCGCACCGACCCCCCTTGATAAAAGCGGGCCCCCGCGTGATTCGTGTACGCAGGGGAGCGCCCATGGTTCAAGTCGCCCGTCGTGCTCGGAGTTTGCTGGTATTGCTGGCGTTCTTAAATACGCCGCTTTTGCTTGCTACGCCGGCACTCGCGGACGCGAATGGCGACGGCACCCACGCCTTCGTCGGCGCGGTCGAGTCGCTGATCCGGCTGTTCGTCTCTGCCTCAAGCAAGCCGGCCGGGGGATCGACGACAAAGCCGGCTGCGCATCCAACGCCACAGCATAAGCTTGTGCGCGCCACCAAGCCCGCGCCATCTTCTGGGCCCCGCTCCGCCGCGCACGCCCCCGTTGCTCTTGCTCCGCGGCCAAAAGCGGTGCCGGTTGCGCAGGCAACGCCTGTGCCCGCCACGTCGCTGGGTCCTGCTCGCGTGCAGGCGCGCGCAGCGACCCCGGGTCCCGCTCGCGCCCAAGCGCATGCAGCGACTCGAAAGACCCCCATACCTTCGATTGCGCCCGACGTCGCGCGCAACGCAACCGCGCTCCGAACTCCCCCGCCGCGGTCCCTCCCGGTTGCCAAGGCATCGCCGCCGGTGCAGGGCTGCACACGATCGATCCTTGCGTGTAGCCGCGCCGGTGCTGCGAGCCCTCTCCCAAGCGCGCCGGCGCAGGATCGGCCAACGGGGCTACCGCTCCCCAACGCAACCTCGGCCGATCCGCTCGCGCTTGGCAACCGCAACGTGGTTTTAATCGACGATGCCGCGATCGGCGGCGATCTCGATCAAGTCCGTTATGTCGGGCGATGGGAAACCGTCACCGGCCACGACGACGGCCGATCGTTGGGTACGAGTACGCGGAGTTACCACCGAGGTGACGCGGCTACGGTGCGCTTCTCGGGCACTCAAGTTCGCGTCTACGGCGTCCTCGGTCACACGGGCGGCTACGCGACCCTTGTGCTCGACGGCGTCCCGAACGCGAGTCCGCTCGACTTTTACGCTTCGGCTGTAACGCCCGGTGCGCGAGTGTACGCCAGTCCGGTGCTACGGCCCGGCGAGCATTCGCTGACAATCGTCGTCACCGGATCGAAAGACCTGCGCAGCACCGGTACGTTCGTCAATCTCGATCATCTCGAAGTCGTCCGCGAACGCTCGCCGGTCGAGCGGGACACCGCGGCCGAATCGGCCAGATAAATGCCCCGGATCCCAAGAAAGCGACGGTTCGTATGAAGTTGCTACTATTTCTCGTGCTAGCCGGCAGCTTGGCGGCATCGGCCGTCGTGCCCGTCTCCGCCGACGACGCGATGAAGTCTCACCATTTCCACCGCACCAGCTACCGCGGTGCTCCGGACCTGCAGCTCACGTTGGCGCTCGTGCAAGCCGGCGGAGGCCCGGCGAACTTCGATGCGGGCCGGCTGATTGGCGTCTTGGCCGGCCCGAATACCGCTACCGAGGTAGCGGCACTCGATCAGCGGTACGGTGCCGGCGCCGTCAAGGCGTTCGTAAAAACATTCACCTACGCCGTAAACGACGCGCTCAAGGTCGCAACGGCCAAAGGCATCGCGTTGCCGGCGACGCCGGTTCCCGATCCGAGCGACGGCCGAGCCTTGGAGGCCGCGCTCCTTAGCGCAGGCCGCCTGCCTGGGGGCAAGTTCGACGTCGGCTACTTGATCGAGCACGCCGTCTCACATGACATTCACGTGCAGATCATGCACGACATGAATGGCGACCCATCGATCGGTCCGCAACGTAACGCGCAGTTTCACATCATCCTGACCCGTGCGATCAAGGATCTTCAACTCACGTACTTCTTAGCGCCGGATGAAAGATGACGAGTAGAAGAAGATTGAGTCATGGATTTTGCGCTCGCAACTCGGATGCTCTCGGCGCTCGCCGTCATCGTGCTCGTGCTCTTCGGCTTGCAAGCGTTTGCGCGATTCGCCTTACGTTCGCGGCTGGCTGCCGGGAACGACCGGCGGCTGGTGCATGTCATCGAAACGACATTTCTGCCGAACGCTTCGTCACT
Organism: Vulcanimicrobiaceae bacterium; assembly: GCA_050733835.1. Taxonomy (GTDB): domain Bacteria; phylum Vulcanimicrobiota; class Vulcanimicrobiia; order Vulcanimicrobiales; family Vulcanimicrobiaceae; genus JBOHTW01. Next base: position 16,974 of record JBOHTW010000319.1, on the reverse strand, counting down.
CCACGTCCTGAGAATCGCCGACCGCTACGTCGTCGTCGGACGGAGCGGCGGTCATATCGCGTTCTTGTGCGACATTCCGCCCGACAGCGTCGCGTCATGGCTTGCAGCCCAGCCCGCGTCACCGATCGTCGCGTCGGCGACGCTGCTGGCTTTCGTGAAACGGCTGCGCGGTAGACGCGTCTAACCCGGCGCCAACGGCGCCATGGTTCGGATCGAAAAGACTCGTCCCGCGGACAGGCGCAAGCCCGGTGGTTAGTCGGCCTAGTGACCGTGCCCGTGCGCACGGCCGTCGCCGTGGTGACCATTCGGGACGCCGCCCGTGGCCGAGCTGCTCGTAGCCGGAGCCGCGTTGCTCGCATCCGGAGCCGGCTGGCTGGCCGATTGGGCCGCGGCCTGCAATTGCTGGATCAACTGCGCGACGGCCGTCATGACTTGATCCATCTTGCTGGGTGCGGCGGTGCTTGATTGGAGGCTGTCGGATGCGCCGAGCCCAAGCTTTGCGCCGAGTCCGCCAAGCTGCACCTTGGCGAGTTGCGAACCGGCGTTGATTGTGTTGTTACCAAGATTGAGCCCGAGAGCCCCGTTCACGTGTGCGTTCATTGGCGTGGTGTGCTCCTGCCGCTGCTTGCGCTTTGGGTCCTGTTGCCCAGTCACGTGCTGAGCGTGTTTTTTCAAGGGGGCGTCAGTGTTGGACCGGCTTCTGGGTTTCGCGCGGCAGGCGAACGATGAACCGTGCGCCACCCGTTGACGAGCGCTCGACGCAGATCTCGCCGCCGTGTTCTTCGAGCAATGAGCGCGCGCGTGCCAGGCCGATGCCCCAACCGGGGACATGGCCGTCGGCGCGCTGGCCGAATTCGAAAATGCGCGCCCTGTCGGCTTCCGGGATCCCCGGTCCGTCATCCTCGACTACGATTTCGCAGGTCGATCCCGAGAACCGGGTGCTCGCTTCGATCGTGCCGCCCGCGCGGCCGTATTTGATCGCATTGTCGAGCAGTCCGACGAGGAGCAGCATCGCCTTATCCTCGTCGAGTTCGGCGCTGATGCAACTGCGGGCCGAACGCGAGCACACGCGAACCGTCATGCCACGCTCGATCGCGAGCGGTTCGACGAAACCGACTGCGCGGCCGAGCGCAACCGCAAGATCGGTTGAACCCATCGAGTCTTCGCGTTGCTCGGCGCTGAGAAAGCCGTGTAAGAGGCGTCCAAGGCGCCCCGATTCGGCAAACGCGCTTCCGAGGAACCGGCGACCGGTTCCCTCGTCGACGCGCTCGTCAAGCGCGGCCGCGAGCGATCCTCTGATCGCCGAAACGATCGTCGTCATGTCGTGGAGCAACTCGGCGTACACGCGCCGCTCGCGGCGGCGGCGACCACACTCGAGCGCGCTCTCCATCGCCCGGGCCGGATCGTCACCGGGCCGCACCGCGACCCAACTTGACGTGAGCTCGACGCCCATGCCTTCGATGAGTGCGCGCTCGACGCGCGCTCGCGAGCGGCGCCCGTCTTCGTCACTTGCATCGGATGCGGAGTGCGCGGAGTCGAAAATCGCGACCGCAAAAACGCCGCTGGTCGCGCTGTCGACGATGGCGTCTTGGTCGAGCAAGACCTCGCCGGCGATGTCCGCGAATTCGCCGGTGGCGTTGCGTTCGAGAAGCTGGGCCGCGCGCCGGCCTTCGCGCCACGCCGCGTGCGCGAAGTCGTCGGTGTGCAGCACGAGCAAGAACACCGGTGCCGTTGCGACCCGCTCGATGCGTCGTGCGAGCGCCGCTACCGTCAGCGAACTAGGCGATCGCGAACTTATAACCGTAGCCATAAATCGACTCAATGTTGCACGCGATTTGAGGAAACAGCGACAATTGCCGCCGGATGCGAGTGATGTGGCCGTCGACGGTGCGCTCATCGCCGTCGTAGTCCGCCCCCCAAACGTGCTCGATCAACTGCCGCCGCGGCATCGCGATGCCGGGATGGGTCGCGAGCAAGGCGACCAGCGCGAATTCGCGCGGTCGCAGATTGACGCGTATGCCGTCGATCCTTAGTTCGCGCGCCGCTTCGTCGATCTCGAGCGGACCGACGCGGGTCGTCCGGTCGGTCCGCAACGCATCCGGCGTCGCCCGCCGCAACAGCGCCCGAACGCGACAGACGACCTCGCGCGGCAAGAAGGGCTTGGGGACGTAGTCATCCGCTCCGGCCTCGAACGCGACGACGCGGTCGACCTCGTCGACGCGCGCGCTCAACACGATGATCGGCAGCATATTGCGTTCGCTGCGGAGCGAGCGGATTACATTGAGCCCGTCGATTGCGGGCAGGCCGAGGTCTAGGACGGCGAGGTCGGCACCCTCGCGGGCTCGTCGCAGCGCCGCGACACCGTCGCGCGCCTCGATCGTTTGGTAGCCTTCGGTCTGCAAATAATGGACGACGACCTCGCGATTGACTTGGTCGTCCTCTGCCACGAGTATCCGTTTCACGTGTCACCTTGAAGAGCTTCAATCGATGAACAGAGTGCCAGCTTCGGAGAATGTAAGCCGGGTCACAGCCTTCAACAATCCCGAAAACCCGTGAGAATCGCCTGACGAATTCCCGGCGCGGGGCTCAGAGGGTGTGGTACGACCCGCTGGCGTCGATCTCGAGTCTAAGCTCGTCCAAGTCGGTTGAGGTGACGCGGTGGTCCCAAAAGGTCAAGACGCGGATCACGAACGGCTTGAGCTTCGCGAGCAGGGCCAGGGCGCGCTTCGAGAGCGTCACCTTGTCGCGCCGCCACTCGGGGATGCTGCTGGGAAGGGCGACGCGGTTGCCGCGCTTGTCGTTGAGCAGCGACGGCCGCGTCGTCTCCTCGACGCGGACCTGCCCGGTCGCGCGCTGACGCTGTTCGCCCGGAGGGAGTGCGCGCGCCGCTCGTTTCACTCGACCCCCGCCAGCGCCTTGCGCATTTTGGCAAGCGCCGTGTGGCGCAACTGCGAGACCCGCTGTGCCGAGATATTCAACTGCTCGCCGATCGCCTGGACGGTCTTGTCGCCGTAATAGGTCAGCTCGACGACCGCGCGTTGGCGCTCCGTGAGGGTCCGAATCGCCCCCTGAATGCGGTGCGTGCGCTCCTGATCTTCGACCAGCCGAGCGGGATCCGCATCGGCATCCGCCGGCAGCCGCGCGCCTTCGGGCAACGGTGCATCGAGTGAGACGGTCGCGGCGCGGTGGGCCATCAGGAGCGCCGCGCCAAGGCCCGATATGCGAGTCGACAACTCTTGCAGCGTTGGCTCCTCGCGGCCTTCCGCCAGCATTCGCTGGCGATCGCGCTCCGCTTCTTTGAACAGCTTGCGTGCGTGTTCGGAGAGTGGATCGCGGCTGCGAATGCCGTTGAGGATCGCGCCCGCGATGACTTGTCGAGCGTACGCCTCCAGCGGCACGCCGCGCGTTCGATCGAATGTCTGGACCGCCCGGACCAAACCCACACAGGCATCCTGAAACACGTCTTGGTATTCGTTGACGCGATACACGCGCCACATCCCACGTGCGAGCCGAGCCGCAAGCGGCAGCAGTTGCTCGTACAGCGCCTCGTCAATATCGTGTTTTTGCGGGTCTGCGCTCATTGGTCGCCGCGACGCTGCTTGTTGATGGCGGCGCGCGCAAACCCGTCGACGACGACTGCGCCCAGGGGGCCCATCGCGTCGGAGAGCGGCTTCATGACCGTCGACATCAGCATCGCCTGGAACGCCTCGGCGGCCTCGCGCTCGTCGCCGGTTTCCTGCGCGAGGTCGCCGCCGGTTCGCGGCGTACAGTCAGCCGCGGTTGATGTTGTTGGCGATCCGCTGCATCTCATCGGCGGCCTGCGCCCCCTTGGCGTTCGCTTCGAACGCGCGTTGTGCGTTGAGAATCTCCATCATTGCTTCCATGATCGAGACGTTGGATTTCTCGAGCATGCCGAAGGCGACGGCGCCGCTCCCGTGGCTGCCCGCTACGACGACCCGCGGCGAGCCCGAAGCCCGAGTCGCCTCGAAAATGGTCCCGCCGAGCGAACGAAGCGCTTCGGGCGCGTCGAATACGGCGAGTTTCACGTGACCGATCGCGACGTGCTTGGCGCTGTCGGTATCAGCGAATACCTTACCGGCGCGATCGACCGAGACGTTTACGGCCTCTTTGGGAATCGTCACGCCCGCGAGTTGCGCACCGTCGTCGTTTCGCAGCGAACCGTCTGGGGCGCGGGCGAAATGGCCATCGCGTGTGTAGGCGGTGGTGCCGTCGCGGCGATGGACGACGAAGAACCCATTGCCGTCGATGGCGAGGTCGAACGGCCCGCCGCTCTGCATGAGTTTCCCTTGCGTGAAGAGCACGTGCGAACCGATTGCCGTCGATCCCAGCGCGTCGCGCCCATTGGCCAGCTCGGCGAACTCCATGACGGAGCTTTTGAAGCCCACGTCGTCGGCGTTGGAGAGGTTCCCAGCGATTAGATCGAGCTTCTGCTGCTCGGCGCTCATCCCCGAGGCGGCCGCATACATCGCTTTGTTCATTGAATTTTCCCCACGTCGTTGACCGATTTTTGGCGCGCTCCGTCGACGGCGCTCAGCGTCTTTTGGGCCGTTTCGAACGAGCGCTGCGCATCCAGAATCTCGATCATCTCACCGATTGGATTCACGTTGGAACCGGCGAGAAAACCGCTGCGCAGTTCGCCGGTGGCGGGCAGCGCGATGCGGTCCAAGCGCGTACCGCGCGCGAACAAGCTACCGTCGGAGCGAATTTCGAGCTCCGCGGGCGCGACGTCGCGCGGGATGCGCACGACCCCGTGCTCGCCGACGAGCGCACGGCCGCCCTCGTCGTGCAACGTGCCGTCGGCGGCCCGCTGAAACGAGGCGCTGCGGACGCGCAGAGTCCGGGCTATATTGTAGCCCCATCGGTTTCGCGGTGCGAGGTACATGACGCCATCGCCCGCGATTGCAAAGTCGAGTTGGCGTCCGGTCGGGCGCAACGGGAGGTGCCCCCCGGCGCTGGTCTGGTGCAAGCTACCACGCCCGGTCGCGGTGAGCAGATGCTCCCCAAACCCATCGGTTTCGACGTTTGCGAGGTTCCCGGCGGCGACTTCAAGCTTTCGCTGCGCGGCTTCCATGGCGGCCGCACACGACACTACTCCGTCCATATTGCGATGATGCGCGCGGACTGTGCGCGGGCGATGCGTGCAGTATGAGCAGATTGTGTGCCGGCGTGCGATCAGCGAAAGCTCGAGGCGACCGTGCCGCAGATGGCGCTCCAACCGTCGACCATGATGAAGAGGTAGAGCTTGCACGGCAAGGAGACGACCGAGGGGCTGAGCATAAACATGCCCAGCCCCATCAGCGTCGCGGAAACGACGAGATCGATCACGATGAACGGCAGATACATGGAAAACCCGATCGCGAAGCCGCGGCGCAGTTCGCCCACAACGAACGCCGGAATCACGACCGTCAGTGGCGCAAGCGCGAGGTCTCCGGCTGGCCGGTGCGCGATCTTCGCGAAAAATTCGGCGTCTTGCTTGGTAGTCTGGCGGAGCATGAATTGGCGCAACGGTGTGAGCGCGCGCTGGGCCATCTGGACGTTGTCGATCCGGCCCTGTTGGTAGGGGACCAGCGCTTCCGACGAGATGCGCTGGAGGGTGGGCGTCATCACGACGAGCGTCAACACGAGCGCGAGCCCGGTGATCACCGTATTGGGAGGAAGCGCCTGCGTGCCGATCGCCGACCGAACCAGCGAGAGCACGACGATGATCCGCACGAACGAGGTCATCATCACCAGGATGAACGGCGCCAAGGCCAGTACGGTCAACCCGCCGAGCATGTCGAGCGGGAAGTTCGCTCCGCCCGGCAGCGAAGCGACGGCGATCACGCCGCGACGTTCGCGATAAGCTCCGTGATGCGCAATCCAAAACGCCCGTCGACCGCGACGATCTCGCCGCGTGCGATCACGGTTCCGTTGACCTTGAGATCGATCGGCTGATCGACGGTCCGGCGAAACTCGACGACCGACCCAGGCCCCAGCGCTAGGATCTGCTGCACGCTCATCGGCGTGCTGCCGATGTCGGCGGTCACCTCGAGAACGACGCCGAGCAACAGTTCGAGGTTCGGGCCTTGCGAAGCGATCATGCCGGCTTTACGCTCTCTTCCGTCGGGTTGCTGGTTACCGAGAACGCCATCACGCCACGGTGCAAACCGCATTCCCCGCGCGCGATTTCGACGTCGCCGACGAGCAGCGATGCCGGTTCGTCGAGGGCCGTATCGAAGCGCAGCACCGAACCCACGCTCAGCGCCATCATCCGCCGCGCCGGGACGCGCGTCCGCGCCAACCGCCCGGTCACGTCGACCCAAACGGGCAACAACGCGCTGTGCGCGAGCTTGCGATCGGACGGCGGTGCCGGATCGCGCGACAGACCCAGACCAATCACCGCATCGACCGGCGAGCCGAGTCGCAATTCGAAATAGGTCGCGCACTCGTAGCGCTCGATGGGACCGTGCGCCGGCGCGAAGGACATCATCTCACCGCAGAGCGGAGCGCACACCGGCGCCAGCTCGCGACCAATCCGCTCGATGACCTGCTCCTCGACCTCCGACAGTTCGCGGCTCTCGAGATTTTCGGCACCTTCACGAAAGGCGCAGGCCGCCAAACGCCGCGCGTCGCGCTCGCGAAAGACGAGCAGCAAATCGCTGGACCGGCAGTGCGCGAGGAAGACGCGCGCGTTCGCGAACAGCGCCGGCTGGGAACCGATCGGCACGATCACGGGCTCGAAGACGTCGATGTTCAACTCGCGGTCGAGCAGGCGCGAGAGATGCTCCGTTACGGTGTTGGCGACCGCGCATACCGCCGACAGCCGTACGTTGGTCGCGGGCTCGAAGCGCGGATTGCCCGCGGCGTCGAAGCGCAACGCCGCAATCATTTGATCAGGTCCATCGAAACCTTGTCGGTCTTGTTCCTGGCGTGACTGGCCGTCTGCAACGCGCTGAACGCGAGGTAAGCGTCGCGCAGATGCGTCAAGCCTTTGAACATATCGATCTGACCCTGGTCGGTGCTCTGCGCGATGAGTTTCGCGAAGTCGCCCTCGCCGGGCCGGCCGATGTGCGGCTCGACGCCGGCCGGGGCCGTGATGTGGACGCCGTCGGCGGCATCGATCTGCGTGCCCGCCGGAAAGCGCGCGAGGGCGATTCGGCCGATGACGATCTGCTCGGGCTTGATTTCGGCCGTCTTCGGATCCACCGCGTTGCGCGTGTACGCAACGTCGCCGCTCGCGTCGACGTGCGGTTCGCCGACTCGGCCTAGGGCGACGTCGACCGGATCGGCCGCGAGCGGGACCGGTTCGTCACCGGTCGTTCCGGCTGGAAAACCAAGAATGGCGGAGCCGTCGCGGGTGTGCAGTGCCCCGTCATCGAGCCGCAACGCACTGTCACGTGAATAGAAACGTCGCCCCTGCGAGTCTTCCCCGATGTAGTACGTGGCGGGAGGTGCGACGGTACTCATTGGGTCGAGCGAGCGCGTAGCGCGCACGGCGTCCGTGAGCCGTTCGCTGTCGTCGGCTGGAACATAGCCTGGCGTAAACTGGTTGGTGAGGTCCGCGGCGCGCCCTTCGATCTCCGTAAAGACTCGCGCGCTGGTTGCTTCGATCATCCTTCCTCCTCGCTCGGCGTGGCTCGCGTGCGCGTCCCATGCGTGAGCGCAATGCCGTGAGCCCGCAGCGCAATCCGCGCGCTCGTCAGTGCCTCGGTAACCCGCTCGAGCGATCCGGGCGGAACGATGGCCACGACTTCCACCGCCGCGCCGCTCCGGCGCAGCAGGAAGCGGACGCGCTGGCCGTGCTCATCGGTTACGTCGACTTGGGTTCGGCGCCGGCTGGCTTGCGCGACGCGAGCGCGGTAGATCGCCACCCGCGCGCGTTCGGCCAAGAAACGAACGCTGCGGACGCTCCGGCCGAAGGCCACGTCGCCTGCTTGGGTCGCGGAAGGCCGCGCGGCTGAACGATCGGCCGCGCGTGCGCGGGTCCAGGTTCCGCCGCTCGGAGGCCGCCCGGCGGGTTCGGCACCGGCGTCGAACGCCGGCGGTACCGGAACTTCGTGCGCGGACACGCGCCGCGTCGTCCGGGTTTCCCGTGCACCATAGAGCGCGTCATACCACGCCTGCGATAGGGACCGCGGGTCCGCGTAGCGATAGGGCCGCGAGTCGGCGCTGTTCTGCTCGACCTTCACTCTCACGACTCTACGAGCCGAACCTGGAACGACGATGCGAGAATTGTGACCGAAGTATGTTAGCGACGGCCGTGCGCGTATGTCTGAAGCACCGAAGCGACGTACTGCTGCGTCTCGGCGAAGGGTGGCACGCCGCCGTAATGCTCGACCGCCTCGGGTCCGGCGTTATACGCCGCGACCGCGTAGCGCGCATTGCCGAACCGATCCAACAATATCCGCAGCAGGCGCGTTCCGCCGTCAATATTCTGCGCGGGATCATACGGATTAGTGACGCCCAAATCACGTGCCGTCTGGGGCATCAATTGCATCAGTCCTTGCGCTCCGGCGCTGGAAGTCGCATAGCGATCGAAGCCCGACTCCTGGGCGATGACGGCCCGCACCAACGCCGGATCGACCCCATAGCGCCGCGCACTCGTCTCGATCAATCGATCGACCGCGACTGGCGACTTTGCCGGGTTGACCGCCGGCAACGCGCGCGCAGTTTGGTTCGGCAAGAGCGCGGAAAAGCCGGCTGCATCGAGTTCCGCTGCCGGCAGCGCCGCATCGGTCTGTGCGATCCGCTGCTCGACGAGTGCAAGGTCGCTAACTACGGAATTCATACTTCGACCTCCTTATGAAAGCCGCACGAGGGCGTGCGGTCCGTCGCCCCGCTCCGGTTGAAAGCCGCACGAGGGCGTGCGGTTCGTCGCCCCGCTCCGGTTGAAAGCCGCACGAGGGCGTGCGGTTCGTCGCCCCGCTCCTCAAGAGGCATCCGGTAAGCTCACGCGGGTCGCCAACGAGCGCAGAATTTCGAGGGTCTCGGCGGGGGCGGCCGCAATTGCGGTCTGCCGAAGGAATGCGTCAATGCGATCGCTCGCTTCGATGGCGCGGTCGACCAGCGGCGTCGATTGCAGGAAGCCGAGTTCACGCGCGTCGCGCGTTTCGTCGAGTACGGCGATGGCCTGGCGCACCGCTTGCGCAGCCTTGCGGTGATCGGCCTCGACAACGTCTGACATCGTCCGCGAGGCGCTCGCCAGAACGTTGATTGCCGGAAAGTGGCCCCGGCGCGCGAGTGCCATGTCCAGCACGATGTGGCCGTCAAGCGTCGAGCGCGCCGCATCCGAGAGCGGCTCGCGCTCGTCACTGCCGTCCGAGAGGATCGTTGCCAGGAGCGTTATGCTGCCCCGGCCGACGCTCCCGCCACGTTCGAGCAGGCGCGCCATCTGGTTGAAAACGCTCGGCGGGTAACCGCCGCGACCGACGGCTTCGCCATTTCCGATCGCCAGTTCGCGCGCCGCCGAGCAAAAGCGGGCCAAGCTGTCGAGGATAACGAGGACCGATAATCCGCGCCGGCGCAATTCGGCGGCCTGCGCAAGGGCGACGTGCGCGCTGCGCACCCGCTCGGCAGCCGGGCGGTCACTCGGCGCAACGACCAGCGTCATGTGCTGCTGCACTTTGTCGATCCAGCGTGCCGCCTCGCGACCGCGCTCGCCGACGAGCCCGACGACGACGGCATCCGCACGCGCCCCGTTCGCGAGCATTTCGATCAGGGTCGATTTGCCCGCGGCCGGCCCGCCGAAGATGCCGACGCGCGCGCCCCGGCCGAGCGTCAGCAGGCCGTCGATCGCCCGAATGCCGGTCCAGAAGGGTTCTTGGATTGGCGAGCGGTCGGCCGCTTCGATCGGCGCGACCGTCACCCTCGCGCGGCGGCCTTTGATTGGCCCCCGTCCATCGACCGAGCGTCCGGCGGCGTCGATCGCTCGACCCAAAAGCTGGGTCCCCAGTTCGAGGAAGTCTGCGCCCGGGTCCGATTCCACCGGATCGCCGACTGCGATGCCCGCCAGCGGGGCAAACGCCGTCAGCCGCACGCGGTTCTCCTCGATGTGAGCCACCGTGGCGGCGATGGATGGGGCGCCGCGTGGCCGGATGCGGACACCTTCGCCGACGAGGGCGGCCGGCAATGTTGCCACCACACTGTCGTTCATGGCCGCGACGACGCGCCCGATCCGAATACCCCCGACGCTCATACCCGGATGCCGTGTTGTTCGAGCACCGAGGCGAGCCGCGTTCCCATCCGCAAATCGAGTACACCGTCGGCGAACTCGACTTGCAAGTCGCCTGGCTGCAACGCGGGATCGGGTTCGAGCGCGACGCCCAACTCTTCCAGCCGCTCGAGGTCGCTTGGCGCGACCCGGAACCGCACTTCGTGATAGGCGTTCCACTCGTTCCAGACCGCGGCGGCCAGCGCGCTCACATCGGCCGGAGCCAATTCCAGTTCGCGCACGAGGACCCGGCTCGCGATCATCGCGAGCAGCGATTCGGCCTCGCCTTCGACGAGCTCAGCGGCGCGAGCGCGCAGGCGCACGATCTCTTCGGCGAAACTCGCGAGCACGGTCGCGATCTGCGGGCTTGCCATCGCGGCCGGCGGCGCTTCGACTTCGCGTAGCATGATCGGCGGTGGCGTCGGCGGCTCGGGATTGATGGCGGGCGCCGCAGGCTGCGCCGGCGCGCGCGCTTGCTCGGGCGCCGGCGGTTCGGACGTCGGCCATGCGGCTTCGCTCAAAATGGATGCGAAGCTGCGGAAGCCGCTAAACGAGCCGCGCGCTTGCGCCAAGGTCTCGTACGATGGGTGGCATCGGGCGGGACAGGCGGTGCACAAGGTCGCGCCGCGCCTCCGGGGTGTAGAACTCCAAGACGGCGGCGGTCGTCGCCGCCGGCAGGGCGCTCAAAATCGCAGCCGCGCTGTGCGGTGGCTCGCCGCGCAGTCTGGCGTAGATTCGCTCCGGCTCAAAATCGGCGACTGCTTGCCGTCCTCGCTCGACCTGCTCGGCGCTGGACGCGTGCCGCGACGCAAAGCTGCTCCCGAGTATGGCGAGTACGAGCACGCTGGCCAGACCAACGAACAGATAGGGCAGCGACGGCAGGATCGATGCAAACTGTGCCGGCGGCTGAGGGTGGAAGATCGGCGCGGGGGGATGCGCGAACGCGATGGCTTGAACGACCAACTTGTCGCCGCGTTCCGGGTTGATGCCGGCCCCCGCGGCGAGAACCTCGCGAATGCGTGGAATGAGGGCTGCGCGCGCCTGGTCGACGAAAACCGCGACCGACAGCCGCTTGGGCGAGCCGGGCCCGACCTGCGTGGTCGTTTCGACCGTCTCGCTCCCGCGATCAATGCTTTCGCGGACCTTGTCGTACGATTTGTCTTTGCCCCGATAATGCTCGCGGACGGAACTGTCGGCGATCGCCTGCGCCGCGAGCGGAACCCGTTTGACGTCGCGTTGCGTCGACGTGCTTGAATCCGTCTCAATATGCGCGAGCACGAAAGATTCACCCGGTCCGATCGTGCGGTCAAGCGCGCCCTGCAGCGTCGTCTCCAGCCCGGTGTCCTCGGACCCCCCGCCGCTGAGGGCGCGCGCCGTGAGCGAATCACCGTTCTGATCGATAACCCCGACGCGCCCGGGAGCGAGTCCCGGCACCGCGCCTGCGACATAGGAGCGGATGCCGCGAACGGCTTCCGGCGCGAGCTTGACACCGGAATCGAGCGTCAGAAAGACGCTAGCCGAAGCGTCGTGCGAGGCTTCGTCGATGAAGACGCCATGGCTGGCCGGTGCGATCTTCACGCGCGCGTCCGACACCCCCGTGATGCCGCGCAAGCCGAGCGCCAAGTCGCCTTCCAGGCCCGTTCGTTCTTGCGCGTCGAGCAGCGCCTGCGGCGTGAGTGCGTTGACGGCTTGCAGCGACTCCGAGGAGGTCGCCACATGCGGATGCGGCACGCCGACCATGGCTAGCCGGAGCGAAATGTCGCGCTTGCGTGCGAGATCGACCTTGACGTTGTCGGGCGTCACCGTGAACGGGATATCCCACTCGGTCAACCGCGCGGCGACCTCGGAGATCTGATCGGCGTCGAGCGAACGCGGGAAGAGCGCCGTTCCGTCGCTCCGCAAGTAGAACGCTATCGCGAACGCCGCGACGACCGCCACCAGCGCGATGCCGGCCGCGACCAGCCTCACGCGCGAATCAACGGACGCCGCGTACCTAGCGGAGAGCGCGGCCAATTGGTGCATCGGTCCCTACACTTGCATGTTGAGGATCGTGTTGAGCGACTGCGTCGCCTTCGAAGCGGCAGAACTCGCCACCGAAAGCAGCGCGTCAGCTCGCGCACGCTCGAATACCATCTCTTGGAGGCCACCCTGGCCGCTGACGAACGCGTGCTCCGCGGAGTCGGCCTGGCCGAGAGCCTCGCCGGCGCTTCGCATGGCCTCCATCGCGCCCTCGAAAAGCGTCGTGTCACCCGAGCTCTGATCTGGGGCGAGCGGCGCGACGGTCGGAGCGGTTGTGGGAACGTCGGGAATCAGAGGAGTCTCGGTCATGTCGTACGCTCCACGTCCAGCGTCTTTTCGATAAGCCGCTTGCCGGTGTCGAAGACCGATGCGTCCGCCTCAAAGGCGCGCTGCGCATCGAGCACCCCGACCATCTCGCTGACCGCGTCGATTCCGCTCACCGCGGTCGGCGAAGGCCGTGCGCCGGCAAACCGAACTTGTCCCGGCAGTGGGTCCAACGCGTCGGGCAAGTCCGCAGCGAACGAGGGCTCCGCATCCGGACCGGTCGCAAAGTCGCCGTCGTCGCCGGTCTGCGTGACCCCGAGCGAGGCGAGCGACGCCGCAAAATCGTCGTCTGTGGGAGTTGAGCTGAATTGCGGTACGAGTGGATGAACGGGATGCGCCGCGTCGGCCGTCTGTACGAGCGCCAGGTTCGCGGCCAGCACATCCAGCGCCGACCGTTGGGCTTCCATCCCGCCCGCCGCGTATTGCATGACGCTGAAATCGTTCACCGGGTCACCGTTTTGATCTCTTCGAAATGGGCGTGCGCCGCGGCAAGCAACGCTTCGGTGAACAGTTCGTGTTCGGCGGTAAGCGACATTTGAGACTCGAGACCCGAGGTCGTGGTCGCGCGAGCCGTCAGCGCGGCGTCGCGCTCGGTGTGCTCGCGGCCGGACCGCGCGGCGCGCTCCAGATCGGCGGCGATTGGCTCCATGAGCACACCGTACGGCGTGATTGTTGAAACAGCGTGCGAGAAGTGTGGCAACATTATGCGCGGGCCGAGGCCGCGGAGGTCAGCTTACGAACGCGCGCGCGTTCGTCTCATCGAGTTCGGCGGCTTCGGCCAACGCTTGGAGCCGCTCGAATTCTGTTAGCGCTCGCTCCCGATGCCGTTCGAGCGCCCTTTTTCGTAGCGTCGCAGCTTCCAACGCGGCGCGCGACTCGGCGAGCCGGCGGCGCGCGCCGGCGATTTTTCCAAGCTGCGTCTGGCGCGCACGCTCAAGCGCGACCAAGTAAGCGTCGAAGGAGTGAAATTCGCTCGCCGTGGCGCTCCCGCGTGCCCGCAGGTTGCGTTCGGTCGCGGTCTTCCGGCTGTCCAGCGCGCCGAGCGAATGCAATTCGCACTCGAGGGCGCCGGTCGCCTGGGCATGCGAGACCTTCGCGCGCCGCTCGCGATCGGTGAGGGCCGCCAAAGCAGCTTGAAGCCGGTAGCGAAACCGGACCACGCGCTAGACCGGTGACCGGCTCGCGGTCGAATCGGCCGCCCGGAGCGGTGCCTTGCCGCGTTCACACATTGCCTGCTCCAATCACGCAGTATGCCGCTTTGCTCAAGGGGTGTCGCATTTTGCTCGTGGCGCCCAGTTGGCGGCGTCAGTTCCTTTACACAGACGCGGGCCGGCGAACGGATCGTTGCGGCACTTTTTGCTCAACGTGGGAAAGCCTCAAGCAGATCGCACGGAGCTACTGCCGCTGGACGATCGCTTGAGTGACGTAATGAGGCCGGCCGTCTTTCCCGTAGCCATAGAAGCTGATGTACGGCTTACGGATATCGCCGTTGACGTCGAAGGAGGTTTCGCCCACGCTGGTTTGCAAGTGGTGCGTCCGTTCGATCGCCGCGCGCACCGCCGCCCGAGACGGAAAGGCTCCTCGCGATTCGGTTAGCGTGGTTCGCAGCGCTGCGATCTCGACTTGAAGACTCGCATACGCTCCAATGTCGAATTGTCCGGGCGCGCGATGCCAACGTCGTTGGAAATCGTTCACGAAGCGCTGGGCCAGCGGGCCGGGCACGTGCGCCGCATTCGGAGCTGTGAATGTGTAAAACGAGTTGTACAGATAGCCGTGAGCATCTTTTGCATAGTTGTCCTCGCCCATGGCGTTGCCACCATAAAACGGGAGCTTCCCAAGACCGGCCGCCGCCATCGCCAACCGAAAGGCAGCTAGCTGAGGGCCGAGTCCGCCAAAATAGACGGCGTCTGGTTTCGCCTTCGAGACCCGCTCGACGACAGCGGGATACGTGCCCGCTACATTGCCGATCGCTTCGTGCGCGATGACCTCGCCGCCGGCGGCGCGGAACGAGATTTCAAACGTGTCGGCCAGTGATTTTCCGTACGATTCCGCATCATCGAGCACATAGATGCGCTTGATCCCTTGGGCTCGGGCAAATTGTGCTCCAGCCGGGCCCTGGAGATCATTCGTGCCCGACATGCGAAAAAACGCGAGGTCGTCAGGACGCGCAGACCGCAATCCGAGCCCTGTTGATCCCCGCGTTAGCCCTGGGAAGGTAACCTGCGACACCATTGCGAGGCCAGCCGCATTTGAGAGCCGGATCATTCCGCTGGTGACCGCCGAATGAAACGGACCGTATTCGGCAACTACCAGCGGATCGCCAATGATCTGCCGCATGCAATCTTGAGCTCGCGGCTCGTCATAGGCCTTGCCCGCGACGCCGTGGTCACAGCGTCGCAGCTCGATACGGTATCCGCCGGGAAGCCCTTGGCCGTTCGCCTGATCGACCGCAAGCTGGATCGCACGATCGATGTCTCCCATCGTCTCGCCGGCCGTCCCGGTATACGGCAAGATGACCGCAATCTTGATCGTTCGATTGGTGTCAGCACTCGCCGCATGTTGCGTGAAAGCCAACAACCCGAACGCACCCAGCATCCATCCAATTCGAACAGGGAATCGCATGTAGTTCACTCCGTAGGGCCCGCTTCCGAGTAAGTCTCGTAACAAGTTTTCGACCGCAGACGGATTGACAACACATCCAATCGCCTGGTTTTACGATACTTTTATACATGAACCTTTAATACCGGGGAGGGCGGCGGGCTTACTTGTCGCCGTCGATGACGTGACGCAGTTCGTCGTTGATCCGCTTTTCGGTGAACGGTTTGAGCACGAACCCGTGTGCGCCGCGTTCGACCGCCTCGACCGCCGTCGCTTTATCGGCCAGCGCCGAAATCACGAGAATTTTCGTATCTGGACGGCGCTTGAGAAGTTGTTCGATGCACACGATGCCGTCGAGTCGCGGCATCGTGATGTCCATCGTCACCAGGTCCGGTCGAAACTGCTCGAAGACCTGGACTGCTTCCATGCCGTCCGAAGCGGTGCGCACGTCGAAGCCGTAGTCGCCGATCGAGCGGGCGATCATCCGCCGGATGATGTTGGAATCGTCAACGATCATCAATTTCATCGTTCGCTCAGAACCCCGCCGTGACGAGTTGGGCAGCATCTTCGCGAGCGAAGGTAAACGCGAACTCGCAGTACGCGCCCGGTTTCGATTCGACCGCGATTTCGCCGCCCAGGCGATCGACGATCTGGTCTTTCACGATGTCCATGCCGATGCCACGGCCCGCGTGCATCGAGAGAGTTTGCGCAGTCGAGAAGCCGGGCTCGAAGATCAGCCCGATCGCCGCATCTCGCGCGTAGCGAGGCAGGTCGGCCTGCGAGATGATACCGCATTCGGCGGCGCGCTTCGCGATGCGGTCCGGATCGAGGCCGCGTCCGTCGTCGCGGTAGACGAGCGAGGCGCTGCCGGGCCGCTTTCGGTCGAGAACCGTCGCGATCGTGATCGTCCCGACGGCGGGCTTGCCCTGAGCGACGCGCGCCGCGGGTTCCTCGATGCCGTGGACGACGCTGTTGCGCACGAGTTGGATCAGCACGTCCTTCATGACGCTCTGTGCGCTTTCCGGGAGCAACCCGATGTCGCAGCCGTCGGTCGCAAGCCGCACGGACCGCCCGTTTTCCTCGCCGATCCGGGTCGCAAGCGCGGCGAACGACGATAGTGACTCCAAGGCGGGCGGCGCAGCCGGAGCCGGCTTCGCTGCGACCGGCTGCGGTACCGGCCGCTGCTGCATCCCAGCCAGCTTGTCGCGCAGTCCCGTGATATCGGTGAGGTAAATGCTCAGTTCACTTTGACAGACGACCGCTGCCAAGAAGTCTTCGCCCGTCGTCTTAGAGCGTTGCCGCATCTCACTGAGCTTGGTCTCGAAGCCGTCGGCGGATTGCGCGATGGCGTTGATTCCAACCAGAGCCGCGTTGCCCTTGATGTTGTGGACGCAGCGGTAGATCGTGTCGAGCCGTTGGCGCAATACCGACGCGGGGACGCCACCTTTTTCGGAAAAGTCGTCCGCGCGTAGCGTGGAGTTGATGTCGTTCAAGTCGCGTTCCATCGTCGTGATGAAATCAGCCAGGCCGGCCGGATCGGCTTGTACGAGGTCGAGCATCAGTTCGAGTTGCCGTTCCTTGCGCTCTTCGGTTTCGCGCATTTCTTGTTCGAGCTGGACGCGTTCGGTGATATCGGTCGCCGAGACGAAGACTCGGGTGATCTGCTCGCCGATGCGAATGCGCCGGAACGAGAAAATGACGGATTTGGTCCGGTAACCGCCGGCGGGGTTGGCGAAGCTCAGATCGATCGGATCGAGCGGATTGGCTTGCATCACCGCGCGGTCGCGTTTGGTGGAATCGAACAGCAACGCGATGTAGCGACG